>JANLXZ010000178.1:0-24473 GCA_031365375.1 Hyphomicrobiaceae bacterium | reverse complement strand
GCCAAGCGCGAGCGCGGCAATGCTCTCACCCACAGCGAACACGGCCGCGCCGGTGGCGGCGATGACAAACAACACCGCGTTGATGCGCGCCGGGCCGTGCCGGTCCATCGCGATGCCGATGAAGGATATACGGTCAACTGTCCAAACATGAACGCGTAGCGTGCGTCCTGACTGATCATGTCCAGCCGCGTACGCAACTGGCGATACGGCTGCAGATCTTTCTTGTTTTCGAGTTTGCCCATGCGCTCGTCGATCAGGCCGGTCAGGTCTGAGATGCGATAAGGCACCGGCGTGTCGACGGTGAAGCGGCCTGGATCGAGCATGCCGCGGCGTAGTGATGCGTTCGACTTCTCGCGACCGGAGGCGTAACGGCTCTTCGAGATCGGGATCAGTTCCTGAAGGATCTCGATTTCAGCCTTTCGGCCTTCGACGTCGCCGAGCAGAACTTCCACCAATTCTTCGAACGTCAAAAGCCAGTAGGGCAACTGCATGTTTCGTGGAGACACGACTTCGGCCCACTCGGTAAAGGCGGTCGCGTATTCATTGTGGGGATCGAGTAGGACGATATGGGCAGCCGGGTTTTTTTCCAGGATGGCGCGCAAGATCAGCGCGGTCGTGCATGATTTGCCGGTGCCTGTCGTCCCCAGAATGGCAAAGTGTTTGCCAAGGAGATCGTCGACGCGGACCATCGATGGGATCGAGCTGTCCTGCCGGATGCAGCCGACGCGCACGGCATTGTGCATGTCGCCGCAGAACGCGAGTTCGAGTTCAGGCTTCGTCGCGCATCGCACGCGATCTCCCAGCAGCGGATAAATGGTCACGCCGCGATTGAACGAACCGGCTTTCCCGTCGCGCGCCTTCCAAAGTTCGCCGACGAGCCCCAGTTCCGCGATCCAAATCTCAGATTCGCCTTCGCGTTGCGCCGGAACAGGCACGCTCAGTGCAGAAACAATGGCGAGCACCACGGTTCGCGATTGCTCGATCGCCAGCAGAGTGCCCATTTCCGGGCGCTGAGTTGTCAGCAATGCGCCCCCCGACTGACTCGAGTCTAGCAGCACGATGGCCTTCGATCCGGTGACGGACACGATCCGGCCGATCGATGCATCGCCATGAAGGGAGCGGGGATCGGCAGAGACAGACGACAAGCTCATGAAAATACCTTCCGATAGTAAAAATGGATATCGTACGTCTGCTCAGTCAATTCCCAATGGGGCGGCTAACGGGGGCGAGAAAAGAATCGCGGTCTTGAGATGCGGACACATGATGCCGTGAGGGAAGAAATGCGGCGGCGGCAGTTCCGAGGCCCTTGGTGCTTCTGATTTCAAGACGTCCGCCATGCAACTCGACTAATGCCTTCGCGATCGGCAGTCCCAAGCCGGTACCTTCGCGCCATCTGGTTTTCTTGCCGTCAACTTGACCGAAGGGGGTCAAGGCGATCTCGATTTCCTCGGATGTCATGCCCACGCCGGTATCGTGGACAACGGCAACTGCGCCACCGTCACTGGTCCGCGTGGCTTCGAGCGTCACGGATCCGCCGGGGCGCGTGAACTTGATCGCATTGTTCAGAAGGTTGGAAAAAATTTGCCGGAGCTTGTTGGCGTCCCCGCGCACGGTGGGCAGGTTGGCATCCAACTGTAACTTGATCTCGACTGCGGCGTCATCGGCCGCCAGTTTAAAGGCGGTCGCGCAGGAGGCGAGCACATCGTCGAGTTCGACCTCGCGATGGTCGAGCGTGTAACGGCCGCTCTGGATCTTGGAGATGTCGAGAATGTCGTTGATGACGGCAAGTAGCTGACCCGCAGCGTCGTGAATGAGGTGCGAGTACTGGACGATATCGTTGTCTTGAAGACGGCGCGCGTCGTGTTCGCTCAAAAGTTTCGAAAAGCCGATGATGGTGTTGAGCGGCGTGCGCAGCTCATGGCTCATATTCGAAATGAATTCGGATTTTACTTGGCTCGCAAGCTCGCCTTCGATCCGGGCAGAATGCTCGGCCGCACGGGTTCGATTGCGCAAGATTGCTTCACCCAGCAGCGATGAGTACTCACTCATCAACGAGTTGGATTTGCCGCTATTCAGTCCATTGATCATTGTGGGTCACAGCGTCCGGATACGGAATATCAGCTGTGAATCTAGAGCTTAACCTATAATCGAGTATTAACGGCTGTGCCGGTTTGGTTGGAAAACCACTGGCACTAAATGATAGCGGCGCGGATGGACCTCCACCCGCGCCACCATTGAAGTGTGAACCGCCAGTTCGGATATTACCACCAGCGGCGAGGACGGTAACACCTCCACGTGCAATGCAAGCGACCATAACGGCCACGGAAGCATTCGCGATAACAGCGGCGTCCCCAAGAAGCGAGTTCCACGCCGCCGCCATCAGCGGCTGTCGCAATATTCAAGGGCGTGAAAGGTCCGGTTACTGCGGCCGAAGCGGAACCAGTGGCCATTGCGGAACCGGCAGCGAACGCGACCGCGAGAAGGGCTGCACGATACTTGTTCAACATAACGGGTCTCCATGTTGAGTTGTGTTTTGATGACGAACTCATTGTGGGATCGCCATCGCTATCCCCGACCAGTCTTCACTATCGGCCAGTCGAGCTGAACGGCGGCTGAACGTCAGGTTCGATAAAGGCGGCCAACGTGTCGCTCGCGCTTTGAACATTGAAGCAAGCAAACGTTACGGACATACTGCGCTTATCGAAATCGTCGAGGATGCCATGCCAATTGCAACGCGACTGACCAAGCGTCTCGGAATCACCCACCCCGTTTTGTCGGCGCCGATGGCTATGGCCGCGGGCGGAAGGCTGGCTGCTGCCGTCTCGAACGCTGGAGGATTGGGATTGATCGGAGGCGGCTATGGCGATGAAGCGTGGTTGGCAGACCAGTTCATGGCGGCCGGCAACGCAGTGGTCGGTTGCGGCTTCATCACCTGGTCATTGCGCCGGCAACCGCATCTCCTCGACATTGCGCTTGGCCATCAGCCTAAGGCGATTTTCCTGTCGTTCGACGATCCGAGTGAATTCGCAGTGAAAATCAAGGCCGCAGATGTCATTCTCATTCAACAGGTGCAAACGCGTCGCGACGCCGAACGCGCCATTGATACGGGTGCCGACATCATCGTGGCGCAGGGCGCTGAAGCGGGCGGTCATGGCGAGACGCGTGCGACGATGACAATCGTGCCAGAGGTGGCGGATCTGATCGCGCGGCGGGCGCCGGCTACACTGCTGTGCGCGGCAGGTGGTATCGCTGATGGTCGCGGATTGGCGGCGAGCCTGATGTTGGGCGCTGACGGCGTGGTCGCCGGATCGCGGTTCTGGGCTTCATTCGAGGCATTGGTGCACCCGAACATGCACGCTGTCGCCGTGAGCGCGTCGGGTGATGATACGATACGTCAGAGCGTCACCGATATAGCGCGCGGGTTCGACTGGCCGGATCGCTTCAATATTCGTGTCGTGCGTAATGCCTACATCGACGAATGGCGCGGGCGGGAAGGGGAGATGCGAGCGGCAGCCGCAACCGAACGCACGCGGTACGCTGAGGCACTCGTTGCCGGTGATACCAGAATCGCTGCAGCGATTGTCGGTGAGGCGGCGGGGCTGATCCACGACATTGAGCCGGCGGGCGAGATCCTCGAGCGCATGATCACTGAGGCTGAAGCGCTGCTGGTTAAGGGTGCGGAATTTGTCCACTAAACAACGTCTCGGGCGGCCCGACCTGCTGATCTTCGACTTCGACGGCGTCGTCGCCGACAGCGAGACCATCGCCAATCAGTCGTTGGCGGATTATTTGACCCGCATTGGTCATCCAACGACGCTTGAGGATGCCATGCGCCTCTTCATGGGTAAACGGCATGTCGACGCGATAGCCGCGATTACCACCTATATTGGCCGGCCGATCCCTGAAGATTTCGAGACGGAGCATCGCGCGCGGAACCGAATCGTCATGCGAGAAAGCGTCCGACCCATTCGTGGTGTCGAGGCATTTCTCGTAACGCAGGGCGATGTCAAACGCTGCATTGCGTCTTCGTCGTCGCGTGAGTGGTTGGATCACTGCGTAGACGCGTTCGGGTTTCGAGCAGCGTTCGGGCAAAACTTGTTCAGTGCGACGCTTGTCGCCAACGGCAAGCCGGCGCCCGATATTTTCCTGCTGGCGGCGCGCCAGATGAAGGCGGAACCTGCCGTGACGATCGTGATCGAAGATAGCCCGGCGGGCGTCATAGGTGCCGTCGCTGCCGGTTGCCGCGTCATCGGCTTCCTAGGTGGTTCGCATGTTCGCGCTGGGCATGCGGACAGATTGCGGGCCGCTGGTGCCCACGCCATAGCGCACGACTACGAAGAGGTTGCGCATCTGGTCTCGTCAAAGAATTGACGATGCGCTTACTCGTTCCAAAGCCAGGCGGCACCACGCACGCCGCTGTCGTCTCCCCACCGTGGCGGGCGAATGTCGACTGTGGCGTGGTCGGCCAGAATGTAGCGCTCCATCAACCGGGGAACGGTGTCGTAGAGGCTTGGGATTTGTGAGAGGCCGCCGCCGAACACAATGACATGTGGGTCGATCAAATTGACGACATGGGCAAGTCCGCGGGCTAACCGGGACGCATGACGATCGAGGGTCGCTTTGGCTGCAGCATCGTTCATGCCCGCCCGCTGAGCAATTTCGGCAGCGGTAATCGCCTCCCCAGTTACGCGCAGGTGATCTGCAGCCATTCCTGACCCCGATACCCAGGTTTCCATGCATCCGGGCCGCCCGCACCAGCAGATTTGACCCGGGTGCTCGTCGGCCGATGACCACGGCAATGGATTGTGGCCCCACTCACCACCGATGCCGCGCGGTCCATCGACAATCTGCCCATTGATGACGATGCCGCCGCCGCAGCCGGTGCCGAGGATGACGCCGAATACAATCGGCGCTCCCGCACCCGCACCGTCGGTTGCCTCCGACAAGGCGAAGCAATTGGCGTCATTAGCGAGCCGCACCGGTCGCCCCAGACGTGCTTCGAGATCCGTCTTGAGGCTTCGCCCATTAAGCCAAGTCGAGTTCGAGTTCTGTACCAGCCCGGTCGCTGGGGACAGTGAACCCGGCATGCCAATACCGATCGTCGCTTGCGCAGAGACGTCGGCTTCGAGCGCTGCGACAAGCGTTACTAATGCTTCGATACTGGCGTGGTAGTCGGCGTGAGGGGAAGGCACGCGCCGCTTAGCGATACGGACACCGGTGCTGTCGAGTACGACGCCTGCGATCTTCGTACCGCCAAGATCGATGCCGATGCGATGCCGGATGGACGTGTTGTGGTCGTTGCTCATGCGCCCCAGGTGCATCTCATTTGACGGCAGTTTCGGCTGATTGCGCCGATGCTGCATCGTTGTGGAATGAGCTGGCAGGTGCGGCAGCTATAGGAAGATATACAGCCGCGAAACGAGCCTCCGCGTGAGTAATTGCAGGTGCGAATGGTCTGGCAATCTCGTCCTGGGTTGATCGATCCCGGCCCCTCTTGGGCGAAAACTGGCACAGCGCTAAATACTGCGTTCAACGCCGCTCCAATTGCGAGCACTTTCAAAGCTCTCGAATATGCCCGCACAGCGCGTACCTCCAGCACTATTGACAAGCCATAATCGTGCAGTTTGCGGAGTTCTGCAATCCGGGCGGAACTGCCCGAATCGCTTGTTCACCAACTGTGCTGCAAATATCACTGCCGATCGGACCCTTCGAGTTTCGAAAGGGTGAGCGAAAACGGTGAACCTACGAGCGAAGTTCCATTCCCGTTGACAATGGATACAGTGTGGGGTTCGCCATTGGCGATTGCATTGGGCAGCTTCAGCTTAAATGCGAGCACCGGGCGCGTCTCCCCACCGACCTGCGTCGTTGTCCAAACGCGCGGTTCGGTTGCTGCAATCTCCTCGCCAGCCGACATGGCGTGTACCATCGTCGTCGAATGCCGGTCAGGGAACACCCAACCGCTGACCACCCGTCCGTCGACCCGATCGACGGCGCCCTGAGCGGATAAACGCGGGTCGGGCCGGGAGCCCTTTTCGAGATTTACCGGGGGGTCTACCGACGTCCCGATGTTCGCCAGACGAGCGGAAATAATCTGACTGGTATTAACGAAGTTCAACGCCAACGGATGAATGAAGCCATGATATGCATCTGATACACCTTGGGTGGCGAGTGCCGGGCTGAAGGCATCGGCTCGGACCGCTGCTACGGGAATACCGTCGGTCAATATTTCAACCACAAATTTGAGGTTTGGCCGGGCGTCGTCCAAGACGAACCCACCGATCGTGCGATCGTCGATCATGCCGAGAACGGATCGCAATGAATGGTTGGACGCGCCGGTCATTTATCGTTTTCCCGCCACGCTTCCGACACTCTCCATCCACTCAGCCACAGCTTTGATGACGTCATGGTCGCCGGCACCAGGCTCGATCGCCAGGTCGCCCGGTGTGGCGTAATTTTCGCGCGGTGCCCAGGCAAATTGTGCGAGCGGCAATGTCGTTGCCCTGGCGGCGACGGCGTACGCGGAGCCAAAGTTGGCCTCAGCCGAGATTGCGAAAAGATGGGTCAATCGATAGCGAGCGGTTACCGCTGGTATTTCATCGATGCTGAGCTTTCCCGTAATCATAAGCCCACCACCTCGCATCAACCCATGATCGTCGGCTGTAGCGCCAAGCATTACGACCGGGGGAAAATTCTCCCCGTTTCGCGGCAAGCGTGATGCCAGCTCACGCACAAGGCGCCGGCAGGCGACGGTTTCATTTAGGAGTACAACACCGAGGCGGGAGGGAAATTCGCGACTTGGTCCAGAAATAGCTGGTTGCGATCCGACAGTTTCGGTCACAATTTTTGAACGTGTTTCCGGCCAGCGCACTCTTGCGAACGCCGAGGCAGCGGCATCCGGTGCTATGATCCGATCGGCCGTATCGGCCAGGGCGTTCCAAACATGCGCAAGTCCGCCCAGATCCGCGAGGTGCAGATCGATCGGTTGGCGGTGCGCATCGAGTCCGAGGGTCTGAAAGAACGTCGGATCGAACACTTCGATGCGGTCCGGCTTTAGCGACGCTCGCAGCTTTTGGAACTCTGCCAATTCATCGGGCAGTGTGAAGGCGGCTTCGGCCATCAAGGAGTTGCCCGGTGCGAATGCGCGCAGGAGAGCCCGTCCGCGCTCGCGTTGGATCAACAGCGCGCATCGCCCAGCGCGGGCTAGTGTTTCCACGCGGGCCTGAGCCTGCGTTGCGCTGCCGGGGCCAGCAACGATCAAGCGGTCATGGAAACCCTCCATGAGCCGTTGGCCGATGTCGTGTCGCGCTGTCTGCAATGGGTCGGCCGCGACGAATGCATCGATCTCTGCTTCGTGATGGGGAAAGCGGGCTGAGACGCGTTTGGCATTGCGCATGACCAGCCTTCGCTTGTGCGATCCGAACGAACGCGAGCCGGCATGTCCGACGTAGACCGAAAGAGCGCATACATTGCGAAATCCAGCCTCGGCTGCGGCGAGGCACAAATGTACGTCCTCGCCATAGCCGCGTTCGTACCGGTTGGAGAGCCGGCCGACAGCATTCAAACATTGTCGCGTGATGTACAGGCAGAAGCCAATTCCGCTCGGAAGATCGAGCATCCGGTGAGCGTGCTCTGTTTGCGCGATCCGATCGATGTGCTCGATCATGTCGATAGTGGGTAGCGGATTTTCGCGAAACGGCACGGGCAAACTGGTCAATTCACCATTGTTGGAGAGTGGGGTGACCGTACCTATTCCAGGTGCCGAGTGCGCCGCCGCTGCAAGCCTGCCAACGGCACCGGGCGGAATGACCGTGTCGGCGTTCAACAACACGACATCGCCGCTCTCGATCTCGTCCAAAGCGGCATTGACAGCGCCGACAAAACCCAAGTTTGACGAGTTTGTTATCAGATCGACGGCGAGGCTTTGCAAATACTTGCTCATCCCCTGAACCGGGCTCGCATCATTCACCACAAGCACACGAACGCGCAGGTCGTCCCCGGCAAGCGAGGCAAGTAAACTATCGAGACATGTGCGCGTTGCATCGAGGTCGCCGTAAACGGGTACGACGACCGTCACATCATGCGGTATCGCGGGCTGCAGGACGCGCTTTGAAGCAGCGCCTGCGATGGAGGGAGCTCCGTCGAAACCGCTAAAGGCACGCACCAGATGAAGCTTGCTGCCGGCGCGGCACGTCCCCGACCAGTGTCCGATGCCGGCTTCCGCATTGGCAATAACAAAGTCGGCGGCGTGGCCGAGGCCGGCAGCAAGTCTGTGTCTTGGGTTAGCTACAACTTGGATCGCATGACGCCTATGGCGATCATCGATGATAAAGTCGAGCGTTTCGGTGCCAGACCACGCAATCCAACCTCGAATGCTGCTGGCATCGACCACAGCCGCCTGCCCGGCCGTTGTCGTGCCGTCATGCCAAAGCACCTGCAGAGCCGCAACCAAGGTTGATTGTTCACGATCGAATTCGATCACGTGAAGTGCGGCCGCACGCCGGTGCTCTATGGGCCCGAACGTCAACTGTTTTCGATTTGCGATCCGATCTTCTGGTTCGAGATCAAGCGCGGATGCGACGTCGGCCAATGCTTCGCTGTGATAGCCGAGCCGGAGCAGAAATTCGGCGCGCAAAATGAGATCAATTGATTCGGGCAGCGGGGCGACGCGGCACCGGCGGTCGGCAAGCATGAGGCCGGTGTGGAGATCGCCTGTCGCAAGTCGTCGTGCTGCAAGCCGGGTCAACATCGCCGCGTGACGCTGCGGATGGTCGAATTGCGCAATCAGTGAGGCTTCGCTCTCATCTGCTGCCCTGGTCAAATAGCTCTGCAAGGTGGGCATCCCCGCTGACTTGTGGCGCTTCTATCACGCTGTTCACTAGCCTCTGTGTTGTGCACGGATCTTTGCTGTATTGCGTTGGCACTTTGGCTGGGGCTGAGCTAAAGCGTTAACAATTAGATGATGGATGTGGGGTGGCTAATCATGTTGCAGCAGCAGGTACAGCGCAAACAAAAAAGCTTTGCTCTGCAACGCGGGCTTTACGTCTTGCGTTATGAAACCGCCGTTGATGCGGCGCAAGCTCCAGTAGTTACCGTCATTTGTGAGCCTGGTCGAAACGAGGTGATCCTCCATCCCGAGCAGAAACGGGCAACCATGTCGGCGCCAGGGCAAGCGCTCGTCATTCGCGCCAGCGAGAGTGGCAACGTCCAGGTGGAAATCGCCTCCACCGGTCATGCGAGCGCGCTCGACGTAACTTTGAAATTCGAACCGTTGCGACGCGATTCCGGCGGCCCGGCCGGTCTAATGCTGGCATCGCAGCCAGCGCTACCGCGCGACACGCTGAGCGGTTTCCAAGTACTGGCTCATGTCGCGCGTTTGGGCGACGTAGTCGTCGGCCTCGATCAATGGCTCGGTGGTCCGTCCGCGCCATCACGCATCGAAGGCTTTTCGGTCGGCTGGCCCGCTAAGCCAAACGACGTGTTCTTGCGCTATGCCGCAACGATCGGCGGACAGCAGCCGGGTGCGGCGCGGCTCGTAAGTGCTGGCGAATTCACTGGAACGCGAGCCAGAGCACGGCCAATATTGGGCCTGATGGCGGAATTGTCGGGAGCCGGCGCTAAAAACTATCAGTTGACAGTCGAAGGTCTCTTCCTCGGTGCGCCAACCCGCCGATCGACGGGGCAGACGATCACTTTGACCGGTCCCACCGGGCGTGAACCGCTGGTTGGACTTCGCTTTGGAATTGCTGCCA
Organism: Hyphomicrobiaceae bacterium; assembly: GCA_031365375.1. Taxonomy (GTDB): domain Bacteria; phylum Pseudomonadota; class Alphaproteobacteria; order Rhizobiales; family Hyphomicrobiaceae; genus JAKFWF01. The sequence continues at coordinate 14,724 of JANLXZ010000178.1, read as the reverse complement.
CGCAGCAGAATGCGCAGACACCCGCGGCGAACAATTTGGCGGCCAACGCTGGAAGCGGTGCCACCGAACCGCATCGGGTCCGTGTATTTCGGGCATAACGCAGTGAAAGGATCATTCGATCACGAATCGCGTCGCGGCTCAGCTTTCGGGCTGGATCTTAGACGTTCGTAGAGATATCGTAACATCCCAGAATGGCCAGAATGGCAATTTTTGAGATCGCGCATCAGATTTAAAGCTTATTTGCCGAATTTTCCGTCGGGGTCGACCTCATGCAGCGTAAAGCTTCGCCGGTACTTTCCGTGCTTCGGGAATTCACGCCCGTTTATGTGACCATGTTCGGGTTCAGCCTGTTCGGCCCGATCATGTATCTGGTGTCCCCGTTGTTCACGCAGCAGATCATGGATCGCGTTGCGTTGAGCCGCAATGAAGCGACACTTTGGGTGCTGACCATCATCGCAATGGTCATCATGGTTATGTACGCGGCGCTCGATTATCTGCGCTCTCGTACTTTGCAACGGGTCGGGGTCGCTATCGACGCAAAATTGACCGCTGTCGTATTCGATGCGGTCAACCGGCAGCGGAATACATCGGCCGCCGGCGCATCGGCTCAGCCGCTCAACGATATTAACAGTGTGCGCGACTTTTTGTCGGGGCCCATCATCGGTGCGACGTTCGACGCGTTTTGGTCGCCGATTTTTATTGCAGTGATGTTCCTGGCCCATCCGGTGCTAGGCATCCTCTCGATTCTGATGGTTTTATTCTCCGTTTTTTTGACGGTATTGAACCAGTTTCTGGTTTCCGACAGTAGCCGCAGTTCAGCTCAATGTGCGATGCAAGCTAACGAGTTTGGCGGCGCCATTTTTCGCAATACCGAACCCGTCGTGGCGTTGGGCATGCTGCCGCGTGTCAGGCAAGTTTGGTACCGCATGCATCATGCCGCGTTGGGCTGGCAATCGGTTGCGAACAATCGCAGCCATGTCATCCAGGCCATCAATCGCTGCCTGCGTAACTCGCAGCCGATCATTATTTACGCCGTCGGCGCTTACCTGTTTCTTCGCAACGAGGTCAGCCTGGCCACACTGATGGTCGCGATGATCGTCATGATGCGCGGCCTCGGACCAATCGACCAAGTGATTTCCAGCTGGCGCAGCTTTACCAATTTTCGCTCGGCGATCGATCGGCTCGACATTGTATTGCAACGAGCCGGCGAGAAGGCACGCAACGTCACGCTCCCGCGGCCGACCGGCGCGCTCGATGTCTCCCGAATCATCGGCGCCGCTCCGGATTCCGACAAAATCGTCATCAACGACGTTTCATTCAATGTGCCGGCCGGACGGGTGCTTGGCGTCATCGGACCGAGCGGCGCCGGCAAGTCGTGTCTTGCGCGGTTCCTGGTCGGACGTTGGCATCCCCGCCGCGGCAGCATTTCGATCGGCGACCACGAAATGTCTCACTGGAATGAGGACGACCTCGGCCAGCATATGGGCTACATGCCACAGGACATCGAGTTATTGCCAGGCACCATCGCTGACAACATTTCGCGATTTGATCCGTCCGTCACGACTGATTCGGATAAGCTGATCGCAGCCGCTGGGCTCGCCGGTGTAAACGATCTGATCAAGGAACTACCTAAGGGCTTCAACACCCTCGTGGGGGGCGCCGTTGGGCATGTCCTCTCCGGCGGACAGCGGCAGCGGATTGCTCTGGCGCGTGCCGTTTATGGCAATCCGCACTTGGTTATCCTCGATGAGCCGAGTTCGAGCCTAGACGCCGCGGGCGAGCAGGCCCTGGGGCTGGCTCTCGACCGCATGAGGCAAAATGGCAGTGTCGTTGTCGTCATCACCCACAAACTTAGTTTGTTGTCGTATTGCGATGACGTGCTCGTACTGAATGCCGGCACGGTGCAAGCATTCGGGCCCCGCGGCCAAGTCGTCGATAGGTTGTCTAAGTTGCGCGCGCCGGCGCTGACGGTTGTCGAAGGTTCGGGTCCCGCACCGAGCGATGCGAGGCGCACGAAATGATCACTCGAAGTGACGATGTCGCCATCGCTGCTGCGCCAATGCCGTCGGCCGATTACGGGACCACGCTCAGGCGCGGTTACGGCGTGATTTTTGGCACTCTGAGCGTACTGACGATCTGCGCGGGCTTTGCCCGCATCGACAGCGCCGTGATTGCGCCGGGCGCTATCTCTCTCGAGGCAAACCGCAAAACGGTTCAGCACCTCGAGGGCGGCATCGTCAGCGAGATTCTGGTGCGTGACGGCGATCTCGTGAAGCAGGGCGATGTCATTCTGCGTCTCGATCCAACGCGAAGCGCTGCCAGTGAGGAGCTCTATCGCAAACAACAGGCGATCGCTCTGGCACTCGAATCGCGCTTGCAGGCGCAATTGAATTTGCGTGAAAGCCTTGTTTATCCTGAGGCGGTCAATGCGTTCGCCAACGACCCGATGGTGCGTTCGGCACAACTCGATAATCAGCGCCAATTCGAGAGCCGCCGCAATACCTATCTCAGCGCCACCTCTGTGCTCGAAAGCCAAATCGAGCAAGCCCGGAAGGACATGAACCAGGCGCAATCGGACAAGCGGACAGCCGGACAGCAACTGACGTCGATCGCGAAGGAATTGCCGCCGCTACGAAAGCTGCTCGAGCAGGGGCTTGTGCCACTTCCGCGCGTGTTGACGTTGGAGCGGCAAGAACAGCAACTGCAGGGCCAGTCGTCGAAAGCCGATATCGATTATGCGCGCGCGAAGGAGCGCGTGGCGGAAATCGAGACCAAACAAAAGCAGTTGCGCCAGGAGTACAGTCAGGAAGCCGCAAGCTTAATCCCTGATGTGCGCAAAACCCTTAGTGACGTCGGCCAGCAGCTGATCCTCGCACGTGATACCTTGAAGCGCATCGATATCGTGGCGCCCGTCAGTGGGCAGGTACAGCAACTTCGAATCTTTACCATAGGTGGCGTGGTGAAACCGGGCGATCCGGTCGTCGATGTCGTGCCGGCGTCCGCCAAGCTGGTTGTCCGAGCCCGGGTATCGCCGGTCGATATCGATCGTCTGCGGCCGGGGTTGCCGGTGGAGGTTCGTCTACCCCAGTTCCAACGGTTTCAAAGTGAAACCATGCATGGGGAAGTGCGGTCGATTTCTCGTGATACGCTGCCCGACGAGACTAATCGCCAGCCATATTACGCGATGGAGGTTGAGGCCGATCGCGCGTCGCTACCGCCGGACATCAACGAAAAGCTCGTCGCAGGGATGACGACAGAAGTGATCGTGCCGACCGGCGAGCGCACCGTGCTCCAGTTCCTGTTTTCACCGATGTTCAATCGCCTGGCAGTGGCTCTGCGCGAGCGCTGAATGGCGCTGGCGTCGTCGCCGAGGTGACGTCAGCTGGCGACCACGCAGTCGGATCGCCCGCCCAGGCGGTCGGAAATAACTCGCTGGTGTCGAGCCAGGGCAATATCGCCTCGAAACCATATGAGTGCTCACCTGAAGCGTGAGCGTCAGCCGACGTTGGGGGTGGAGCCATGGCGGGGCGCAGATCGGCACGCAAATGGGCTTGCGAGAACGTCAACACCGTCACGAGGTCGATGCTGGTGAACGCGTGACGCACCATTGCCTCGAGCATATGATTTGAGGATTTGCTGAAGCGTTGGCGATCGACCGTATAAAACGCCGACGGCTTGGACGACCGATGATCTGCAATCGGAACGAGAAGGTCAGCAACCAAAAGCAAGTCCAACGCCGCAGCAAGGCGATCCTGCGATTGGCGAACCGAACTCAGACCCTTGTAGATTGACAGTAGCTCCGTCGAAGGGGCGCCGGCATCATCCTTGAGTTTGATGCCGCGCGGTTTTACCGGACCGGGGACGATCCGCGCGATCTCGAGATCGGCCATCGGATCACCGCTCGTTTTGCCGGTCAATCGCAACGGGAAGCAACGCAGCGCCACCGGCGTGTAAGCGCCCGACCAGCGGCCATTCGGGTTGATCAAGTCGCGGACCATCACATCGCGACGGATCAAGGCGCCAATGACGGGGGAGGGGCCATCGAGCCGAACGGCAAGAGGATAATAATGCGCCGCCAACAGCAGTTCGCCATCGCCGAGGGGGAGCCAGCCGATGGCATCGAGATGCGCGAACGGTGGATGCAGCGGCACAGCGGGCGCAGGCCACAGATTGAGCGCGGTGTAGGTGATCATGATCGGCTGTCCATCACCGCAATCTGCGCATCGCTCGCCGGTGTCATTTTCAACGCGGACTTTGCATTAGCCAGCAAAATGCCGGCGCGAAACAGTGAGACCCGGTGCAGTCCGATGAGATCAGCGGCAATGATCCCGTGTCGACGCATAACCGGCGCGAGTGCGCCGGTCTGGATGGCATCTTGCTTCACGATCCACAGATTGGGAACATCGAGCGTGTGACCTTCGACGTTCTCAAATCGCAGCGGCCAGGCTTCGAACAATTCCAGTTCGCTCAACTGCCGACCTATCTCAGCTGTCTCAGCAAACATCGGCGCCGCCATGTCGAGCAGTGCGATGCGCTGAGCAGTCGCTTTTGTCGGACGGCCGTCAGGATAGCAAATGGGAGACCCGATGTCGCTCGGCGCATCGGCTACCGCAGCATCGATAAAATTCGAGCGGTGGTGGGTTGGAATGTTGCCTGGTCCTGGTTCAGCTTTACCAGCGGGCTCATACATGAACGGGTAAGCCCGGCATAATGCCGGTAGGAAAGTCAGCGCGGATTGGCTGGCCGTCGGATGGCCTCGCCCATCGTCCAACAGCGACCGAACGACAGCAAGTTCGAACCGGTCGTCACACTTGTGCCAGGCGATCGGGAAATGAGCGGAATAACGCGGCGCCTCGTGTGCCGTGATCCCGACCACGTTCGCATTGCGGACGTTCACATAAGCCAACGGAGAAAATATCCGCTGCTTCAGAACGTCCCCCTTCAACGGGACCGGGCGCTCATATAACAAGCCTACTTACTCCTCGCCGAATTGAGTTTGCAGCACAGCGTCTGGTGGTGTTTGTCCCGTGCGCAGGCCGCAGTCATGCTATGCTAATTTGCCACAAGGTCTTTGCACGGAATGCGCTTCGCCAGCCGCGTTGGTGTGATATCAGTTTTCTGCTGATATCGCCATCCGGTCATGCCAGTCGCGGAGACTGCAAGGCCAGTGACAATCATTGTCGCCATTGCCAACCACAAGGGTGGCGTTGGCAAATCCACCAGTTCAATGATGATCGCGGAAGGGCTCGCGCTTTTCCACGGCCGGCGTGTGCTTGTTTTCGATCTCGATCAGCAGGGCATGCTCAGTCGCATGATGATGAGCCAATCAGCCCTCGATGCCGCCGCACGCGAGCGCCGTACGGCGATGGAACTGGTGCGCGGCTATCTTTCCGGTCGGCAAGGCGCGCTGCCTTATTATATCGCGCCTCATGTCAGTGATATCGCTGAGTTGCGAAACGCGCGCGACGGCCGCCGGGTCGATCTCGTGCCATCCCATCCGCAATCGTTGAACGAGTACCGCCTGACCGACGAGGCGTTGCTGACGCACTTCGGCGCCCAGCGTCCGGACCAGGAGCTGGCAAGGGTTATGCAACCCGACCTGCAGCGTCTCGCCGGTTACTACGACGTCATCATGTTCGACTGCGCGGCGGGTGTCTCGCCCACGTCGCTTGCTGCCTTGCGATTGAGTACAGTTGTGATTTCCCCGACGATGCTCGAGCGCAATTCGATCAACGCACTGGTAGATTTCTTACGCATCATTTTGGAATCGGATCTGGGCTTCAAGGGCGTCGCCGCGCAACAAGTCTTTGTGCTGATGACAATGTTTATGCGCTCCAATCCAGCCCAGCAGCTATTACTGGATAAGATCCAGCGAGGCATCCCGGGGCTCAACGCGATCCCGACACCGATATCCCACTCGACGGCAATTCAACGTGCAGTGTTGCATCCGGGTGAAGGCGCGACGCGGCTGGCTCAGGAAAAATACGGTTCCGCCATCGGCGAGCTGCAGCAGCTGGCTAGCGCCATTAACGGTGCAATCGAGCCGTCGCGGCCGCCGCAGTCGCGATCTGCGGTGCGGCTGCGTTCTTGACGCCATGTTTTCACGGGCCGCTAAGCACGACGCACGATGTTGCGGATCTGTTCGAGTGTGAACGGCTTCGAAATGAACACGGCCCCTTGCGCTTTCAGATCTCCGGCCCGCGACATCTCACTCTGCAAGCCGGACATAAGCACAACCTTGAGGCCGGGATTCAAAACGAGCATTTGGCTCGCCAGCGCAATTCCATCGATTCCGGGCATTTGCACGTCAGTGACGAGAATTTCGAACGGTGCCTGCGCGCTTTGCGCTAGATCGAGCGCTTCCTGGCCATCGTTGGCGACGACGACAGTGTGTCCATCGCCGCCGAGCGCCCGGCAAACAAGATCACGTAGTGCGGCGTCGTCGTCGGCCAAAAGCACGCGTGCCATGGCATTCCCCTTCAGGTTTCATTTCCGTGCTGTTTCAATCGTGCACGACTTGACCGACGAACGGCAACTCGCGGTAACGGTGGCCCACATCCATGCCATACCCGACAACGAATACTTCCGGACAATCGAACGCTTTGAAATCGGCAGTGACATCGACCGCTCGCTTGTGGCCCTTGTCGAGCAGCACGCATGTCATGATGCGCGCGGCGCCGCGAGCCGCGACCAGATCCTTGGCGAAGGCGAGCGTGCGGCCGGATTCTAGTATGTCGTCGACCAGCAAAACGTTTCGCCCTGCGACATCGCTTTCTATGTCGCGCAAAATGTCGACCACACCGGACGATCTGGTGCTCTTGCGGTAGCTCGACAGCGTCATGAAATCAACGTCGGGCGCGAGGCCGGCACGGTGCAAGGCGCGGATCAAGTCGGCGGCGAAGACGAAGCTGCCCTTCAAAATCGCAATCACCAGTAATGACTCGACCTGGTTTGCAGCGATCTCGCGCGCAAGCACTTCGATCCTGTCGGCAATCATCGCCGGCGTGAAAATTACGTCGATCCTGCCATCGCTCATGATTAAGTTTCATCTCCCGGAATGCGTTTCCAATGATAGATATCCGACGAATGCGGCGATGGTGCAACCTTTCGTCGACAACCGCATCTGCACCTAGCAAAGACCTACAGAACTGTTGAAAAGTGCGGCAATTCATACGCATGTCGGCGCAAGAGGGCCGTCATTCCGTCATATTGCATCGCGACAGGACCTGTAAGAAGGACCGTGTGTCGGGTGCCGAATCTCGCCGAGGTGTGCTCTGGGTCGGGACAGTGATGTTCCGGCCTGCTTCTGGTTGTTCGATCGCAGCCGGTCAACATCAGTGGATTGATACAAATGCGAAAGCGCGGGTAGGGAAATGGTTGAAGGTTTGAAGGGCGCGGGCGGAGTGGGATCGACGGCGTTCCTGGATCTATTCTTATCCGCGCACATCGTCGTGAAAATCGTCATGGTCGGCCTCTTATTGGCGTCCGTTTGGTCGTGGGCAATCATCGTCGAGAAGCTGGTGTCGTTCCGGCGCGCACGCAGTGAAGCCGACAAGTTCGAGCAGCTGTTTTGGTCGGGCCAGTCCCTCGAAGAGCTTTACAGCGGGCTCGCGCGTGGCAACACCATTGCGATGGCCGCCTTGTTCGTCGCCGCGATGCGAGAGTGGAAAAGGTCCGTCGAAGGTAACATTCGGGCGCTGGGTGGCATCCAGATGCGCGTTGAAAAGGTCATGGACGTAACGATCAGCCGCGAGATGGAACGTCTCGAACGGCGGCTACTTTTTCTGGCAACAGTCGGTTCGACGGCCCCCTTCGTCGGTCTTTTCGGCACGGTTTGGGGCATCATGACGAGCTTCCAGTCAATCGCGCTTTCGAAGAATACCAGTCTTGCAGTCGTCGCCCCGGGTATCGCCGAAGCCCTGTTTGCGACCGCTATCGGTCTCGTTGCCGCGATCCCGGCGGTTGTTTTTTACAACAAGTTTTCCGCTGATGCTTCAAGGCTCGGTCAACGGCTTGAAGCCTTCGCCGACGAATTTTCCGCCATTGTTTCCCGCCAGATTGATGTTCGGAGCTAAGGATAGGCCATGGGTGCGAGCATCAAAGCGGCGGGAGGCGGAGGGCGCAAACGGCGCACCAAACGTCACGCGCCGATGAGCGAGATCAACGTAACGCCGTTCGTCGATGTGATGCTGGTGCTGTTGATCATCTTCATGGTGGCAGCGCCGTTGATGACCGGCGGCGTACCGTTGGATCTGCCGCAGGCCAAGGGCAAGCAACTTGACAGCCAAAATAAAGAGCCCGTGGTCGTGTCTATTGCCAAGGATGGCCGTATTTACCTAGGGCAACAGGACAAAGACACGATCACCATGGATGAGCTCGGGCCTAAACTTCAGGCGATCATGAAGGCCCGCGGCGGCGATGGCGCAAATGACGAAGCCATCTTTGTGCGCGGTGACCGAACGGTCGATTACGGCACCGTCGCCCGGGTGATGTCGCGGATTAAGGAATCAGGTTTCCGCAAGCTGTCGCTCGTCACCGAAACGGAAGCAGGAGGTTAAGCGCTATCGTGTCCTTCGGGCTCGTCATTTCGGTCCTGCTGCACGTTGGCGTCCTCGTCTGGGCGTTGATCGGCTTCAACATGACTCAACCCCTGAAACTGCCGGATGAAATTCCGGTCGAGGTGTCGATCATCTCGGCGATCGATCTCGAATTGAAGCAGAAGAAGGGTGATAGCCTTTCCAAGATCGAGGAGGCGGCGATGAGTGCTGGCAAGGCGCCGTCGCCAAAGGATGCGCCGAAGCCAAAGCCGGTGCGTGCGGTCGAGCCCCCGCCGCCAGCCGCTGCCGAGCCGCCACCACCGCCGCCAGAGCCGGTGAAGGTTGAGACGCCGCCACCGCCGCCGCCCGAGCCAGTCAAAGTCGAGCCGCCGCCACCACCGCCGGTGCCCGATCAGATCGCCGCTTTGATCGAGAAGGCGCCACCCCCGCCGGTCCCAGATGGGCCGACGCCGGAGGAAAAGAAAAAAATCGACGATAAGCTCGCCGAACTGCAGCGTCTTGATGAAGAGCTGAAGAAAAAAGCCGAGGAATTGCGTAAAGCCGAAGAGCTCAAAAAGATCGAAGAGCTTAAAAACGCCGAAGACAAGAAGAAGGCCGAAGAGAAAAAGCGCGCCGACGATCTCGCTAAGAAAAAGCTCGCCGAGGATAAGAAAAAGAAGGAAGACGCGGAGCGTAAGAAGGCGGCTGAAGTGACCCGAAAGAGCAAGTCGTTCGACCAACAAATGGCGGATCTCTTGAACAAGGTACCGGATCAGCCGTCGGCGGCGGCTGGGGCGGAAACGCCGCCATCGAAGCCGACGACTGCGAAGGGACCGACAGCGGGCACGAAGACGGGCACCGACAGCGTCAACAAAGCGCGCGCCGAGCAAATGATCGTCGCGATATTGAATTCCGCTTTTGAGCAATGTTGGAATAAGCCGCTCGCCGGCGGCGGTGTCAGTGCACCTGTCGTCACGTTGAAGTGGAACCTAAATCAGGACGGAACGCTTCAAGGCGAGCCGAAAGTGACGCAAACCGACAAGAGCAACCCGCTTTCGGACCAAGCAGAGCGCGCCGCGCTACGGGCCGTGCAAACGTGCGCACCGTTCCACTTGCCACAGGAACAGTATGCGATGTGGCGTGAAATCACCTGGAAATTCAATCCCAACCAAGCGCTTTGAAGACAAGTCGAAAGACCGAGGTCAGCCAAGATGAGTTGCAAACCAATGTTCGAATTCCGCACCGATCGGCGATCAGTCCTGGCCGGCGTTGGTCTAGGCTTGGCAGCGGGTGCTTTCGGCAGTCACTCGGCGTTGGCGCAGGTCTCAGGTGAGCAGCAGAAGGGTCAGATCAGGCCGATTCCGATCGCTATCCCGGAGTTCATGAGTGCCGATCCAAAGCTCGGTGCCGACATCGCCAACGTCGTGGCAGCCGATCTCGGCAACAGTGGGCTGTTCCAGCCAATCGATCGCGCCGCCTTCATCGATCGCGTGCAGAATGTGCAGGTTGCGCCCAACTATGCCAACTGGCGCTCGGTGGGCGCCGAAGCTTTGATCGTCGGCCAAGCGGGGCTTGCCCCTGATGGCCGGATCCAAGTCGAGATGCGGGTCTGGGACGTGATCACCAGCAAACCGCTCGATGGCAAACGGCTGACGGCAACCCCACAGAATTGGCGGCGCATCGCCCATCAGGTGGCTGATATAACCTATGAAAAGCTGACCGGCGGAGCGCGTTATTTCGACACCCGTATCGTGTACGTCGACGAAACCGGCCCCAAGGACAAGCGCCTCAAGCGTCTCGCGCTCATGGACCAGGATGGCGCAAATCTGCGTCTGTTAACGCAGGGCCGCGAACTGGTGCTGACGCCGCGCTTTTCGCCGACCACGCAGGAAATCACGTACATGCAGTACGTTGGCGATCAGCCGCGGGTGATGCTGATGAATATCGAGACCGGCCAACGGGAGGTCGTTGGCAACTTCCAAGGCATGACGTTCGCGCCCAGGTTTTCGCCCGATGGTCAGCGGTTGGTGATGAGCCTGCAGAACGGCGGCGACTCGGGGTTATTGGAAATGGATCTGCGCTCGAAGCAGGTACGCAATTTAACTCAGGGCGGTGGCATCAACACTGGTCCATCCTTCTCTCCTGATGGCCGCGAAATCGCTTTCGAATCCGATCGTGACGGCCACCAGCAGTTGTACGTCATGGGGCCAGGCGGTATTCGGCGCCTGAGTGGGGGTGATGGCCGGTATTCGACGCCGGTGTGGTCGCCACGAGGCGATTACATCGCCTTCACGAAGCAGATGTCGAGTGCATTCTTAATCGGCGTCATGAAGCCTGACGGATCGGGCGAACGCATCCTGACCGAGGGCTACCACAACGAAGGCCCTACCTGGGCGCCGAATGGGCGCGTATTGATGTTCTTCCGTGAGAGCCAAGGGGCCAGCGGCGGTCCTAAGCTATTCTCGGTCGACATCACCGGCTACAACGAGCGCCAGGTGCCGACACCGGGCTTTGGTTCAGACCCAGCTTGGTCACCCTTGCTCACCTGAGTCGCAGGCGGCCGGTCGCGCGTCATTTTCGGTGGAGTTGCCCACAGGTCCTCCACACGCCGTCCAGCGGCTGTTCATGACTTGTTAAGCCAAATCGGGAACTATGTTTACCATGCCCAGACCAGATCAGCCTGGGGCGTTTTGTTGCGTAGTTTCAAGCTCTCGCGTGCGTGGACACGAGCGTCCAAGGGGGCTGGGAACCAAAAACCACGGCGTGGTATTTCCGCACCAAGCCTGTTGGAAAACAGTCACCTGTCGACCGCAGTGCTTGATCTGAACCCTCCACGCCAGTAGCTCAATACATGGCAACAGCCGAACAGCCTGCAGAGATTCGCTAGGGGTTGCGACCGAAGGGTCGTTCGCTGATCGAAGTTCGGTAAGGCCAGGGACAGCATAGGAGAGAATACAATGAAGGGCGCTATCGTTCTTATCACTGTAATTGCAGCCGTCGCTCTTGGCGCGTGCCGCAAAGAAGTAGCACACACACCAATGAAGCTCGGTGCAGATGCCGCCGTCGTTTCGTCGGTTGCTCAGTAATTTGCGTATCTTTTAGCGGTTCGCCGCTATTGGATCGTTATCGAAGGCCGACTTGCCAGCGCATCGCGCACTGGCAGTTCGGCCTTCTTCTTTTGCTTTTTTGCACAGGTATTTGCGATCGGGCAGGTTTTTGATCGCGGCGAATCGAGACGTGGCGGTTTATTATCGTTAGCTAGCGGCCGAACTCGTTTTTCGTTCGTTTTGGCCACATTTTCGTACGATGAGCGCGCTACGAGCCAATCCATATCGTGTCCCCGCGTCGTATCGTTTTCTAAGCGTCTTCATGGTCCCCCGATTGACGGGTGTTCGGCGAAGGCTCGCTGCAAGGAAGGAATTGGTGATGGAGATCTCGACCCGGTGGTCACGTTTGGCCCGAGCGGCTGCGGCGCTGGTGGTGATGACCTCACTGGCGGCCTGCGCCAACAAAGAATTGACGCCGGACAGCGCCCAACTCGGTCCAGGTGGCAAGGGCAGCGCCACGCCAGGATCGCAGCGTGATTTCGCGCAGAACGTCGGCGATATCGTCTACTTCTCGACTGATCAAACCGATTTGACGCCGGAGGCGCAGCAGACGTTGAGCGGACAGGCGCGCTGGCTGCAACAGTATGCTCAGTATTCGATCACCATCGAGGGGCATGCGGACGAACGCGGCACGCGGGAATACAACATCGCACTCGGCGCCAAGCGGGCTCAATCTGTTCGTGAATTCCTCAGTCGAAATGGCGTGAGCGGTCAGCGCGTGCGAACAATCTCGTTCGGTAAAGAGCGTCCAGTGGCGGTTTGCAATGATATCTCATGCTGGTCACAGAATCGGCGTGCCCAGACTGTCCTGAATAATCGCACCGCTGATGCGGCGCCTCCGCGCCGATAATCCGGCTGAATTTCGTCGCTTTATCAAAATTTTGCCCCAGTTGAGGCTAATTATAGCCCTTAGCTGGGGTTTCGTTCGTTCCGAGGTACGCGCATGTCGATTTGGCGCACTGGGTTGGTCGCTCGTATTTGCGTCGCCTCCAGCGTTTCAGCCGTCGCAGTCGTTCTCGTCGCAAGCAATGTTCGAGCCCAATCTCGGGAAGTGTTGATCGGTGTCGTGAGCATCGGCCAACCGGCGGCGCCAAATTCACAACCGCGATCCGACGACGCGGCGGAGTTTTATCGGGACGCGATAGCCGCCCTGCGGAACGGACAAACGCAATCGGCTCAGCGCCAGCTCGAGCAGCTTGTCGCACGGTATCCAGAGTCAGATAGCGCTTCGCGAGCGCGCGAAGATCTGGTGGGGATCTATACCAAAGGATCGGCTGTGCGGCAGCAGGCAACGTTACCCGGCAGCAGCCAGGTCAGTTACCTTGGCAGTCCGCAAACTGAGAAACCAATGGTTCCGCCTGCAATCAATGAGTGGCGAACGTCTGTGAAGGCTGCGACCGGGTTCGCGAAATCAGCACAAGACGAGTTTCGATCGGCCTCTGGCGACTTGGTATTTTTCGCCGAGGGGAGTGCGGAATTAGGCGCTCGGGCCAGACGAGCATTGGCTCAGCAAGCCGAGTGGCTAAAGCTGCATCCAGAACGCAAAGTGGTGGTCGAGGGCCACGCGGACGAACCTGGAAGTGCTGAAGACCTCAAAACTCTGTCGGCGGCGCGTGCGGAAGTCGTGCGCACCCGATTGGTCGAGGACGGCGTCAAAGCGGAGCGCCTGCGTACCGTGGCATACGGGCGCGAGCGACGGGTCGCTCAATGCGATGATCACGCCTGTGCTAGTCAGAATCGACGCGCGATAACGTTGATAGACAACTCGACCGCTGGGGCGGCGTCTCCCCGTTGACAGCAAGCGGTGAAACGCTCAACCCTGCGCCACGCAAAATCTTACTGACCGGGTGACACAGAAATGCTCAAGAGCGCTCGTAAGCGCTCAGCCAAGCCTGCACGTGCGGTGTTGCGTTAATCGTCGTGCGCGCTTTGCGCTAGGGCGCTGGTTCGTTTGCAGACCGTCTTGGAAGGACGTCAAATGCGATTGCACGTTTTGCTGTCGGTGCCATTATGCCTAGCCGTCGCCGGGTTTATGGCGCAATCGGCGGCTGCCCAGCAACCCCCTCCGTTCGGTCAATCGCAGGGTGCGCCTTCCAAGTCGCAAACCAAGTCGAAAGGACCGGCGGCGCCGGCTGGAACGACGGATCCGGCTGCCACGACGGCCAAAGGCGGTAGCGACAACCCGCTTCGCTCGCGCGTCGAACAGCTCGAAGAGCAATTGGTCGATCTGCAGGTTACAATCGGTACGCTCGAATCGCTCGCCCGCACCACTGGCAGCGGCGCAACGTCGGGCGCATCATCGCAGAGTTACAGGCCGCCAGGTCCAATTTCATCCGGCGGTGGCGACCAAGCCGGAACGGCATCGCGCGTCGATGGTCTCGAAATTCAGCTGCGCGCGCTCGTCGGTCAGGTCGAACAGTTGAGCGATCAGGTCCGCGCCTTAAACGGTCGTCGCAGCGCTGGACCCGAAACCGGCGATAGCCGGATTGCCGCAGCTGTGCCGCCACCGATCCGGCCTGCCGGCCCTTCCACCGGCTTCGGCTCAACCACGGTGGTGCCAGGAAGCGGTATTGGCGGTGACGATCAGATCGGGAAGATCATTGGCGAGGATACGTCGCGGCCGATGCCGGCTGCTATCCCCGGTGGTGATGCCGGAAACCCCAAACAATCATATGAAACGGCGTACGGCTATCTTCTGCAACAAAACTATGGAGCAGCCGAAACAGCGTTTGACGAATTTTTGGTACGGCACCCGAACGATGCGCTTGCCGGCAATGCTCAGTATTGGCTCGGCGAGTCATTCTTCGTTCGTGGGCAGTTCAAGCAAGCAGCAGGGGCATTCTTGAAGGGCTATCAAACATATGCTCGTAGCGCCAAAGCGCCGGACAGCCTTTTGAAATTAGCGATGTCGCTCGACCGGCTGGGCCAGAAGGAAGCGGCTTGCACGTCCTACAATGAATTGAATACTCGATTTCCGGCCGCCTCGCAGACCATCAAGGCCCGCGCCGATAGCGAGCGCCGCCGGATAGGCTGCTAGAGGACGAGGCGGTGCTAACCCCATCGTCACAGCACGGACCAAA
>JANLXZ010000118.1:0-9686 GCA_031365375.1 Hyphomicrobiaceae bacterium | reverse complement strand
GTCAATTGTCTCCTTGAGCCTCTTCATTGTTTCATCAAAACCAAGGACCTCCATCAGCTTAAAAATTGGTGGTGAAACGGTTGTTCCTGTAATCGCTACGCGCAATGGCTGCGCAAGCTTGCCTAGCTTGTTGCCAGTATTGTCAGCGTTTTCTCGCACTTTGGCTTCGAGACTTTGCGCGTCCCAATTCTGATTTGACATAATAGCAAAACTTTCAACGTTCATCGAAAGTGTCGCTTTGGCATCTACGTCCAGAAGCTTGGCACCCTTCTCGTCAAGTGGGCGCTTTGCAAATATGGCCGCAGCACCATTGACGATCTCGCGTAACGTCTGAGCGCGCGGTTTTAAATCTGGCATTAGCGCGAGCATCTGCGCGCGCTGGCTCGCGGTGAACGATGCCGGCGCCCTGTCCGCGCCAAGCTCAGGTAACACGACCTCGATTTGGGCCAGCAATTCAGCATCCGGCGTCTCGCGAATGTAGTGCGCGTTGGTATCGGCGAGCTTTTTGAAGTCCATGCGGGCGGCCGATTTACCGAGCGACGTCAGGTCGAACCATTCAATCATTTTTTCGAGTGGGAAGATCTCGTCGTCGCCGTGGCTCCAGCCCAGGCGGACGAGGTAGTTCTTCAACGCCGACGGCAGATAACCCATCCCGCGATAGGCTTCGATGCCAAGAGCCCCGTGGCGCTTCGACAGCTTCGCCCCGTCCGCGCCGTGGATTAGCGGCACATGGCCGAACACCGGCACATCCCAACCCATTGCCTGATAGATCTGCGTCTGCCGTGCAGCGTTCGTCAAGTGATCGACACCGCGCAATACGTGGGTGACGGCCATGTCGTGGTCATCGACGACGACGGCGAGATTGTAGATCGGTGAACCGTCCGAGCGCAGGATTACAAGATCATCGAGCTCCTTATTCTGAAAGACCACGCGGCCCTGTACGATGTCATCTACAACCGTCTCGCCGTCGAGCGGGGCCCTGAAACGCACGACGCCTGAAATGCCGGCCGGTGCTGTGGCGGGGTCGCGGTCGCGCCATGGGCTCTGCACGGTGAAAGGGCGCTTTTCCGCCTCGGCTTGGGCCCGCGCGGCGGTCAGCTCTTCGGGTGATAGGTAGCAGCGGTATGCCTTGCCGGCCGCCAACAGCTCGTGCGCCACTTCGGCATGGCGAGTGCCTCGGCTGAATTGGGATAACGGCTCGCCATCCCAATCGAGGCCGAGCCACTTCAGTCCATCGAGGATCGCGTCGACTGCTTCTGGCGTGTGGCGATTGCGATCGGTATCTTCGATGCGCAACAGGAATTTTCCACCCGTATGGCGCGCATAGAGCCAGTTGAACAACGCGGTGCGCGCTCCACCGATGTGCAGATAACCGGTCGGTGATGGTGCAAACCTCGTAACCACGGGCTTGGCGCTGGAAATGGGGGTGCTCATGATGCGTGCGCTGCTTTTTTAAGTTGGGAACAACTGGTCCGCGTGTAGCATGGTCCCTGCGGGGTATTAAAGTGCGGCACTCATGACCGACGTAATGGCAGGCTTCGACGCGGGCGCGAGCGGGCGTGCGAAAAATCGTGCCTCGCTGATCGATCGCTTGACGCCGAGTGCGTTCCTCGAAGCGCTCGAAGCCGAGCAGGACCGCTGGTTTCTGTGGGTGCCCGTCTTTCTCGGTGCAGGTATTGTCGGCTATTTTCAATTGCCTACGGAGCCCCAACTGCTGCTGGCACTCGCACCGCTGCCGATCGCCCTCGTGCTATCGATGTTGTGGCGCAGGGGAAGCCTCGCCGTTATCGTGACCGGCGCACTGCTCAGCGCGACAACTGGCTTTGCGTTGGCGAAGATGAGGACCGATTACGTACGCGCGCCCGTGCTCGATCGGCCTCGCCGAAGTGCGCGGATTCATCGAACTCGTCGAGCCGCGACCCGGGCGCGGGCAGCGGATCACATTGCGGCTGGTCTCGTTCGCGGGGCTTTCGAAAGCGCGGATGCCCCATCGCATTCGCGTTCGTACGATGGTAGCCATTGCGGGGTTGAAGCCGGGTGACGGCTTGCGGATCAAGGCGACGCTCGGACCACCCGGTATTCCCGCGCTCCCTGGCGATTACGATTTTGCCCGTGCCGCCTGGTTCAATAGTATGGGTGGCATCGGGTATTCGCTGGCTAAGCCGATGCTCGATCCCGATCTGGGTTCGCCTCCAGTTTGGCTGCAGTTCTGGGCCGGTATCGAGCGGATCCGACTCGCGATCGGCACCCGGATCACCGAGGGCTTGCCGGGTGAGCGTGGTGCCATTGCGAACGGGCTGATCACCGGCGAGCGCGGTGCGATTACGCAAGCCACGAACGACGCCTATCGCGACAGTGGTCTGTTCCATATCCTGTCGATTTCCGGCCTGCACATGGTGATCATGGCCGGCGCCGTGTTTTGGGTTGTTCGCGCGCTGCTGGCATTGGTGCCATTCATTGCCTTGCGCTTTCCCATCAAGAAGATTGCCGCCGTCGGAGCGACGATCGCGGCGCTCGGCTACCTCCTGATTTCGGGCTCGTCGCCAGCAACCGTTCGATCATGGATTACGATCTCCATGATGTTCTTCGCTGTGCTGCTGGATCGCCCGGCGGTTAGCCTGCGCAACGTCGCGATGTCGGCGTTGATGATCATGGCTGTGTTCCCGGAAAACCTGTTCGACGTTGGGTTTCAGATGTCTTACGCGGCCGTTGTCGCACTGGTGGCGGTTTACGAATGGCTGCGTGAGCGGGCGGAAGCCAATGGCCCGGTTCAGCCGCGCCATCCAATCATGAACGGTTTGCTATTCTTCGGCGGTATCATTCTGACGACGCTGATCGCGAGCGCGTCGGTTGCCCCACTTGCCGCCTACTACTTCCACAAAAGTCAACAATATGCCGTGCTTGCCAACCTGATCGCCATCCCGATCTGCAACATCGTGGTGATGCCGGCAGCACTCGCAACACTCATCGCGATGCCATTCGGCCTTGAGGTATCGCCACTTTGGATCATGGGCGTCGGCAATGACGCGATGACCTGGATCGCTTATGCTGTGGCACGGCTGCCGGGCGCCGTTGGGCGCATTCCAGCCATCCCGGCGAGTTCCTTCGCTCTGATGATGATCGGCGGGATTTGGCTCTGTCTGTTTCGAACGAGATTGCGGCTCGCAGGGCTTGCCCTGATCGCGGCGGGCCTGGGGATCGCGCCTTTGCGGGACAAGCCCGACGTTCTTATCGGACGCGATGGCACGCTCGTCGCGGTTCGCACCGCCAACGGCACATTGTCGAGTATGCCGGCGAAGGGTGGCATTTTTGAGCTGACGCGCTGGCTCGAGCACGAGGCCGATGCCCGCCCCCCGCGCGAGGTTGCGACCGCCGATGCGTTCCGCTGTGATAGCACCGGTTGCACAACGAGCGTACGCGGAAAGGTTCTTGCTGTGGCGACCCATCCGGCGGCAGTGGCCGACGATTGCTTGCGTGCGCAAATACTTGTGCTGACGTTTCCGCAGCCCCTGGGTTGCACTATGCTGCGCGGGCCGGTGATCGACTTCTTCGCGGCACGCGCAGCGGGCACCATTGCGCTTTTCATCGAGGGAGACAGAATACGCATGTCGACCGTCGCGCTATCGCGCGGGGACCGGCCATGGGCGCGCAGCCGAGATGTTCGCCGATCGCCATTGCAACGGGCAAACGATCCGGCCAATTCGCGGTTGAGAGCGTTTGCGGCGCCGTTCGATCTCGGTGGAGAGCTGCGCCTGCGACCTGAGGTCGAGGACGACGATGCGATGATGGGTGAGCCTGTCGAGCAGGAATAATGCCGATTGTGCGCGCTGTTTGCCCAAAAGCACGGCTTGCAGCCGCTTCCTGGCTCGGCATACTATCAGTTGTCAGTCCCGGGGTCATTTTTGAAGGGTAGAACGGCAAATCGATCGTCGCATGGAGACGATCAAATTTTGCTATGAGCACGGATGGATGGCATCTGATCCAAGTGCTCATTCGAATCTAGAGTAGCGTTCAACAGCCAAAGGGAGTGCTTTCAGTGAAGAAAAAACTTACGTCGGGTCAAGAGACCATGCAGGCCGCGCGCCGGTTCTCGCGCCGCACATTCTTGAAAACTACTGGTGCCGCAGGTGCGCTGGCCGCAACCGGCCCTTGGATCGTTGCCGAAGCGCAAACCTCGTCCGGCTCCCTCAATTTGCTCAACTGGGACGACGAACAGCCCGCCCCGATGATCGCCGCCTTCGAAAAGAAGACCGGTATTAAGATCAACATGACCCCATTTTCACAGAACGAAGAGCAGATCAACAAGCTGCAGGCGACCAAGGGCCAGGGCTTCGATATGTGTCAGCCGACGCATGATCGTGCCCCGCAGTTCAAGGACATCGAAGTGCTCGCGCCCTTCGACGAGAAAAAGCTTTCGATCGACAGTATCCTCCCCTCGGCGCTCAATGCTTCGAAGGCCAATTGGGTTTGGGACGGCAAGCTTTATCACGTGCCGCATTGCTGGGGCACCGAAGCGATCTCGTGGCGTAACGATTTGACCAAGATCGATCCCGAGAAGCTCAGTTACGGCACGCTCTGGAACGAAGAGTACAAGGGCAAGGTGCAGGGCCGTCCGCACTCGCTGCTTCTCGGAATCGGCCTGTGGATGGATGGCGACGGCAAGCTCGCCTCTAACCGGATGCTGGATTCCTTCAAGGATGAAGCGTCGATGAAGAAAATCTACGACGTGCTCCTCAAGGAGGCAGTTGCCCGCAAGCCATGGATCAAACAGTTCTGGGATTCGGCCGACAACACCAAGTCGGGCTTCACCTCGAACGGTTGTGTTATCGGCCAAACCTGGGATGGCCCCGCGATTAACCTCAAGAAGGCCGGCCAGCCGGTATCTTTCATGGCACCCAAGGAAGGCGCCATCGGTTGGGTCGACGGTTGGTCGATCACTAAAGCTGCCAAAAACGTCGATCAGGCCTATGAGTTTCTGAAGTACGTGCATTCGGCGGAAGGTTCAGCATCGGTCGCTGAAGGCTCTGGCTACAACCCTGTCGCGAAGGGCGCCGATGCGCTGCTCTCCGATAAGGCCAAATCGATCTTCAAGGAGGCTTACCCCGGCACATCTCTGGATAAGATGTGGTGGCGCCCGGTAGAGCCGTCGTGGTTCGCCGATCTGCGTACGCAATACGCCGAGAAGTTCAAGGCCGCCTGAGCGGGTGCTTTTTCATGATGTATGCCGCCCGGCTAGGAAGATCGGCCGGGCGGCTGCGCGTGCCCAAAACTAAGACCCCGCCTGTTTCGACGCCCCGCCGGAGAAGTGCGCATGAGCGCCGATGTAGATCTCGACAATGTCAGTATTCGGTTTGGTGACTTCACGGCCGTGAGGCAAGCAAATCTCAAGATCAAGGGCGGCGAGTTCTTTTCGATTCTAGGACCTTCCGGCTGCGGCAAAACCACGTTGCTGCGAGCTATTTCCGGCTTCCTCGATCCATCCGAGGGCGAGATCCGCATCGGCGGCAAATCGATGGTGGGTATTGGGCCGAACCTGCGCCCAACCGCCCTTATATTCCAAAATCTCGCGCTATTCCCACTGATGACGGTGGCTGAGAATATCGGCTATGGCTTGCGTGTACGCGGTGTGGCAAAGGCTGACCGCAGCGCCAAAGTCAAAGATCTGTTGAATCTTGTCGCTCTTCCCGATCAGGGCGCAAAACGCATCTCGGAACTGTCGGGCGGCCAAAAGCAGCGCGTGGCTATTGCTCGCGCGCTTGCGGTAGAGCCGCAAGTTCTGCTCCTGGATGAGCCGTTATCAGCGCTCGATTTGCGGTTGCGCCAACATATGCGCAACGAGCTGCGCAGCATTCAAAGGCGAGTCGGCATCACTTTTATTTACATCACGCACGATCAGGGTGAGGCGCTCACGATGAGCGACCGCGTCGCAGTCATGAATGCGGGCGTCATCGAGCAAGTCGGCGATGGCCGCAGCGTGTACGATGATCCGAAGACGACGTTCGTCGCCTCATTCGTGGGTGAGAATAATGACTTCGAGGGAACGGTCGTTAGCGCCGACGGAGCCGAAGCTGTTGTCGATACGGCTCTGGGCCGTTTGAAAGGCCGGCGCGGCGAGGGCGTGAAAACCGGCGATAAGGCCAGCCTCTTTATCCGGCCCGAGCGGCTTCGCATCGCATCGAATGGCGAGACACCCGTCATCACTGCGGATGTTTCAAGCCAAGCCTTTGAGGGCAATGCCACGCAATTGTTCCTGCGCGGGCCGGCCGACAAGATGATCAGCGTTTCATTATCGCGTCGCGATGATCTGGGTCCGATTGCGACCGGACAGAAGCTCGGACTAAGCTTCGCCCCCAAGGATGCCGTCGTTCTGGCAACCGGGTCCACCCGATGAAACCGCTCAGCGCGATCCTGATTTTCGGACTGCCCGTGGTCGTTATCCTCGGCTTCTGGGCGATGGCTCTGTTTGACCGTCGCAATGCCACCGGCCCTCGAACCGCAACCTTCATCGAGCGCAACGGCTGGCCGGTATCGATCTATCTCATTCTTGGTGTCGGCATCTGGATGCTTGTGCTGATCGTGCTTCCGCAGCTTTACATGGTCGATTATTCGTTCCACCCGAAACTGCCGTCGTCGGCACGCGGCGGCCCGCGCGATTTCTATACGTTGCAGAACTATCAGTATTTTCTGTTCGGCTCGACGCAATCCACGGCTGAGTGGAATGTAACGCATTTGAACGCATTCTGGATGACGATCGTCATCAGCATTTTCATCACGATCCTCAACTTTGTGATCTGTTATCCGATGGCCTATTTCCTGGCTCAGGTCGGAACGCCGGGGCAGGTGCGCACGTACATGCTGCTGCTGATCATCCCCTATTGGGTCAACGAGCTCTTGCGCGCGTTTGCTTTTGGCATCCTTTTCGGCACCGGCGGTGTCATCAACAAGCTGTTGATCGGTGCGGGCCTGCTTGGCACCCCGATCGATTTCATCGGGCGTGACATCGCACTCTACGCCGGGCTCACCTACGCCTATCTGTTGCTGATGATGTTCCCGCTATACAACGCCATCGAAGCCCTTGATCATAATCAGGTCGAGGCGGCGCGCGATCTCGGCGCGCCATGGTGGCACATCCATCTCAACGTCGTGATGCCGTTCGCCAAGCCGGGCATCGCATCGGGCTGCACCCTGGTCTTCATGCTGGCGGCAGGCGCGCTGGCCGCACCCTTGGTACTGGGTGGTCCGAAGTCGTTGTGGTTCACGCCGATCGTCTATGATCGGTTTTACCAAGCCTTTAACTGGAACCAGGGTTCGGCATATGCGCTGATCCTATTGCTCACCTGCATCGCCTTCGTGCTGCTGGTGATGCGCTTGTTCAAGGTAAGCTTTTCGGAGATTGCACGATGAGCTCATCACTCATTTGGCGCGTGATGATGGGGTTCTATATCACGGCGTTCTTCGGCTTTTTGTTCGGACCACTGATCGTAATGGGAATGTCGGCGTTCAACACGCCGCAGTACCCGCAGGCGTATCCTATCGAAGGTCTGACGCTCGAATGGTTCGGTGTGCTGTTTTCCGACCGCGGATTGATGGAGGGGTTGTGGAACAGCCTGATCATCGGCGTGATGGTGGTGGCTCTGTCCGTGCCACTTGGTCTCGCTGGCGCGCTGGTGATGACCCAGGTCTATTCCCGCGCGCGCTCGCTGTATTATCTCGTGGTCGTTTCGCCGGTACTCACTCCTGGCGTAATCCTCGGCATTTCGACCGTGATCTTCTGGCGCGACGTTGCCGACTGGATCGGCTCGGAACGGGTCTACAACGGCATGTTTCTGTCAACGCTCGGTCAATCGACTTATATCTCCGCCTACTGCATGCTGATTTTTATGTCCCGGCTGCAGCGCTACGATCGGGGACAGGAGGAAGCCGCACTCGATCTGGGCGCTTCGCCAACGCAAGTATTCTTTCACATCCTTCTGCCGTATCTGAAGCCCGCCGTTATCTCGGCAGCGGTGATCGCGTTCCTCTCGTCGTTCGAGAACTACAACACGACGACGTTCGCGATCCTTGCCGATAAGACGCTGACGACGGTGCTTGCCGGCCGCGTGCGCCAGGGCACGACGCCAGCGATCAGTGCGCTTGCAGTCGTTATTATCGTGGTTTCGATCATCGGTGCGCTCCTCTTTGAGATCGCACGCCGCGCCGAGGCCAACCGCGAGCAGGCCCGCACCGATGCAGCGACCAGAGCAGAACGTGCGGAGTTGGGAGAGCCGGTACTTGTGTGATCTTTAAGCTGGATACGCGAACAGGTCTTCGTGCCCGATTACGGTGACGGCATTTTGGCTGCTGAACCGGGATTTCAGCCAACTGTGGATATCAGTTGCGCCGACTACTCCTGTCTCGCGCACCGCGCCGGCAAAACCCTGGTCGAGCTCGCGGCGTAACTGCAGAAAGCGGCGATCGAGTACCCAGGGACTCTTGCCCCGTATGATCTTGTAGCCGTGCCGCGCGAATGCTTTCGCGAGAGTGTCCGTGGCAACGGGACCCTCGGCTGGTCCAAATCCCTTGTCGCCGCGTTGGTGCGCATTGAAGGCGTCCCGCATGGCATTGTCGGCTGGGTGAGCCGGCAGCCAGGATGCGATGCCGTCATAAGTCAGCACCGTGAAGAACGACTGGCGGCGGGCGGCGATCGCTGCAACCAGTCTGTCGATGACGCGGGCCGATATGAGGTCGAATAAAGCGGCTGCAGTGACAAGGTCGGCACCATCGATAATCTCACCGAGGTCCCCGCTCGACAGATCGGCCTGCTTGAAGCTCACGTCGATTTGATCGCCCGTCCCGAATGCGGCGAGGCGAGATTTCGCAGCGGATAAAAGTTTGGCGTCGTAATCGACGAGCGTCCAGTGCTGCTTCGCTCCAAGCGCGCCACATGTGCCGCGCAGGTTGGAGCCGGCACCACAGCCCAGGTCGACAACTCGAATTGATGGTTTGACCGCGAAACTTGCTCGGAGCGCGTCGCGGACCTCGGCGTTGACGGATGCATGATCCGCCGGTTCGCGCAGGGCGAGCCACTCGGGCGAGAAACTCATCGTGCAACGTCCTTGATCACATTCGCAATTGTGCGCGCGGTGTCGGTCCAGCGTGGGAGTTTCTGGCCGGCTGCCCAAGAGGCATCGGCAAATTTTGTGCGTAGCGCGGCCTCGCCCATCACACAGGTAAGCGCATCGGCGAAGGCGCGCGCATCACCCGGGTTAACTTTGATGCCCGCTCCATCCGGTACGGTTTCGGCGGTGGCCCCGCCGGTCGTACAAATAATCGGTAAGCCACGCGCCATCGCTTCCGCGAGCACCATGCCGTAGCCCTCGAATAACGACGGCATGACGAACAGGTCGGCCTTATTGTAGAGCCTCGCCAAGGACGCGTCGTCGACGGCGCCCGCGAGCGAGATGCGATCTGCGAATCCTGTCGCAGCTATAGCCGCCTCGACCTGGGCAAGTTCTTGGGCATCACGCGCGGCGCCAGCAATCGTCAAGTGCCAGCTGTGCCAGCCCTGTGTCGCTAAGCCTCGCAATGCTTCCATCAACACCGTGTAGCCCTTTCGCGGTACGATCGATCCCACGGCTAGGAGCTGCAGCGGCGCGCCAGTTCCCGTCGCGCGCGGCGCCTCATCGGTGCCGGGTTCGGCAACGGTG
>JANLXZ010000134.1:0-8431 GCA_031365375.1 Hyphomicrobiaceae bacterium | reverse complement strand
GCGACAGCAACACGCCGCCACCGTCCAACCCGGCGTTGAAGCGTCACCACGTCGGCAGTTGTCGTCGACGTCATTCCCGGCCTCCGATCGAGCCGATCGATACGTTCCTCAATACGTGAAAAGACATGATCCGGCGCCTCGATCGCCGGAATGAGTTCGGCGAGTGGACCAAGGCGGTTTTCCCAGGCAACGATCGCAAAATCTAAAATTGCCTCACGCTGACGGCGGGCAACCACGTTCGCGCGCTCGGCGGGATCAAGCGTGCCAAGGACGTACTCCGCCGCCAGTGCATCAATATTGTCCGGAATATGCGGGGTCGGGATCTGTGAGGGTTCATCAGTCATGCGCCGAGGCAGCCTCTGAGCTGGGCAAGACTGCGGTGCAGCCAAGTCTTGATGGTCGCGACCGGACTACCAAAATGTTGCGACAAAGCTTCCCGGCTCTCCCCCCGGTAGTATGCCATCAAAACCATTTCCCTTTTCTGCGGTTCGAGATTTTCGAGGCACTTCAGTAACTTTTGGAGATCCTCATTGCGCTCAATGCCTGTGATCGCGAGTTCTCCCGGGTCTGGCAGGTCCATGACTTCGGGCGTATCCTCGATCGAAACGGGCCGGATTCGCCGTACTTCATCAAGGGCTCGATTGCGGGCGATCGCCGCCATCCACGAGATCGGCGAAGCCCGATCGGGCTGGAAATCGCCCGCTTTCTGCCAGATCCGCATGTATACCTCCTGCAGGACCTCTTCCGATAGGTCCCTGCGGATTAAGATACGGACAATTATGCCGAAAAGTTTCGCCGACGTAGCGCTGTAAAGCTTTGCGAACGCATCGCGATCGCCTCGCGCCATTTGTTCGAGCCACGCCACTAGATCTTGCGATGTCATTCGGTCTTTCAGTGGTGCTGACACAGAGGCTTGAGCCGGTTGATTGCAGGCGTTGCGCGAACGTTCGTCGACGTCCTAGTACATAAGAATGCTCAATACGCGTTTTCGCAAGCGTCAACCAAACATATTGTTTGAATTGCACGGTGCTAGAAGTCCGCAAGGTCACGTATTCGTGCGCGGGTTGCATGTCGCGGTATATTCAATCCCAGATAGTAATATTTGGCAGTACTGCTGAATAATCGGTTGATTGCGCCTAGGTCGATACCTGGGTCAACAAACCCGAGGGAAGTTTACAGTCAAACTCGCCACGATTACTGCGGGGCTTGGCTGTGTTGTGTTGCGTACGCCGTTTTCAGTTAGCGAGCTTACTGTCGGTGCTGGTGGGGGCGATGGCTTCCTCTGCGGTCGCGGAAGGCTGGGACGCAGCGATCGAACCGCCAACACCGATCGCGGCGTGGCGCGAAGTGTCTGCCGGTGCCTCTGCATCGTTGAACAGTTGGGTCGCCTACAGCTCGTCCACGTTCGCACCGTTTGGCGATTTGGCCACGGACGGGTTTCGAGTGCGGCTCGGTAGCGGGTACGGACGCTATCACTACGCGACGGCTCTTCCGACACATGGTGACTGTCGCTATGGCGATGGGCGAGCCTCGCGAATCCAAGGTCGCACGTCGTTTTCTGACATTCTGGCTGGCTATCAGCACACCTTCGGTCCATTGACCGTCAAAGGCTTTGCCGGTGTGGCAACTGATGCCCAAGATCTGAACATGCGCGATATCTGCAACGCCAGTCAGGGCCTTGATTATGGTGCGAAAGGTGTTTTCGAGAGCTGGCTCAATATCACACCCAAGGCATGGGCGGCACTCGACGGTGGTTGGACCGCAGCGCATTCCGGGTATGCGGCCAAGCTGAGGATCGGTTACCGCATAATCGGCGATTTGTCGGTCGGGATCGAGGGGAGTGCTAGCGGCAACGTTGCCGGAAAGCAGACGAGCAGCGGCGTATTCGCGCGTTATGAGTGGTCTTGGGGTGAGGCGGCCTTATCCGGTGGCATATCGGGTGAGCATGCCGATTTTCGTGATGTTTCACGCGAGCGCCTGTGGGGATCGCTCAACATATCAGTGCGTTATTGAATTGGATCAAACGGCCGATACAACTTTCGCTTCATCGCCGACGCGCGGAAACAGCCAGAACAAAAACATCCCGACCACGCTGCCAGCAATGCCGAGAGAAAAAGAGGCAGCGTAACCACCTGTAAGATCGTGCAAGTAGCCTGATCCCCATGCGCCGATCGCCGCGCCAAGGCCCGGCGCTACCGTCAATGCGCCGAAAATGCCGCCGACCGATCCGCCGCGAAACACGGTTGCGACGAGTGCCAGTATGATCGGTCCACGCACGCCCTGCATCAGGCCGAACAGCAGAACAAAACCATAAACCGGCCAAAATGCTTGCAGCGCCGCAACCGATATCAATGCCAGAACGCCGGCAATCGACGAGACGTAAGAGATCAGCGCCGCAGACCGTCTGCCGATCCGATCCGAAATCGCGCCCATGGCAACGATGCCGATCGCCGAGCAAGCCCCTGTCATGCCAAAAGCGCTGGCGGCAAGCAAGCGATCAAAGCCTTGTTCGACGAGGTAGGCAACCATTTGCGGCGCCACCGCATAGGACGCTACGGAAGTGGCGAAGTATGCGCAAAACAGCCGCCAGAACGCTTGCGTGCGCGTTGCTCGGCTCAACGTCCAGCCGCTATCTCCGCCATCTGCGGCCGCAGCGCGACCCGCTTGCCAGCCAGCCGATCCCGCGCCGACACGCTTCAACGGTAGCATCAACACGATCGGCATTATGGCGAGAACGCACCATCCGAGGACATGATAGGCTTGCCCCCAAGACATCCGCTCCATCAGCAATTGCGACGCTGGCGGGATCAGCAACATGCCTGCACCCAACGCCGCGTAAGGCACCGCCATAATCGCACCCAACCGCCGTTCGAACCAGCGGCTCATGATGCTTGACGCGACCACCATGCCGAGGCTCGCGGCGCCAAGCCCGCCCATCACGCCGACGCCGAGGTAGTAGCTCGAGAGTGTCTTTGCCGACCCAGCAACCAGATATCCACATCCAAGCGTCGTAAGGCCCAGGGCATAGGCAGCGCGAGGACCGGCGCGATCGATCAATTGTCCGGTAAAAGGGGAAGCCAATCCATAGACGAGATTGAATATCGCGTACGTCAGCAGCATTTCGGAGCGCGAGGCTTGGAACGATTGCTCAACGGGTAACAGGAACACCGCAAACGTTTCGGTGACGCCGCGGCCGATCATGTTCATGACGAACATGAGGAGGAGGATCGCGCCTAAAAATCGGGTGGTCGGCGGCGCCGTCATGGCCGAAGCATGCGGTGCACCGGGCGTCATTGCATCGGCCCACCGCGCGCGACGTCAGTCAACTCCATTGACCATTCTCGGTCGTGGCGACAGCATCGGGGTCTTTCTGATGCTTACGCTCGAAAGACAAAAAGTCGTAATAGCCACACCGGGTCGAGGTGGGAAAGCTCCGGCACACCGATGGCCTTGCCACATAAACTGTGCAGCGGCGCTTTTGCGTGTCGAAGAACTGGCAGATGCGTCCGAAATGTTGATCTTTCTTACGACGCATCACCCGCTTATAGCCGTGCGCGCTTTTGGTGAAACGTTTCTCTGCCGCTTCTGGCGTCAACTTGAAATGGCGGGCGAGCCTCGTCACATCCGGCTTGGTCAGCTGAATGACGGGGTAGGAACAGCAATAGCCTGGGCACTTCGAACAATCGTAGGCAAGCCGCACGTGACACCCCAAACGTGAAAGCAGATCAGATCGCGGGATCGATCCTACTGCAACAATCCTCAACCATGGTAGAGATATCCGATCAAGTTGTACGCATGTATCGCCTGCACAAGGGAGTTTCGCTGTGATCGCTAGAAATCCAGCCTTCGATTTGACTAACAAGGTCGCTCTCGTCACGGGCGGAAATGGTGGCATAGGTCTCGGCATGGCGCGCGGCCTCGCTAAAGCAGGCGCGACAATTATGATTGCTGGCCGCAACGGCGAGAAGTCGAAGGCAGCCGCGGACGAACTTGCCACGCTCGGCGCCAAAACGGCAACATTCGACGGTGACATCGCGAAACCGGAAGTGGCCAAGGCAGCAGTCGAAGCCACCGTCGCGAAGTTTGGGCGTCTCAACATCTTGATCGCCAACGCGGGCATCAATATCCGAAAGCAACCGCAGGATTATTCGCCCGTCGAATGGCAAACGATTCTCGATACCAATCTCAACGGTCCGTTTTTCGGCGCGCAGGCAGCCTACCCGATCATGCAGGCGGCTGGCGGCGGCAAAATCATCACCACCGGCTCGATGATGTCGATTTTCGGCTCGCCATTCGCGTCGGCCTATGCGGCCACTAAGGGCGGCATCGTGCAAATGACGCGATCTCTCGCCGTCGCGTGGGCCAAGGACAACATCCAGGTCAACGCCATTTTGCCCGGCTGGATCGAAACCGACCTGACACGCGCCGCCCGGCGCGACGTGCCCGGGCTACATGAGCGTGTGATCGGCCGGTCACCGACCGGCCGCTGGGGTAGTCCCGATGATTTCGAGGGTATCGCGGTGTTTCTATCCAGCCCGGCGTCCGATTTCGTAACGGGTACCGCCATTCCGATCGACGGCGGTTACTCTGTTGTTGGTTGACGACGCCCCGACCCTTGCCGGAGTGTGCGTCAACCCGTTAAACGAAGCGTCATATTCCCAATCTAAGCCACTGTTCACGAAGGAACATCAGCCATGGCCCGCATCACGCTCCGTCAACTTCTCGACCATGCAGCCGAACACAGCTACGGCGTGCCGGCATTCAATATCAACAATATGGAACAGGCGCTGGCCATCATGGAGGCCGCCAACGCCGTCGATGCGCCGGTGATCATCCAGGCGAGCCGCGGCGCGCGCTCCTACGCCAACGACATCATGCTCAAGCACATGATGGACGCCGTTACCGAAATCTACCCGCACATCCCTGTCTGCGTTCATCTCGACCACGGCAATGAACCCGCCACGTGTATGACGGCGATCCAGGCGGGCTTCACGTCCGTGATGATGGATGGTTCGCTCAAGGCCGACGGCAAGTCGGCCGCCGATTGGGATTACAACGTCGGCGTCACCAAGGCCATCACCGACATGGCGCATCTTGGCGGCATCTCGGTAGAAGGCGAGTTGGGTGTGCTCGGCAGCCTCGAAACCGGGATGGGCGACAAGGAAGACGGTCATGGAGCGGAAGGAAAGCTCTCCCACGACCAGCTTCTGACGAACCCTGACGAAGCGGTGAAGTTCGTCAAAGAGACCAAGGTTGATGCGTTGGCGATCGCGATGGGGACCAGCCACGGCGCGTACAAATTCTCTCGCAAGCCCGACGGCAAGGTTCTCGCGATGAACGTGATCGAGGAGATTCACCAGAAGCTGCCGAACACGCACCTTGTCATGCATGGTTCCTCGTCGGTGCCGGAGGATTTGCAGGCGATCATCAACAAGTTCGGCGGCAAGATGAAGCCGACCTGGGGCGTGCCGGTCGCGGAAATCCAGCGCGGCATCAAGAACGGCGTACGCAAGATCAACATCGATACCGACAACCGCATGGCGATGACCGGCCAGATCCGCCGCGTGCTGTCGGAGGAGCCGGGCGAGTTCGATCCGCGCAAGTATCTGAAGCCGGCGATGGATGCCATGGCGAAGCTCTGCAAGCAGCGCCTGCAAGAGTTCAACACTGCCGGCCAAGCCAGCAAGATCAAACGCGTCATCACCGTTGCCGACATGGCCAAGCGGTACGCCAAGGGCGAGTTGGATCCGAAGTTCGGGTGAAAATGTCTCGCAGGGACCCTGGATCACGACTCGAATTTCCGCTCGATCGGAGCCGCGAGTCGGGACAAAAGCGGATTTTCCCACTGACGTGAAGAAGTGCTGCGATTGAAATCGCAGCCTTCGACCCAATAAAATGTAGAACAAATCGCGAAACTGAGTGTGTCTCTGAAGCTTTTCGTGGCTTTCCCGTCACATACACGCCCAAACGGCTGGGGAAATCCAATACGACGTTTGCCGGGGGGCATCCCCTGCACTATCCAATATCCATTGTCACGAGTCGTGCGACAGGGGCGCCCCGCCCCGGATCACATGGTTGAAGGGTTGATCGCCCGACAGCTGATCCGCAGGGAGCAAGCCCGGCGAGCAAGTGTTCGTCGCACTTTGTACCTCTCAAGCGTCAGTTCAGTAGCGTCAGTTGTCCGCGTTCGGATCCAACCGCGTGCGCTCACGCGCGTGCGTGCCGTTCGATCCGAACACGGGGCTCATCGCCGGGCAGCGCGTGCTGCTTCCTGCACAAAAACTGAAAAAGACAGACTGGAGAATATCGAATGACTGGGAGCCTAACAAAATCAACCAGCCGCCTCGCGATCGCTGCGATCGCGTCGGTGATTGGTACGGGCGCATTTGCTGCCGATCTCGGCGGTAACTGCTGCGCCGACCTCGAAGAGCGCGTTGCCGAACTCGAAGCCACGACCGCCCGCAAGGGTAATCGCAAGGTTTCGCTCACGGTTTCGGGCCAAGTCAACGAAGCCGTCATCTTCTGGGATGATGGGTTTGAGGACAACATTTACGTTGTTTCAAACAACAACTCACGCACGCGCTTCCGCTTCGTCGGCGACGCGAAAATCGGCAACGACTGGTCAGCTGGTTACCTGCTTGAAATCGGCGCTCGTTACGCCAACTCAGGCAGCCGCAACCAGACAACGCCAGGCGGCGGTTCCAACGCCAACCAGATCGACATTCGTCACAGCGCCTGGTGGTTAGAGAACAAGCAGCTCGGTCGTCTTTGGGTCGGTAAGACTTCATCCGCAACGGATGGCATCACCGAAATCAACCTTGCCAACTTGAACACGGTCGGTTCGGGCGACGCTTGGATCGGTGGCTTCTTCTTGCGCAATGCCAACGGCACGCTGTCGAGCAACAAGTGGAACTCCATCACGCCTAGCTTTGCTGGTGCCTGGAACATCGACGGCGATCGTAACGCTGTCGTCAGATACGTCTCGCCGACCTACATGGGCTTCACAACATCGTCAGCCTACGGTGAAGATGATTTCTGGGATACGGCCCTGCGCTACGCGGGTGAATTCAACGGCGTGCGTGTTGCCGCAGGTATTGGCTACAAGCAGCAGTGGGACAATGTTGGTAAGACCGGTTCGGACGGCAGCCAGTGCGCTGATCTGAATGCTGGTAACAACAGCGTCAGTACTGTCGATTGCCATGTGATCAGCGGTTCGGCGAGCATCATGCACGTCCCCACCGGTCTGTTCCTAACTGGTGCTTACGCCCAGTACACCGACGAAAACCGCCGGCAACTATACGCCAACAATGGTAACATTCGCGGCGTAAAGGACGAGGATACCTACTGGCAGATCATCGGTGGTATCGAACGCAATTGGTTCGGAATTGGTAAGACCACGCTCTACGGCGAGTACGCTCGTCACGAGACTGGCGCTGGCCTGACTAACGGTGCCAATACGCCTGCTGGTACCCAAGGTGGCGTCTCTTGCGCCTTTGGTGCACCTACGGGCACTGTCACCAATCCAAACGTTGGCGTCCAGAACGGTTCGGGTTGCCTCTCGTCATCAGATGTTGATATCTGGGGCCTGGGCATCAACCAGGAAGTCTCTGCTGCTGCGATGGATATCTACGTTTCTTATCGCCACTTCAGCGCAGATGTTACGACGACCAATAACCTGGGAACGATATCGTCCAATGCCAACATCAAAGACTTCGATGCTGTGATGGCTGGCGCGATCATCCGCTTCTGATATCGCGGACTAATCGAACCAAACGGAAAGAGCCGCCTTCGGCGGCTCTTTTTGCGTTCGGCCCGACGTGATTCGGTAGAACTGTAGGTTGGGTCAAACGTAGTGCGACCCAACATTCACGAGCGTTGTCAATTCGAGTTGGGTCGCGCTCCGCTTGGCCCTCGCGCACGGCACCCCCTGGGCAGCGAGGGCTGCCATGATGGTCCTTTCACCACCGTGATGTCGGCTCCCCTAAAGGGACTCCCGAAAGGTCGCTCGCAAGATCGCTCTAGCCGACCTACAAATTTCGCGTCAGATGACTGCATTCACCACGTCGGCAACATTCGCTCCTGCAAAGTTATCCCCGCTCTTCGAACCTGTGCGATAGTTCTCGTGTCGGGCACCACCCGGGAGCGTAGACGTGTGCTGGCGGTTACGTGGTGCCGAACATGGAGACCGTCCGTGAGGATCGTATCCGTGCCGGAGTGGGGCCACCCACTTTCGGATGAGCGATGACGAGGCTGGGCCTAAGCTCCCTGTGTCTCCCCTGCGGGTTAGCGATTACGCACGCTAGCTCTGTTCCGCTTCGGATGGGCGGGACGTGCGGCGGACAACACGTCATCGCAGCGGGACGCGGCTTCGAGTCCGGGTAACCGGACGAGGGGCCGGACGTCAGGGATCGAAATCCTGGCGAGGCGATGA
>JANLXZ010000126.1:0-1623 GCA_031365375.1 Hyphomicrobiaceae bacterium | reverse complement strand
CCGACAGCAGCACGTTATCCATCCAGCCGTGATAGTGGCCTTCGAACTTGACGATCGTCTTGCGGCCGCTGGCAGCCCGCGCCAGCCGTAAGGCGAGCTGCACCGCTTCCGAACCGGATGCAGTGAAGCGCACCCGTTCGGCACACGGCACCAAGTGACAGAACAGCTCCGCCACTTCCGCCTCCAGGCGGCTCTGCCCGCCATATAGAATGCCCCGGCCCAACTGCTCCATCGCCGCACGCCGCACCGGCTCTGGGTTATGCCCGAGGATCATCGGTCCGAGCGCCAGATAGTAGTCAATCAGCGCATTGCCATCGATGTCGTAAAGGTAGGCCCCTTCGCCGCGATCGAACACCAGCGGCGTCGGTGTCACTCCAAGCCGGAAGTTACTGGAAACGCCGCCAGCCAGCCATTGCGCCGAAATCGCGATCTGCTGCCGAGAGGCATCGAACACCGCCTCCGCTTCGTTGCGTGCATTGCGACGATCGCTACCGGCATACTGCGACATGTGCTGCGTATCCGACAAAGATCACACTCGCTGTTGCATACCCGACCGCAGCTTGCGGCTGTGATAGTCGAGCTGGGAGCTTCCGTACCTCCAAGGCTAAGCGCAATATTGCAATTGGACAACGGCGAATCCGGCGACGTGATGAAAATCGACGAACAGCCAATCGCAAATCACCGCCGCCATGTTGCGGTGCCGAAAGAACGCGCACGGTGCGCTCAAGTCCGCGGCACTATCAATTGCGCAGCTCACTGCATTGCTGGCGGCTGGATCTGGCACCGAGTGCCTACTTGCCGCTCGATGTGCGATGCGGCTACCGTCGTCGAGCGCAGTATTCGTCGCCGCTTATCGATCGCGGCAACTTCACTGGAGCACAGCACCATGCCCAGCCTCGACGAACTCCGTACCCACCTGTTCACCTCGGTCCTGTCCGATTGTCTCGACAACGTCGGGTATTGTCATCAGGCGATGCCGAGGCGCATACGTCCGCTGGATGACGATTGGTGATGGTCGGCCGCGGCCGAACCGCGGCGTTCATGGAGGCCTATCACCACGAAGCCGGCACCAACCCCTATGAGCTCGAGATTGCTCTGATCGACAGCCTGCTGCCAGGCGAAATTCCCATCTTCGCCTGCTCTAATCCGGCACGCGTCGCGCCATGGGGAGCTGTTATCGACAGCCGCGCGAGCGCGCGGGGCAGCTGGCGCGCTGATGGATGGTTGCACGCGCGACATCAAAGCCATTCGCGCACTTAGGTTTCCGGTCTTTCATGGCGGCATCGCCCCACTCGACAGCAAGGGGCGCGGCCGGATCATGGCGCTCGATACGCCGGTCGCCTGCGGGGGCGTAATTGTGCATTCGGGCGATCTCGTTTTTGGCGATGCCGATGGCGTCCGCGAAAAATCGAAGCGGAGGCCCTCGCGCTCGCCTTTGACAAGATCAAGGGTGAGAAGAATACGCTTGCCGACCTGCAGCGCGGCGACAAACTTGCCGACGTATTCGCGCGCTACGGTATACTTTAAGCGACTCAAGCAAACTAACGTATCGAGCTGCTCGAATTCGCGACGTGCTGGATTGAGCATCCAGATCCTACGGTCAATCTTACCTTGTGCTTGGCC
>JANLXZ010000087.1:0-4643 GCA_031365375.1 Hyphomicrobiaceae bacterium | reverse complement strand
TGCGCACCTACCAGATTACAACACGCCGCGTCTGGGGCTCTCCGGTCGAAGTCAAGCGAAAGTTAATCAGCGAAAAGACCATCGCCGAGAAGACGGTACAAACGCAAACTCGTTCCAGCACTTACGAAAACGTGCGCAAACACTTCGTCGCGATGGGCGTCGACGAGAGCATCATGCCGATCCTGATGGCGGCACCCGGCACGACCATCCGTTGGTTGACCCGTGCCGAACTAGCGCAAACGAAGATCGCAACGGAAATCGCCTTAACCGGCGAGCACTTGATCGCCGCAGCTGTCCCGCCAAAGCCGGTGGCGGTCATCGATCCGCTGGCAACGACGGGTCAGAATAGCAACGAGACAGTTGCCGCACCGGCGGTGACTTCACCCGTCATCGCGACGGCCCCAGCCGTCGAACCACTGCCGACAGCAACAGCACAGATCGAGGCAGATGTCGTCGACACGACCGTCGTCGCCAGTTCAGCCGAGCCCGCGCGGCTACGCAAAATCGATAAACCTAAACGTCCCGCGTCGGCGCAAACGGCGGTTAGTCCGTCGCCTGTCTTTGACCTCAGCCGTAGCAGCCGATGAAGACAAATCTCAGTGTTTTCCCAACACGGCTTTGACCTCGGCCGGCGTGTCGAAATCTTCCGGGATGCCATTCAATCCCAAGCGTTGGAATAGGCGTCCCATCGCAGGCATTGCTGTGATGACGGCGAACGGCACCGCAACGATGTAGCCAGCAGTCAGCGGCAAGCTCCACCAAAATGCGGTCGGTGATACGGCATAGAGCCCGCCACACACGAGCAGACCAAATATGAGTTGTGGCCAAAGATCCGAAATTGCTGTTCGCAAGGAGATCCCATACGCGTCGCGCGATTGCCCGCCCCATACGACCGATTTGCCGAAGGCCAATCCGATCATGAAAATCGTGGTGCGGATGGTCGAGACCGCGCCCTGCAGGAACGAGAAGACGATCTCGATTGCAGCGCTCACAGCAAACCTCAACGCGCCGCCGTAGCGCGCCGTTCCGCCTTTGGTGATAACCGCGTCCGCAAGTCCGGCGATCTTCGGCGACAGGTACATCAGGAAAAACACCACGTAGAGAAAACCAGCCAGTCCACTGGGGAAATCGGCAATCGACTGCGCCTGCCAAGCGGCGAAGGGCGACAGAGCGATCATCAGTGTCCAAGCCGGAATGCCGAGGAACATAAGGATCGCCCAGACGAGCTGGAACCGGCTCATCGGGTACAGACCCGGCAGATCGAGCAGCTTCACGTATTGCATGTTTCCTTGGCACCAACGGACATCGCGCTTTGCGAAATCAAGCATCGTCGGTGGATTTTCTTCCCAACTGCCATCCTCGATCGGCAGTACGCGCACTTCATAACCCGCGCGGCGCATTAGGGTCGCCTCGACCTGATCGTGTGAGAGGACATGCCCGCCAAGGGGTGGCTTGCCCGGCAGAATCGGCAGATCGCACTGCTCGACGAACGGCCTGATGCGAACCAGCGCATTGTGACCCCAGAACGGGCCGCACTCGCCGACCCACCAGGACTGGCCCATCGTGTAGGTGCGCATCCCGTGCCGCATACCGAACTGGAAAATACGCGCGAACATGCTTGACGACGGCATGCCGACGACGAGGCTCTGCAGGATCCCCAGACGCGGATGCGCTTGCATCATGCGGGTTAGGCGCACAATCGATGAGCCCGACATCAGGCTGTCGGCGTCTAGTGGCAGCATTAGTTCGTAGCGGCCGCCCCACTGTTCGCAGAACTCGCGTACGTTGCCAGCCTTGAACCCGGTGTTGACGGTGCGGCGACGATAAATCACGCGACCGGGCTCAGCGACCTCGGCCGCCCAGGCTTTGGCCGCCGCATCCTCGGCTTCGGCGGCGACTGGATCGTTGGTATCGCTCAAAATGTAATAGTCGAACTGCCGTCCCTCGCCGGTTGCATCGACGCTGGCCTTTACCGTACGCAGCCGCAGAAATGCGCGCGCGGGATCTTCGTTGCGCAGCGTCATCATGATCGCGGTGCGCACGGTAAGGGGCGTCGCTAGATCACCGGCCGCTGCAAAAGGTGCCACCTGCTCCATCGGATTTTTCGCGATGTGCAGCAGCCAGAAACCAATCACCGAGTTCCAAAAGCCCAACACGGTCCACGGCGAACCGATCGCGAAGGCCACAAAGAGCACGTAGTCCAGAGCCGTCCAGCCGCCAGCGCCCAGCACGCGGGCAACGCCCCACATGAACAGCACCCAGGTGACGATGTTCAATCCTGCGACGAGCAATCTGCGACGGCGGAGTTCATCCATGGACTGGATGCCCGTTGGCGTAGTAAGCACGCTCGTGTTGTCGCCGGCTGACAGCGGGGCCGATACGCCCTGGCCTTCGGTCATCTTAAAAGTCCCTTGTCTGGAAAAATGATGGCGCGATCCGCTAACACATTAAAAGCTCGCGCGCTCTGGTATGTTGCACCCGGCCGCGTCGAGTTGCGGGAGGAGGCCATAGCAGAGCCTGGGCCGAGCGAAGTGCTGATCGCAACCTCGTTCAGCGGTGTCAGCAGGGGCACCGAGCGGCTCATCATGGCGGGGAAAGTTGGTCAGGCGGAATGGGAGAGAATGCGCGCCCCTATGCAGGCAGGCGCGTTTCCATTTCCCGTAAAATACGGCTATTGCGCGACGGGCATCGTGGAGGCCGGGGAAAAGGACCTCGTCGGCAAGCCCGTCTTCGTATTGCATCCACACCAGGATCGGTTCATTGCGCCAGCCTCCATGGCAACGCCGCTGCCGGATGGTTTGTCACTGCGACGCGCGACGCTCGCCGCCAACATGGAAACGGCGCTCAACGGATTGTGGGATTCAGGCGCAGGTCCAGCCGACCGCATCGTCGTGGTGGGAGGCGGAATTGTCGGGCTGCTGGTCGGATATCTGGCGGCAAGGCTTCCAGGCGCCGAAGTCACGCTGGTCGATGTGACGGAGGAGCGCGCGAGCTTGGCAAAAGCGCTTGGAATGTCGTTTGCCGACCCCGGCAACTGCCCGATAGATGCCGATGTCGTATTCCACACGAGCGCGTCCGCTCCGGGTCTTGCAACGGCCGTCAACGCAGCCGGCTTCGAAGCAACCATCGTCGAGCTTTCCTGGTACGGCGATGGAGTGATCCCCGTCCTGCTGGGCGGTGCGTTCCACAGCCGCCGCCTCAAACTGATTTCATCGCAGGTCGGCCGCGTATCCCCCGGCCGCCGCGCCCGCTGGGACTACCGTCGCCGCCTCGAAGCGGCCTTATCCCTTCTCCAAGACCCCAGATTAGAAGGACTGATCACCCAGGAAATCGCTTTCGAAGATGCCGCCACAGAATTGCCGGGCTTGCTGGCGCCGGGGGCACCCGGCCTCGCACCGATTATTCGATACGGATAGCAGGCACGGGTTCCAGACTTCCAAAAGTCACTGAGCACATAAAATTACAAGGTGAATACCCATGTACGCCGTTGAAGTTCGCGACCGCATCATGATTGCACATTCGCTGCCAGATCCGTTTTTCGGACCGGCTCAGCACATGCACGGCGCGACGTTCGTCGTGGATGTGGCGTTCTTCCGCGAGAAGCTGACCAAGCAAAATGTCGTCGTCGATATCGGCGCAGCGTTGACCGTTCTGAACAAGACTTTGAAACCACTGAGCTATCAAAACCTCGACATGTTACCCGAATTCAAGGGCAAGCTCACGACCACAGAATTCCTCTGCAAGTACGTGTTCGACGCGATGGCGGCCGCTGCCAAAGACGGCGCGCTCGGTGCTGACGGCAAGGGCTTGTCGAAGATCCGCGTGACCTTGCACGAAACCGATCTCGCCCGCGCCCTTTATGAGGGACCGGTCGGTGCCTGAAACGAACGTCCGAGCAGCGTTTGCGATCCCGGGTGACATCGATTTGCCGACGGGTGGATACGCCTACGATAGGCGTGTCCTGGCGCTGCTGCCGGAGATGGGAATCGACATCGAGCACACACCGTTGCCGCGCACGTTTCCGCGCCCGAGCGGCATGGATTTGTGCACAACCGCGCAAGTGCTGGCAGGCGCGCCGGCCGTAACCGTGATGCTGATTGATGGTCTCGCCTACGGTGCCTTCTCGGCGGCGACGCTGGCATCGATCCCCCACCGAATCGTAGCGCTGGTGCATCACCCGCTGGCCTTCGAAACCGGTATCGGACCAGATCGCGCCGCCTTTTTGCTGGCGAGCGAGACGGCCGCACTTGCGCGTGCCAACCACATCGTGGTGACGAGCGCGATGACGGCTGCAATCCTCCAGGCCAACCTCGCGGTGCCAGCGGACAAGCTGACAGTTGCCGAACCCGGCACCGATGAGGCGCCACGCGCGACGGGAACTGGCGCGCCGCTACAGCTCCTAGCCGTGGGATCGATCGTACCGCGAAAGGGCTACACGGTGTTGATCGAAGCATTGCGAGGCTTAGCGGCACCGGACTGGCACTTGACGATTGCTGGCGCCGTGCGTGATCCCCAAGAACTTGCCCAGGTCGAGGCGGCTATCACTGCGACAGGATTCGCAGATCGCATCTCGCTCGCGGGCGCCGTCGACGACGCGTCCTTGGCGAGGCTCTACAATAAGGCCGACCTGTTCGTCATGCCGT
>JANLXZ010000075.1:0-13991 GCA_031365375.1 Hyphomicrobiaceae bacterium | reverse complement strand
GACGGCGAACGGCCAGTTGCCTCACACGTGCCGTTTCTGGTGCATCGTGAGCAGGGGCGTGTTTGGGTCGAACTGCACGTGGCGCGCGCTAATCCGCTGCACGAGATCATCGCCAACGCGCCGGACATTCTGCTCACCGTGACGGGACCAGACGCCTATATCTCACCGGATTGGTACGTCTCCGCCGATCAGGTCTCGACGTGGAACTATGTCAGCGTGCATTTAAGCGGCACCGCTCGGATCGTGCCACAACTCGATAACCTCGCCCACGTCGACCGGTTGAGTGCACACTTCGAAGCGCAACTGTTGCCGAAGAAGCCGTGGACGTCGGCGAAGATGACCCAAGCCCGGCGTGAGGTTATGCTTCATGCCATCGTTGGGATGGAAATCGATATTACCAAGGTCGAGGCGCAGTGGAAGCTAGGCCAGCACAAGAGCGCGCCCGATCAGGCTGCAGTGGTCGCGGGGCTCAAGGCGTTGGGGACGCCGAAAGCGCTCGGATATCTTTCGGTGGTGGAGCAGTGGCTGCGGAAGTAAAGCGCACGCCGATCACAGCGTCGCCTCGCTGCCGAGCAGCGCGGTGACCTCACTCGACAGTTGACCACCGTTGCCGTGGCATAGGGCAACGTCGCACTTGGCGAGTTGACGCGCGCCGGCATGGCCGCGCAGTTGGTTGACCGCCTCTACGATCAGGAACAAGCCATACATGCCTGGATGCACGCAACTGAGTCCACCACCGGAGGTATTGACGGCGAGCTTACCGCCGGGTGCAATCGCACCACCTTGCACGAAACGTCCGCCCTCACCCTTGGGGCAAAATCCGAGGTCTTCGAGGAACAGCAGCGTGGTGATCGTGAAGGCGTCGTAAAGCATCACGAGATCGCAATCGGACGGCTTGAGGCCGGCCATCGCGAATGCGCGCGGGCCACTATCGGCTGCGACCGTCCGCGTCAGGCTGGCGGCTTGCGCGATTGATCGATGCGAATGCGCAGCTCCGACACCGAGCACATAGGAGGGCTTCTGTTTGAGATCCCGTGCGCGATCGGCACGCACCATCACGCAGGCGGCGCCCCCGTCAGTGACGAGGCAACAGTCGAGCGTCGTCAATGGATCGGACACCATCCGCGCGTTCAGCACATCTTCGCGGGTAAGCGGACCCTTCGCGAACGCCGTGGCGTTGAGGTTGGCCCATTGCCGGGCGGCGACCGCAATATCGGCCAGCATTTCCCGCGTGGTGCCGTATTCGTGCATATGGCGAGCAGTGGCGAGCGCATAGCCGGTAATTGGGTGGCGCGGCTTATACGGTGCCTCGTGCCATTGCGGCTCGCTCATCGAGACGAGCTTGCCGCCAGCCGTGCGCTGGTTCGAGCCGTAGCAGACGAGCACCGCATTGCAGATCCCGGCATCAAGCGCGAGGGCCGCCTGCAGAAGATGCATCTCGAAGGATGAACCGCCGACGTTGGTGCCTTCGAAGAAGGTCGGGTTGATGCCGAGATACTCCGCCACTGTGAGCGTCGGGAAGGCATGC
The DNA here is from genome assembly GCA_031365375.1 of Hyphomicrobiaceae bacterium. Taxonomy (GTDB): domain Bacteria; phylum Pseudomonadota; class Alphaproteobacteria; order Rhizobiales; family Hyphomicrobiaceae; genus JAKFWF01. Next base: position 12,463 of record JANLXZ010000075.1, on the reverse strand, counting down.
GTGGAGGTTGCCGCGCATATGCCGTCGATGTCGCTGAGTTTCAGGCCGGCATCGGCGATCGCCGTGAGCGAAGCTTCGCTTAGCAGCTCGATTGCCGACCGGCCCGGCGCTTCACCCCAACCGGCACCACCGATGCCGACAATCGCGGTTTTGCCGCGCAATTGACGTCCGCTCATGTCCGGTCTCCTTCGACAGGAGCAAACACCACGGCTGGTTCGCCATCGATCTCGACGATCCGTGCTTGGACCCGTGTGCCGATCGGGGCCGTCTCGACGCCTTCAATATTCGTCATCATGCGCGGACCCTCGTCGAGCTCGACGAGGGCGACATTGTGCGAAGATCCCTTGGCGCGATTGACGGTAATCGAGTAGATCGTGCCGAGCCCTGAGGCTTCGACCCATTCAAGATCAGTTGCCCCGCTCACGGGGGCGGCAACGCGCGGATAGAACACGTGCGCGCCGGTCGAAGGGCTGCGTTGGATCATAAAACGTCCGGCCGCTAGATAAGCGCGGTACAGCACTTCCGGTCCCGGACCCTGCGGTATTGTCGGCATCATCAGGTCGTTTTCCCTTGGGTGTTGGCCGTTGAAAGGCTCTGTAGAGGTTTTGCGAACTGGACGATGGCAGCGACGGTGACACAGAGCAAGCCCGAGCGACGCTCGTGCCGGTGAGATGCTGAGCCCTGGTTGAGCTAATTCCATCGGGTTGAGCGGCAGTAGTCCATTTACTGTTGCCGCGTCTTGCTTCCCGATAGCCGCTAACAATATAAAAGTATCGGCAGCTGTGCCGTTAAAGGTGGTGTGACTTATCAATCTCGATAGCTTGGCGGTCTTAATCTAAGAGGTGAAAATGAGCATCGAAACGAGCTGGTTTATACCGGTATCCGAAGTGCCCGACGCCGGCGTGCGGATGTCGCCGGCATCAACCGAGGCTGAACGTCAGGCACTTGCAGCTTCGCTGGACATTCTCGGTTGCACGGCGCTCGATTGCGATTTCCGGCTGCGTCCGCTGCGGCAGGGCCGTTATCATGTCACGGGCAAGGTGAAAGCGGCCGTCGCTCAAGCTTGTGTCGTCTCATTGGAGCCCGTCGACAGTGTCGTCGAGGAAGACATCGATGTTGAATTCTGGCCGCAGGATCAGATCGCCGTTGCATCCAAAACAGATGACGAAGGCGAATTCTTCGATCCGGAGGCGAAAGATACAGCCGAGCCGATCGAGAATGGAAGGATCGTTTACGGCCGCCTGATATTCGAGTGTATTTCCGCAGGCTTAGACCCTTATCCGCGCAAGCCGGACGCGACCCTCGAGTGGCAGGAAAAAACCGATATAGGGGAAGTGCATCCATTCGCTGCCTTGGCGAAACTCAAGTCGAAGTCCTGAAATCGGATCTGTTTCAGTTCGCGTATCGCGCCAGCTATGATTGCCGTTGTGCGCACGAGCCTGTTCGCTATGCTGCGCTGCCGGGGGGCAATGCCACATTCGAGTCGTGTCGTTCGTCTCACCACCGCAATCAGGCATAGGATGCATACACGTGAAATCGCTATGCTGAGAAATTACGCCATCCCAGCTCGTCCCGACGCCATGTCGACGAGGTCCTGATCCGATGTCGTCTTCACGTATCATAGCGCTCGACGCCATGGGCGGCGATCATGGACCCGACGTCGTGATCCCAGGTGCTGCGTTGTCGCTCGTCCGGCATCCCAACCTTTCGTTCCGCTTATACGGGGTCGAAGCGAAGATTGCCCCGGTGCTTGCATTGCATCCCAGGCTCGATGCGCGGTCCGAACTGATCCACACGGATCTTACCGTCGCGATGACCGAAAAGCCGAGCCAGGCGTTGCGACGTGGCAAGGGCTCGAGCATGTGGCTCCCGTTGGAAGCGGTGCGTGACGGCAAGGCGGATGTCGCGGTATCGGCTGGCAACACCGGCGCGTTGATGGCGATGTCGAAACTGGTGTTGCGGCCGCTCCCCAGCATCGAGCGTCCGGCAATTGCCGCCTTGTGGCCGACAGTCAAAAGCGAGTGCATCGTGCTTGATGTCGGCGCCAACATCGGTGCATCGGCCAGGCAGCTGTGCGATTTCGCGATGATGGGGGCAGCCATGGCGCGGGCGTTGTTTCATGTCGAGCGGCCAACTGTTGCACTGCTCAATGTCGGCGTCGAAGAAATCAAGGGTGCAGACGAGGTCAAGCTCGCCAATACTTGGCTCAAGGAAACGCCAGGTTTGCCGCTCGACTACCGTGGCTTCATCGAAGGCGACCAGATCGGACAAGGTGTGGTCGACGTCGTGGTGGTCGAAGGGTTTGCCGGCAACATCGCACTGAAAACGGCAGAGGGCACCGCCAGGCAAATCGGCCAATACCTCAAGGCCGCGATGACACGATCGCTGCTCTCCAAGATCGGGGCTACCTTGGCCCGCGGCGGCTTTAAAGTGCTGAAAGAGAAAATGGATCCCCGCCGCGTCAATGGTGGAACGTTTCTTGGCCTCAATGGCGTCGCGATCAAGAGTCACGGTGGCACCGACGCACTAGGCTTTGCGAGCGCCGTCGATCTCGGCTACGACATGGCCGAGAGTGGGCTCGTTAGCCGGCTGAGTGCCGATCTAACTGCATTCCACGGTAAACTCGCAGCCATAGCGACGGAGAAATCCGGCGCTCCTTGATACGTGCATTCCTGGCCGGTCGGGACGTCGGGTCTGGCGCTTTCGAAATAGCTACGAAGGGAAAGCCTTTGGCCGTCATACGATCCGTGATTCGCAGCGTTGGCGCCTATTTGCCAAAGCGCGTCATGACAAATGAAGACATGTCCAAACTCGTCGATACCACCGATGCGTGGATCACCGAGCGGACCGGCATCAAATCACGCCACATCGCTGCCGAGGGCGAATTCACCTCCGATCTTGGAATTGCGGCGGCAAAACAGGCTCTCGTGCGTGCAGGCATCGATCCGATCGATATCGATCTGGTAATCTGCGCGACAGCGACGCCCGATCGCACCTTCCCCGCGACAGCGGTCAAGATCCAGGCCGCATTGGGCGTTACCAAGGGTGCCGCATTCGACATTCAAGCGGTATGTTCGGGCTTTGTGTTTGCGTTGACGACGGCTGACAATTTTCTGAAGACCGGGCAATTCCAGCGCGCCCTCGTCATCGGTGCCGAGACATTTTCACGCATTCTCGATTGGAGCGATCGCGGCACCTGCGTGCTGTTCGGCGACGGTGCGGGCGCGGTCGTCCTCGAGGCCCAACCGCAGACGGGCGGCAGGAGCGATCGCGGCATTCTGGCCACACGGATACGCTCGGATGGGCGTTATGAAGATTTGCTGTACGTCGATGGCGGGCCGGGCTCGACCAAAACTGTTGGTGTTCTGCGCATGAACGGCCGCGAAGTATTCCGCCACGCCGTGCAAAAAATTTCCGGTGTCATTGAAGAGACCCTGTTGCAGAGCGGATACGCTGCAAGCGACATCGACCTTTTCGTTCCTCACCAAGCTAATGCGCGCATTCTCGATGGCATTGCCAAGAAGCTGGGGATTCCTCCTGAAAAGATCGTCGTTACCCTGCAGCATCACGGCAATACGTCCGCCGCGTCCATCCCAATGGCGCTCAATCAGGCGTTTGAGCAACATCGAGTGAAGGAGGGCAGTCTGGTGTTAATGGAGGCGATGGGTGGTGGATTGACTTGGGGGGCAGCGCTGGCACGATGGTAGGTTGCCGCAGACGGTGCAATTAAGTTCGGAATTTCAGCTGCTTGGAGGCTTGAAGTCGTTGACCATCGCGCGCTCGGCAAGGTAGCATTGGGCGCAATTTGAAGGGCGTGGGAGGCAAGACGGGCCATGAGCGGAAAGACGCTGACGCGTGCCGATTTGGCGGAGGCGCTCGTAGACCAGGTGGGTCTGCCGCGCAATGAGTCGCAGGACCTAGTGGAATTGGTTTTGGGCGAGATCTCGAATAGTCTGGCCATCGGCGAGCAGGTGAAGTTGTCGTCGTTTGGGTCCTTTGGTATCAGGGCCAAGGGCGAGCGCATTGGTCGCAATCCTAAGACGGGGCAGGAAGTGCCGATTACGCCGCGTCGCGTGCTGGTGTTTCGGCCAAGCAACATCATGAAGGGCCGGATCAATTCAGGCCTGTCGCGCCGTAAAGCTGCCGAATAGCAACGCTTCACTGCCAACTGTTCGCCTGCGGCGCAAGGCGCGCGACTATCACGCTGCGAATCTCGTAGTGTCAGGTTGAAGTGTCCTCCATCGGGGAGGTGCTCATATTTCTGCACCTGTGATGCGTCAGGCGGAGGTTCGGCCATGGCGAAAGCGCTCGATGCATTCCGTACCATCAGCGAGGTTGCGACCGAACTCGATGTGCAAAAGCATGTGTTGAGGTTCTGGGAAAACAAGTTCCCGCAAGTTCGCCCGATGAAACGCGGAGGTGGACGCCGATACTACCGCCCGGATGATCTCGACCTTTTGCGTGGCATCCGCTACCTCCTGCATCGCGAAGGGTATACGATCAAGGGCGTGCAGAAACTGCTGCGGGAGCAGGGTCTTGAATTTGTGAAAGCCTCTTGGCAGCGTGTCGATACTGATGTCACGGCAGCAAGTGGCACAGCAAAAGTGGCGCCAGGAAAGCCAGGACGCAAGCCGCGTAAAACGGCAGTCCAGGTCGGCCCTGCTCCGGTGAAATCCGCCGAAGTTGCACGGGCTCAGAAAACGGTCGCGGTCGCGCCTCCCACCAACCGGATCGATCAGTTGGCCAAACTTGAAAAGCTACTGGCTGAACTCGAGGATTGTCGTCGCATTCTGCGCGGCGTGGATGTTGCGGCACTAACGGAAAGTTCCGGAGAAGGTTCGCGAGTCGCGCGCTAGTGTGAGGCGAATGCCGCAGAAGTCGAAAGGTGAAAGCGTCATTCAAATCGATGACATCGAGCTGTGGCTGCTAGATCGGGACGCACACGCAGCAACTTTGGCTGGTATTGAAGTCGGCAGGCAGTTGTTGCCATCCGCGGAGCGCGAACGAGCCGCGACAAAGATCGATCGTGCTGATGCAACACGGTGGTTGAATGGCCGCATCGCGCTGCGTCTTCTGCTGGAGAGGCGTGTTGGTGCACGCGCCGCTAGAACTCCATTTCTCGTAAATTCCAGTGGGCGGCCCGTGATCGCCGGCTGCGAACTTGATTTCAGTCTCTCCGATTCTGGCTCGATGCTGATGATCGCCATGAGCCGCGTTGGCCGGATCGGTGTTGATAGCGAAACCATACGTTCGCTGAAAATGGCGCCGGTTCGCGTGGCTCGTCTGGTCGCGGCGTCCAACGGCCTGGTTGGCGGGCGGTCTCGCCAACTTACCGACGGCAACGTCGTTGAAGCGTGGACGCGGATCGAAGCCTACGCCAAGGCGACAGCAACCTCGCTCGCCGGCTGTCTGTCGTCGCTTGGAACGGCGGGCCACATAGGGCATCCAACGACGATTGGTGAACTTTACGAGCACGCCGAGCGCATGCGCATAGCATCTGGTGTATCGGTCCATGACTTGGCGCTTCCCGACGGATTGGTTGGTGCAGTGGTCCTACCTGTCGCTGCAGTTGGTTTGAAACCGGAGGTTCGGATTTTGAACGAGCAGCGGTTGAGCAACCTGTAAGTCCGGGGCGGCAACTGACCCTCTGCCATTTCGAGCCTCGATATTGCGCTTGCATTCGATCGCGCGTGTAACCCTGTTGACCGCGAGCCTTGTCCGGGGCACAAGTCCCTTATCGGAGCGTGGCGCAGCCTGGTAGCGCACTTGCCTGGGGGGCAAGGGGTCGCAGGTTCAAATCCTGTCGCTCCGACCAATTAAATTGTGTACGACCCGGAGACATGGGTAACAGATTGTACCCTCTCCGCCACCCGCTCGCGGTCAAGCCGCCTCAATTGCAAATGACCGCCCTTCGATGACGCTGGCCTGCATCGCCGGTCTTTTTGGTCGTTCGACCATGCCCTTCGCTCATTCCCTCATTACCGGATCGATCGACCGATTGATCTTGAGCAATGCGCTTCGTTCAGGATCAGAGATGCTCACGCCTTGACCGGGTACGATGTGCAATGCGGTCTGGACGAGAATGCGGAATGAAGAAATGATCAAGGGGGCGGACAAGACGAGGCTGGCAATAGCCGTGTTTGATAGCGACGCGTGCCTTTGCAACGCGCTTGCCAACCTGCGATCGGTCGGATTCGGCCGCGAGCAAATCGGCATCGCAACTTTGACATCCACGTTGTCGGCACTGCGGAGCGGGGCCTTAGGTGTCGCGCTGGACGACGGCAACGCCGCTGACCCAGTCACGCAGGTGGAAACGACGCTAACGAAGGTGGATGACGGGTTTGTCGTCGTCACGCGGGGGTCGTTCTGGGAGCGGCTGGGGTGTTTCGGTGGTGCTGCGTCGCAAGCGCTCGGCACCGCGAATTGGATGACACTCAAACTTCGCGATGATCTGACCGAGTACATTCGAAAAGGGGCAATTGTTCTGGGCGTCAGCGCCAGGGATCTCGACCAGCAGCGGCAGAGCACGCGCATCTTGCTGCGGTTTAGTTCGCATCGTGTGCAAACGCACGAGTTCACGCTCTGAACAATCGCACACCAGTCGCATGAGGTTACGATGACCTACAAAACCATTCTCCTTCATCTGCATGATGCTGAGAGGGCACCTCGTCTACTGGATACCGCAGTGCCTCTCGCCCGCGCCATGGAGGCTCATTTGATCGCGTTGTGCGTGCTGCCGCCCTACGTGGTTATACCGGCGATGGAAGGCAGCGGGACCACGGTCACGGTCGAGGAGCATCGCGACTCGTATCGTCGCGAGATGTCACGGCTGAAGACCATGTTCATCGAGGCGACGCGTTTGCATGCTGCAACGTCCGAGTGGCGTGAAGCGGACGCGTTATTTGCGACAACCGCCGACCGGATTATCGAACACGGCCGGGTGTCCGATTTGGTGATCGCTAGTCAGAAGCATTCCGAGTGGGCTTATTCGGCGCATCTGGAAGACCCCGCGCGCTTGGCGATCGAGTGCGGCCGACCAGTGTTACTGGTGCCGAACGCGGGCCGCATCGTTGCACCACCCAAGCGCGTGACGATCGCGTGGAATGGCCGGCGGGAAGCGGTGCGCGCTGTCTTCGATGCGCTGCCGCTAATGATTGGGGCGGAAGAGGTGCAGGTGCTGTGGCTCGATCCTCAGCGGGATCAACCTACTGCCGGTGATCTTCCTGGAGCCGAACTCAGTGCAACTTTGGCGCGGCATGGCATCAAATGTCTTGTATCGCAGGCATCGACTGGCGATGCCGATGTGGGTCGTGAATTGCTGAGGCAAGCAGACGCTTTCGGTTCGGACGTTCTGGTGATGGGTGCCTATGGGCATTCGCGTTTTCGCGAATTCCTGCTCGGCGGCGCTTCGCGGGAAATGTTAGCGAACATGAACCGCCTGGTTTTGATGTCCCATTGAACTTTGATGTCCCATTGAACAATGAATCGAGCATCCGGCGTGCAATCGTCCAAACAAAACGTCCTGCGGGACTGGTGCTTGTGAGGGCGTGGCAGCTTGATGTGGATTAAACGGGCTCGAGATCGCGCGAGCGCGAGTGGCGTCTCAGTCAACCGCGATCATGAAGCGGGTACTCCGAAGGAGAGCGCTTTTTACCCGAAACGGCCGGTGATGTAATCCTGGGTCCGCGTGTTCGTTGGACGCGTAAACGTTTGCGTTGTCGTGCCGAACTCGACGAGTTCGCCGAGATACATGAAGGCGGTATAATCCGACGTGCGCGATGCCTGCTGCATGTTGTGGGTGACGATGGCGATCGTGTAGTCGGATTTCAACTCTTCAATCAGCTCCTCTACACGCGCCGTTGAAATCGGGTCGAGCGCCGAACATGGCTCGTCGAGCAAGATGACTTCGGGTTTGATTGCGACTGTGCGTGCGATGCACAGCCGTTGCTGCTGTCCACCGGAGAGTGCTTGGCCGCTGGTCGCAAGTTTATCCTTGACCTCGCCCCACAACGCGGCTCGCTTCAAGGCTTCTTCAACGCGGCCATCCATTTCGCTCTTGGCCAACTTTTCATAGAGCCCAATGCCAAACGCGATGTTGTCGTAAATCGACATAGGGAATGGCGTAGGTTTCTGAAACACCATGCCGACGCGTGCCCGCAATAGATTGAGGTCGGTGTCTGGCGACAGGATATTGTCGCCGTCGAAAAGCACCTTGCCCTCGGCGCGCTGTCCTGGATAGAGATCATACATGCGGTTGAGGACACGCAGCAGCGTGGACTTGCCACAGCCAGATGGTCCGATGAACGCTGTCACCTGATTGGCATAGAGCGGCACATTGATGTTTTTCAGTGCCTGCGAGGACCCATAAAAGAAGTCCAGGTTTTTGATCGAGATGCGCTCGGCCATTGGTTCCACATTGCGCGCGCTACGGGTTTGCATTGCGGTCATCGAACTCATGTCGATTGTCCTTTTTGGCCGAGCGTTCGCGCAAGGATGCTGAGAGCGAGCACGGTAATAGTGATCAGCAACGCGCCCGTCCATGCCAGGCGCTGCCAATCGGCATAAGGGGAGAGAGCAAATTGGAAGATGACCGCCGGCAGACTAGCCATCGGCGCGTTGAGGTCGAGGCTCCAGAACTGGCTGTTCAAAGCGGTGAACAGGAGCGGCGCCGTTTCGCCGCTGATCCGCGCGACCGCCAGTAGAACACCGGTGATCATTCCTGCGCGCGCGGCTTTATAGGCAATATGGCGGATCATGATCGCCCGCGGCATTCCAACGGAGGCTGCTGCCTCGCGCAGTTGATCGGGGACCAAGCGCAACATATCTTCCGTCGTGCGGATCACGACCGGGATGACAATGATGGCAAGCCCAATCGCTCCGGCAAATCCCGAGAAGTGCCGCATCGGTGCGACGACGACCGTGTACACAAACAGCCCGATCACGATCGACGGCGCGCTGAGCAAGATGTCGTTGATGAAGCGGATGACGTTGGTCAGTCGGTCATGCCGCCCATATTCGGCCATGTAGGTGCCGGCTAAAATGCCTATTGGGGCGCCGAGTGCGACTGCCAGGATCGTCATGATCAGGCTGCCAGCGATGGCGTTCAACAGGCCGCCATCGCTGCCAGGGGGCGGCGTCATTTCGGTAAAGACGCGTAGGGATAAACCGGACAAACCTTTAACGAGTAAGGTGCCGAGCACAAATGCGAGGCAGGTCAGTCCGATGAGCGTTGCAGCGAGGCACAAAGCCATCGCGATGCGGCTGCGGTTGCGGCGAGCTCTGAATCCAGACGTATCGAACGAAGGTGTTGCCATCGGTTCAACCTTGCTCGCGTCGTTCAAGGCGCCAGAGAAGATAGCGGGCGAGACTGAGTACGATGAGCGAGATCACGAAAAGGATCAGGCCGAGCAGCACCAGAGACGATGAATAGAGATCGCCGACCGCCTCGGTAAACTCGTTGGCGATGGTGGCCGATATCGTGGTGCCCGGCGCCAACAAGGACGACGATATTTTGTGGGCGTTGCCGATCACAAACGTGACTGCCATGGTTTCACCCAGAGCCCGGCCGAGGCCGAGCATTATGCCGCCTATAATGCCGACCCGTGTATGCGGGATGACGACGTTCCGAACGACTTCCCATCGTGTGCACCCCAAGCCGTACGCGGCTTCCTTCAAGACGGGGGGGACGGTCTCGAACACATCACGGCTGACAGCGGTGATGAATGGCAGCACCATGATGGCGAGGATCAGGGATGCCGTGAGAATGCCGATGCCATAGGGTGGTCCGGCGAACAACGATGACAGGACGGGAACGGAGCCGAAGGCTGCGATCAACGCCGGTTGCACCGTCGTCTGCAGGAACGGTGCAAGCACGAATAGCCCCCAAATGCCGAAAATGATGCTGGGGATACCGGCCAACAACTCGATGGCGGTGCCGATCGGGCGGCGCAACGGCTTGGGGCAGGCCTCGGTCAAAAACACGGCGATGCCGATGCCGACCGGCACCGCGAACAGCATGGCAATGAAGGACGTGACAAGTGTGCCGTAAATCGGTGCAAGACCACCGAACTTCTCAGTCACCGGGTTCCAAGACTGAGTAGTGATAAAGCCGGGGCCGAACGCCAGGATCGCCGGCCAAGCGCCGATCAACAAAGAGATTGCGACAGCACCGAGCAGGATCAGAACAAATATCGCCGCCGTGTAAGTGAGGTTTTTGAACAGCAAATCATTACGCCGCAAACGCGCCAACGCGCCCTGGCGGCCGGCCGTAGCAGAGCGATTAATTACGGCGGTCGTCATAATTGGATCCTCCGAACGCGCAGAGGCGCCGCCGACGTGGCAGCGCCTCCAAACTATCTCGTTACATCACTGGCTTGCCGTCAGCGCCGGTGACTTTGGTCCATTCTTTTTTGACGAGCTCGACAACGGCGTCCGGCATCGGCACGTAATCCAGATCGGAGGCCGTCTTATCACCCTTTTCGTAGGCCCATGCGAAGAACTTCAAGGCCACGGTCGCGGCGGCTGGATCGGTCGGCTTCTTCGGCATCAGAATGAAGGTCGCACCAGCGATTGGCCACGTCGCATCACCTGCCTGGTCAGTGAGGATCTCGCCGAAGCCAGTGGCGGCGTCCCACTTGGCCGAAGCCGCAGCCGCCTGGAACGAAGCCATGCTTGGTTCGACCGTCTTGCCGGCTTGGTTGATGACGCGGGTGTGGCTCATTTTGTTCTGCTTGGCATAAGCGAATTCGACATAACCGATCGAACCCTTGGTCTGACCTACGTTGTTTGCGACGCCTTCGTTACCCTTGGCGCCGATGCCGACAGGCCATTCAACGGCGGTGTTGGCGCCAACCTTGCTCTTCCAGTCCGCGCTGACTTTCGACAGATAATCGGTCCAGATGAAAGTCGTGCCCGAACCATCCGACCGGCGAACAACGACGATCGCCTGGGACGGCAATTTCGCTGCCGGGTTGAGTGCTTTGATCGCGGCGTCGTCCCACGTTTTGATCTCACCGAGATAAATCTTCGCAATCGTGGGTCCGTCGAGGACAAGTTCGCCCGGTTTTATGCCATCGATATTGACCACGGGCACGTTGCCGCCGATCACCATAGGCCACTGGATCAACCCGTCTTTTTCGAGTTGCGCAGCCTTGAGCGGCATGTCTGTCGCGCCGAACGTGACGGTCTTGGCCTGGATCTGCTTGATGCCACCGCCGGAACCGATCGACTGGTAGTTGAGACCGTTGCCGGTTTCCTTTTTGTAGGTATCTGCCCACTTGGAATAGATTGGATAGGGGAATGTGGCGCCAGCGCCGGAGATATCAGCCGCCAGCACAGGCACACTGCCGCCCGACATCGCACAGGCAATGCCTATGGCACGCGCTGCTGTGATCAAATTGCGCATCTCGCCTCATCTCACTCGAAGTCCGCTTTGGCGACATGCCAACGCTGCGACCCCGATGCGAGGGTTTTAAGCCGAGTTTTGTGAAGCCTGTATGACACCGCGAAAGAATACGGGTGCAACTGCCGCCTCAGCGGCTTGAGAGCGCCAGCAACGATTGCTCGGGTGAGCGACGTCTAACGCTGCTTCGCTCGTATAAATCCGGCCTTAACACCGCTCGATCGATGCCTGTTACAGCCTCGACTTCGACGATGCGATGCGGTGGCACACATCTCCATTTGGAGACGGAAGGTTGGCGCAGGTTGAGCCGACGAGCGAGTTTGCCGACGCCACCTGCGATTTCGATGGCGGCCCGCAAGCCCAGATCGCGCTTCGTTATCTCAGAGCCGGGTATCATGTACGACCGCCATCGTTAATCCGGAGCCGATTCAAGTCCGAAGATCGCGTTTGCCGGTTTCCGATCTATTTTCGTCGCTCGTAAAAAGTTGGTTCGCTAAATTTTTCGACAATGGCGAAACAGCGGGTTGGGAAACCCGTTCATAGCTCGAAATTGAATGAAAGAATAGACGCGCGCGGCTGCTTCTTCCGGATCGATAAGCTAGACAAGTCAAACAGAGTGTATCGTGCCCACCGATACCAATATCGTGCAGCGTGCGGGCATCTAATCGAAGTAACTCCTCAACCGGAATTTTGCGGAGGGATGCCGCCTCTCTGTGTCTGCGGGACAGAGCCGTTTGCGTGCCCATGGATCGCAACGTTTGTTTTAGAGAAGCCACGTAAACCGCTACCTGCTGGCCTGTAACTTGGCGCAGGTGGAGCAAGGTGTGATCCGCATGGATGGGGCGATTGGGGTCTGGATGTGCCATGTTTCGACCTCCGAATTGATCATCGGTGGTGACCGAGTTACGAGCCGTTCATTGAGTGGAAAAGGCGACCCAAAACGGGCGCCTTTTCCGTCCGCAGAAATTGCGGTTGGCCGCTAGTCCGTCCAACCAAGGAAAAAATTCCCTTGAAGAGTATGAGAGCCAACTCGCGCAGGCCCCCGCCAGACCGCACGAATAA
>JANLXZ010000003.1:0-2698 GCA_031365375.1 Hyphomicrobiaceae bacterium | reverse complement strand
GGGAGAAGTTTCACGGCTGCTTTGCCAAGGTTGATCATCGGCTCGATGGTGAAAAGCATGCCTGGTTTCAGTTCTGCGCCTTCGCCCGGCTCGCCATAATGCAGAATGTTCGGCCGATCGTGGAATACCTGTCCCAGGCCGTGTCCGCAAAAATCGCGAACAACACTGCAGCGCTCGGATTCGGCATAGCTCTGAATGGCGTGGCCGATGTCGCCCGTGGTGTTACCGGGTTTGACGGCCGCAACGCCGCGCATCAGCGACTCGTAGGTGATTTTGATCAGCCGCTCAGCTCGTGTCTTAATTGTACCGACCGGATACATCCGGCTGGTGTCGCCATGCCAACCGTCGACGATCAGCGTGACATCGACGTTGATGATGTCGCCCTCGCGCATCGGCTTCGGCGCTGGGATGCCGTGGCAGACGACGTGATTGATCGAAGTGCAAATCGACTTGGTATATCCCCTGTAGTTCAACGTCGCCGGTAACGCGCTGTGATCGAGCGCAAACCGGAAAATCAGATCATCGAGATGCTGGGTCGTAACGCCCGGCTTGACGTGCGGCGTCAGCATGTCGAGGGCTGCTGCTGCCAGCTGACCAGCCTTACGCATCGCCGCGAATGCCTCCGGCCCGTGCAGGCGAATGACGCCTTCGGCTTCTTTTTCCTGATCGATTTTCGCCTGCGGGCGCGCGTGGTCGAGATTTGACGTCAAGGGCGTATGATCCATGAGCGGCGAGCTGCGAATTCAAATGTAGTGCAAACGGGAACAAGCGCAATCAATCAGAGCGACGCAGGCCAAGATGACAAAAAGCCCGGCGCGTTTCGGCGGCCGGGCTCATTGATGTTGGATAGGCCGCGGCGGACTTACGCTTTCGGCGCTTCGTCCTCGGCCGGAACTTCAGCAACCGTGGTCTCGGCGAGCAGGCGCTGAGCCTGGCCGATCCAGTCGTCCTTTTCGATCTTGCCGCCGAGCTTCAGCGTCTCGTCGATGTTGGCGATGTCCTCGTCCGAGAACGCGGCCATCTGATCGAAGCGCACGACGTTCAGCTTGAGCAGTTGCACTTCTAGCTCCGGCGTGATGCCCTTGATCAGCTTCAGATCATCAACCTGACCCTTGGGCTTCTTGAAGCCCTTGAAGGCTGCAGCCAAACGCTTGGCGCGCGCATCCGTACGCTCGACGATGCGAGCCGACTTGCCGCGACGTCCGCGCAGATAATACAGCTTCGCGCGACGCACCTTGCCGCGGCGGATAACGTCGATTTCGGCGATGTAGGGTGAGTAGACCGGGAATACGCGCTCGACGCCTTCGCCGTAGGAAATCTTGCGAACCGTGAAACTCTCGTTGAGACCGCCGCCGGCGCGGGCGATGCAAACGCCTTCATATGCCTGGGTGCGGACGGTTTCGCCTTCGATCACCTTGACCATGACCTTGAGGGTGTCGCCGGGCGCAAATTCCGGGACGACGCGCTTCGCCGTGATGGCAGCCATTTGCTCGGCTTCGAGGATTGCGATGATGTTCATCGTTGTTTTTCCTTATGTTTTTATTATTGCAGAGGAGCGGTTGCGCCAATAGTCAGCGACAAACAGCTCGTGCGGCCCATGCGGGCAACCCAGTTGAGTGGGGATTTCAGGGGTGAATAGCGCAAAGACGGGTGGTTGTCGATGGTGATCATTCGTGGGCGCACGGCGACCGTCCTGCGGAGAGCCGGCCGCCGTGCGCGGGCAGTCGTTTCGGGCGGTGGACGGCGCTGGCTTCGCGCTTTTGGCTGAGGTAGGCCCGCGTTCGTTCGATCACACTTGCCGACACGGGGTTCTTTGGCGTGCGTGAGCGTATCGGCGTTTTGCGTCCGGCAAGCGCGCGGTCGACCCGCACGACTTGGCGTAGGGCTAGACGGGTCAAGCGTCCGACAATTTTAGTCCGCATTGTGCTCATACAACTTAAATCTCCTGTTCATCTGGTGCGGTTGCTCGATTTCGTTTTTCACGCCCCAAAACGAGGGGTGCGAGGTGGCCGGAAGCCGCGCGGGACTTGCCGCGAGGGTAGAGAAGCAGCAACGGGCCACCTCGCGACAGGATTTTTGGCTTACCCGCAGCACTCAGTGGATTACGTCCACACGCCGGGTTCCACGGCGCCGCTGCGGCGAGCCTCAAATCGGCACCGGGAGCGTACCCGGGTTTGACCCTTTGACCTGCCAACCCACGCGCCGCCAGCAGTCGCCACCGGTTGGCGTCCCCTCATGCGCAGAGGTCGAGGGTGAGTATGCGGGAGGTTGGGCGACCGTGGATAAGTTTGGCGGGAGCAGTGTCCGCCAAATCGTCAATACCGCCCAACATTAGGATGCCTCACGACCAGTTCCGCTATGGGCCAATCGCGTCGATTTGAGATCGTGCGGTCTGCAGCTTGCGCTTCGACCGCTCCTGAGTAGGGTAGCTGACAGTCAGCGAGGGGCAGGACGGTCGAGTTGACCCGAACCGGCCGTTTGCTGCCCCGTATAATTGGAGGTTCAACATGAAAACGTGGCTTGCAGTTTTCGCTGTCGCAAGCGTTATTGCGAGCGGTACTGTCGATGCTGCCGACATCAAAATGCTTGCATCCGGCGCCACGAAAGAAGTCATTGAGGAGCTAATACCGTCATTTGAGAAGAGTGCCGATCACAAGATCGTCGCGACCTACACGGGTAGCGCCAACATCAGAAAACG
>JANLXZ010000116.1:0-7552 GCA_031365375.1 Hyphomicrobiaceae bacterium | reverse complement strand
AGGAAGTCCTCTATGAAGGCGTGAATATCGGCGAGAAGGATTTCTCGGCCCTCGTCTCCAAGATCAAACAATCGGGCGCCGAAGTCGTCTACTGGGGCGGCCTGCACACTGAAGGCGGTCTGATCGTGCGCCAGATGCGCGACCAGGGCGTCACCGCCACGATGATGTCTGGTGATGGCCTCGTCTCGGATGAGTTCGCCTCGATCGGCGGCCCGGCCGTCGAAGGCACGCTGATGACGTTCCCGCCGGATCCCCGCAAGCGTCCCGAAGCTGCAGCCGTCGTGAAGGCGTTCGAGGCCAAGAAGTTCAACCCGGAAGCCTACACGTTGTATAGTTATGCTGCGATCGAGATCCTGGCCGCTGCTGCTGCCGAGGCGAAGTCGCTCGACCCCAAGAAGATTGCCGAGACCATGAAGAACGGCAAGGCCTGGCCGACGGTCATCGGTGGCATCGCCTTCGACAAGAAGGGTGACATCACCCGCCCCGACTACGTGATGTACACGTGGAAGAAGGGCACCGACGGCAAGACCACGTACGTCCAGAACTGAGTCTGGCGATCGCATCGTACGACACGAGAAAGGCAGCCTTCACGGGCTGCCTTTTTTAGTTTTCAGCTTCTGCCGTGAACCACCGGTATCAAGCATCCGGCATACGGCGACGCCCGATTGCGATCGCGCAAAACATGCTGACAAGCGCCGCGAAAACGACGTACGCACAGATGAACCACGGCTTCTTGTCGCCGATTTCGAACAGGTACGTCGCGATCAGCGGCGTGACACCGGAGGCAAAAATGCCGGAGAACTGGTAGACGAACGATATGCCGGTGTAGCGAACCTTGGCATCGAACAGATCTGCAAAAAGCGCGGCTTCCGGGCCGTAGCACATGGCATAGATGATGCCGAACGTGACGATCAGCGTCACATAGATCGTCGCCACGTCGCCGGTGTTGAAAGCGATAAACCCGGGATAAGCGCACAAAGCCAACAGAAACGAGCCCATCGCGTAGGTCTTCGGCCGCCCGATCCGATCCGACAGAGCGCCGAAAAGAGGGATCGAAAAAATCATCACGAAAGCTGCGGACGAAACCGCCCACAATGCTTCGGTACGTGGCACCTTCACGATGTTCGCCATATAGCCGATCGAAAACACCGCAAAGATATTGAAGAACACGCCGTCAATGTAACGCGCGCCCATTCCGAGCATCACGTTGGTCGGGTAGCGGCGGATCATGTCGACGAATGGGATCTTCACTTCGGCGTTGGCCGACTTTACTTTCTGGAATTCAGGCGTCTCCAGGATCGTCAGGCGGATATAGAGCCCGATGATGACCAGCACGAAGCTTGCGATAAAACCAACACGCCAGCCCCAAGCGAGGAAATCCGCGTCGCTCAGATACTTCGACATCAGGCCGACCAGACCCGACGCAAGACAAAGGCCGATCGCCAATCCGATTTGCGGAATACTCGCGTAGAACCCGCGCTTTTGTTTCGGTGCGTATTCGTAGGCCATCAACACCGCGCCGCCCCACTCGCCGCCGAGGCCGATCCCCTGCATGACGCGCAGCAACAAAAGGCAAAGCGGTGCTGCGATGCCGATTTGCTGATAGGTCGGCAGCAAGCCAATTAGCACTGTCGCGACGCCCATAATCATTAAGGTGAGCACCAGCATGCTCTTGCGGCCGATCTTGTCGCCGAAGTGCCCGAAGATAAGGCCGCCGAGAGGTCGCGCGAGGAAGCCCACCGCGAACGTGGCGTAGGCGAGCATGGTGCCGACCACCGGATCGCCGGCCGGAAAGAACAGCTTGTTGAATACGATGCCGGCGACCACGCCGTAGAGAAAGAAATCATACCACTCGATCGTTGCACCGAGCAGGCTCGCGAACACGACACGCCGGACGTCCCGCTCCGACGCAGGTGCCGGAACACTAGCGATTGATGCACTTGTCATATTACCCCCCATGTTGCTTCGACGCACACGTGAACATAGCAGTCGAAAACATCGACTGCTGGGGCAGAAGATCATAACGTCGGCTGGGTGGGCAATAATATTCCGGGCAGTGATCGGCGCGTTACTTCGCCGATTTCGCTTCGTATCGGCGTTGCCATTCCTTGATGATGCGGTCGCGATTTTCGGCCGCCCAGTCGAGATCATTCTTGATCATCGATGTCGCCACGCCTTCCGGGTAATTCGGGATTGGCTTGGCGACGCCTTCGATCGCCACTTGCGAGACGAACTTTGCGTAAATCTCGTTGGCTTTCCGGCTGGCGGCAAAATCGATCAACCGCTTGGCGGCATCGAGCTTCGCCGTGCCCTTGAGGATAGCTGCGGTATCCATGTCCCAGCCGCCGCCCTCCTTCATCAGCAGCACATCGATCGGCGCGCCCTTCGTCTTCAACGATGCGCCAGCCAGCTCATATGAAATCCCGACGGCAAATTCGCCGGCTGCAGCATCGCGGCAAGGCTTGGTGCCGGAGTGCTGATATTGGGCGATGTTATCGTGCAGGCGATCCATGAACTCCCACGCTTTTGCCTCGCCGAACATCTGGATCCAGCCCGAGACGTGGAAGAAGCCGGTGCCAGACGACGCCGGATTGGACAACAAAATGCGCCCCTTGAACGCGGGATCGAGCAGGTCGAACCAAGATATTGGCGGTTTCAAACCGAACTTTGCCGCCTCGATCGTGTTGAAGCAAACGGCCGCGACCCACGCCTCCATACCGATCCAAGAAGGCGGATCGGACTTGTCGCGGAACGCCGGCTTCAGTGCAGCGAGGTTTGCCGGCGCGTAGGGGATGAGTAGTCCCAGCGACTTGATCTTGGCGATCGAAGTGACGGCGAGCCCCCAGATCGCGTCGGCCTGCTGCTTTTCGCCTTCAGCCACGATGCGCGCACTGATGACGCCCGTCGAATCCCTGCTCCACACGATCTCGATATCGGGATTATCGGATTCGAATGCACGCTTGAACTCGGCGATATTTTCCGGCTCGAGCGTCGAATGCACGACGAGCGGCGTGCGCGCAGATTGGGCGAAAGCCAAGCCGGTGGACGTAGCCAAGACAACCAATAGCGCCAGGATGGCGCGCCGAAAGCGAGTGGCCACGAATGTCCGGGCCGATAGCAGCAACATGTGCGAATCCTCACTGTTGAGACGGCTTTCACAATCGCTACACAACGTCGCTCCGCGACGGGATTTGCAATCCCCGGTGCACCGCCGGACGCGCCAGTGCTCGCTCCAGCCAACTGGGAAGGTGCTTCAAACGATCATACGCCACGAGATCTCTCGCTTCGTAAAATGTAATCAGATTATGCACCCAACCGATCGACGCGATGTCTGCGATAGTGTACTCGTCGCCCATCATCCAAATACGGTTCTCAAGACGCGCATCAAGCACGCTCAAAAGTCGCTTCGCCTCTTCAACATAGCGCTCCAGGGGACGCTTGTCGGCGATCTCCTTGCCAGCAAATTTATGGAAGTAGCCAACCTGGCCGAACATCGGGCCGATAGCTGCCATTTGGAAAATCAACCACTGGATCGTCTGCCAACGTATTGTTGGGTTGGGCGAGATGAGTTGCCCGGTCTTGTCAGCGAGGTAGAGTAAAATCGCGCCTGACTCAAACAGCGCGATCGGCTCTCCGCCGGGACCATCGGGGTCGATAATGGCGGGGATTTTGCCGTTTGGATTGAGGGTAAGAAATTCGGCCGTGTGGCTTTCGTTCTTCATAATGTCGACGAGATGGGCTTCGTACGGCAACCGCGTCTCTTCGAGCATGATCGATGCTTTCACGCCATTGGGCGTGTTCAAGGAATACAATTGGAGACGATCGGGATGTTGAGGGGGCCAACGCTTCGTGATCGGAAACGCGGTCAAGTTTGACATGGTAGTTTTCACCATCGGCTAATTACCACAGGTTTTTCCCGTCGATGACTGTGACAGGCCAGTCAGCAGCTTCAAAATCGTCGAACAAACGCGCATTGACCGCAATTCGTCGAGTGACGCCGTCCCATTTGCCGTCAGGCTCGAAAGCCGGACTGTCAGCATAAAGATCACACCCGCACGCGCTGCAAAAGTGATTGGCAACCATTTTTGTCTGCCATCGATAGATCGCATCACTGGTCGCATCGGTCATGCGGAACTGGTCTGGCCGGAAGTATGCATAAAGGTGCCCTCGCTTGGAACAGAACGAACATGTGCAGCGCGTAAGCTTTTCGGGCATCTCGCCGGCAACTTCGAAGGCGTTGCGCCCGCAGTGGCAATGTCCGATCAGAGCCATGACAACCAACTCCAAGGAATGGGGTTAAGTCTGCACGTATTCGGGTCATCGCCTCGACGCGAATCTGCATTTCGTGGTCAACTCGGCAGTTCGAAAACTGGTTCCGCAGGGCGGGGCAATCACGTAACTCACCTGCCCCCTCATTCCCTCAACCTCGGCATGATCTCGACGAAGTTGCAGGGGCGGTGGCGGTTATCGAGCTGCCATGTGAGAATGCCGTTCCAGCCGTCCTTGCAGGCGCCGGGCGATCCGGGCAGGCAGAATATATACGTCTCCCCGGCGAGCCCAGCACACGCGCGCGATTGGATCGTCGAGGTCTCGATTTTCGCGTAACTGATGATGTGGAACACGGTCGAGAAGCCGTCGATCTCCTTCTCGAAAAGTGGCTTCAGTGCTTCCGGCGTGACGTCGCGCCCGGTGAAGCCGGTGCCGCCGGTGGTGATCACGACGTCCACATCCGGGTTGGCGATCCAGCCCTGGACGCGGGCACGGATTTGCGCGATATCGTCCTTGACGATGGCGCGGTCTGCGAGGGTGTGGCCGTCGGCTGTCAGCATATCAACCAACGCCGAACCAGATTTGTCGTCCGTCTCGTGCCGCGTGTCCGACACCGTCAGCACGGCAATGCGCACGGGAATGAATGGGCGATTTTCATCAATGCGAGGCATGGGCTGGTCACTCCAAGTCTATTCGAGTAGAGGCGCGATCGACCAAATCAACTGGTCTCATCGAGCACGCGTTTTACAGACAATAGATCTTGCCAGGCTTGGCTCTTCTTCGACGGTGTCTTGAGAAGGAAATCGGGTCCGAGCGACGCCATTACCTTCACCTTATGGCGCCCCGCCGTGAGATCGCGCCACGAGCCCCGCAAACGCACAATCCCCTCGGCCGCGCTCAGCATGTGCTTCGCGGCAACGCCGCCGAGCACAAGCACAACGGCCGGCGCGACGAGCTCGATCTGGCGCTCCAGGAACGGACGGCAAATCTGCGCTTCGGCGGGCGTCGGCGGCCGATTGCCGGGTGGGCGCCAATACACAATGTTGGTGATGTGCGTCGTCTCTTCGTCGTGACCGATCGCCGCCAGCATGCGATCGAGAAGCTGGCCGGGTGGCCCCGTGAACGGCTTGCCCGCCATATCGTCGTCGCGGTCCGGCGCTTCGCCAATCACCATCAGGCGCGTGCGCTCGGCACCACGGAAGAAGCACAGGTTCTTGGCGGTAGCCTTCAGCGCGCAACCGTCGAATTCGCCGAGCAGACGCCGCAAGTCTTCGAGCGAATTCGCGGTCGCAGCCTGGGTGCGTGCGGCCAGCTCCGCAGCATCGGGTGCAGCCGTCGGAAAGGTGCGCGGGGATACGGTCGGGGCGGCTCGCGGGGCTGCGCGCGCCGGCGCAGGGGAAGGCGGCGCGGGAGCCGGCGCAGCGCGGGCTGCCGGACGCTCGTCTGGATCGACGTCCCAGGGTGGGGCTGAATGCGATGACGCCGGCGGCGGCAATTTGGCCGGCGGTTCCAACCGCGCGGTAACAGCTTCGTCCGCTGATCGCGGCTCCAGCTTTGGATACTTGAACCCCTTGCCGGGAGCCTCGCCTGTACGGGCGCGCCAGTCCGTCGCCACATCGTCTACAGCATGGGTGACACCCGCCTCCCGATACCATTCGAGAAGCGCCAGTAATTCATTGGTTGTGTAGACATGTTGCATCGAAGGCAGCATAGCATAATGTTTGTGCGGTTGAACGGGGTCGGCCCGACCATGAGGCGACCGGCCGCTTGCCCGCTGCGGCTGAGGCCCGGCGTGCCACCCTAGGGCGGCTGATGAAGCGGTCCCCTGACCCAGCTTTTCCCTGCCCCACACAGCACCCTTTTGCATTCGCAGCGTCAATGCTACACCCCGCCTATGACCGACACATCCCTCATCCGAAATTTCTCCATCATCGCCCATATCGATCACGGCAAGTCGACCTTGTCGGACCGGTTGATCCAGTTGTGCGGCAACGTCGCGCTGCGTGACATGCAGGAGCAGATCCTCGACTCGATGGACATCGAGAAGGAGCGCGGCATCACGATCAAGGCGCAGACCGTGCGTCTTGACTACAAATACAAGGACGGCAAGACCTATCAGTTGAACCTGATGGATACGCCTGGCCACGTCGATTTCGCCTACGAAGTGTCGCGCTCACTCGCCGCCTGCGAAGGCGCAATTTTGGTGGTCGATGCCTCGCAAGGGGTCGAAGCCCAGACCCTCGCCAACGTCTATCAGGCGCTCGACAACAATCTGGAAATCCTTCCCGTCCTCAATAAGGTCGATCTGCCGGCCGCCGACGTCGACCGCGTCAAGCAGCAGATCGAGGATGTGATTGGCATCGATGCGTCGGAAGCCGTCGGCGTTTCGGCGAAAACGGGGCTCAATGTGGCCGCAGTCCTCGAAGCCATTGTCGAGAAACTGCCGCCACCCGTCGGCGATCGCAACAAGCCGCTGACTGCACTACTGATCGACAGCTGGTACGACACGTATCTGGGCGTCGTCGTGCTGGTGCGCGTCAAGGACGGCGTGCTGAAAAAAGGCCAGAAAATCAAGTTGATGGCGGCCGACGCCAACTATCAGATCGAGCGCGTCGGCATCTTCCGCCCCAAGCAGGAAATGCTGAGCGAGCTTGGACCCGGCGAAGTTGGCTTCTTCACAGCCTCGATCAAGCAGGTGGCGGACACCCGCGTTGGCGACTCTATCATCGACGATAAAAATCTAACCGCCGTGCAGTTGCCAGGCTTCAAACCGGCGCAACCGGTGGTGTTCTGCGGCCTGTTCCCGGTCGATGCGGCCGACTTCGAGGATCTGCGCGAGGCGATGGGCAAATTGCGGCTCAACGACGCCAGCTTCTCCTATGAAGCGGAAAGCTCGGCCGCCTTGGGCTTCGGCTTTCGTTGCGGATTTCTCGGGCTACTGCATCTCGAGATCATCACCGAGCGGCTGGAGCGCGAGTTCAATCTCGATCTGATCACCACGGCGCCGAGCGTCATCTATCACGTGCACATGAACGACGGCACGAAGATCGAGATGCACAACCCGGCGGATATGCCCGACGTGGTCAAGATCGACCGAATGGAGGAGCCGTGGATCAAGGCGACAATCTTGGTGCCGGATGAATATCTCGGGTCCGTTCTGAAACTCTGCCAGGACCGTCGCGGGCGGCAGAAGGAGCTGACCTACGTCGGCACCCGCGCCATGGTGATCTACGAATTACCGCTCAACGAAGTGGTGTTCGATTTCTATGACCGCCTGAAGTCG
>JANLXZ010000478.1:0-2237 GCA_031365375.1 Hyphomicrobiaceae bacterium | reverse complement strand
CGGGATCGCGTTGCTTCAGTTGCTGCAAAACCTGGTAAACCTACTCGGCATCCCGAGTTCGCTGAATTTTGCAGTCACCGGGTCGGTTATCCTGGTCGGTGTCATCACTGACCAGCAGTTTGCGGAGTTCAGACGCCGGCGGGTCGACGCAGGCATTCGCGCCGCACGCGCCGCCGTGACCGACGCGAGCTAGACCGTATGTCCTTGCCTTGCGTGAGGTGACTGACCCTCCTTGTGTGTTCGAGGGTTACCCGGATGGGCCGGGCAGAGCCTCATACAAGGAAGGTCAATCATGGATCATCATAGCGAAGCTTTCATCGGATTTGATACTGCGAAATTGCGCAATGCGGTGGCGATTGCCGAGGCTGGCCGCCGGGGCGAGGTGCGTTATCTCGGCGAGATCGATACGAACGAGACCGCGACACGGAAGCTGGTTGCCGGGCTCGCGGCAAAGTACCGTCGTCTGACGTTCTGCTACGAGGCCGGCCCGACCGGCTACGGATTGCAAAGACTGATCGAAAGTCTCGGTCATTCGTGCCTCGTCGTGGCACCTTCGTTGATCCCGAAGAAGGCGGGCGACCGGGTGAAGACGAATCGTCGCGATGCGGAGGGATTGGCGCGGCTGCTGAGGGCCGGCGAGTTGACGCCAGTATGGGTTCCCGACAGCCGGCATGAAGCGATGCGTGAGCTGACGCGCGCACGCGAGGCGGCCCGCCAGGATCTGACGCGCAAGCGGCAGCAGGTCTCCTCGATGCTGCTGCGGCTCGGGCGGCATTATTCCGGGATCAAGACGTGGGGTGCGCGGCACCGGACATGGCTCGCTAGCGTGCGGCTCGACCACGCCGAGCAACGCTTTGTGCTCGAGGAAATGCTGCAGGCGGAACGACAGACGGCGGAGCGTATCGGGCGGCTGGAGCAGGCGATCCGCGAGGCGATCGGCGACTGGACGCTCTGCTCGCTCGTACCGGCGTTGATGGCGATGCGCGGCATCGACCTGGTCGCGGCGGTGACGATCCTCGCCGAGATCGGCGATCTCTCCCGCTTCGCGAGCCCGCGCCAGCTGATGGCGTATCTGGGTCTCGTGCCGTCGGAGCGATCGACGGGCGACAGTATCAAGCGCGGGCCAATCACCAAGGCTGGAAATAGCCGGGCACGGCGTATTCTGGTCGAGGCAGCATGGGCCTATCGCCATCCACCGCGGGTCGGCATCGAAAAGCAGGTGCTGGTATCGGCAGCGCCGAGGCCGGCCCGCGAGATCGCCTGGAAGGCACAGGTGCGGCTATGCAAGAGGTTCCGCACACTGACAAGAAGGGCAAAAAAATCGACAGTGGTCGCGACCGCGATCGCACGCGAGATGGCAGGCTTCATCTGGGCGATCGCGCGCGAAGTCGGCTTGCAACCGGTGTCAGCGGCCTGACCTGCGACTGTCGCTGGTGGGCCGTCATCAATCCCGCCATGGGCCGGCCCGCTGCGATATGTGGGTCTTCGCAGTCCGGCCCATGGCTCCAAAGGAAATCGATGCAACACAGCTTTCGTGCAGTGGTGGGGGCGAGGCCATGGCAGGGGAAACCTCGCATCCACTAAGTGGCCGGTCAAAGGACTTGTCCTGCGATCGACGCCCGGTTCTAGACCGAGGCAGCCCCGGACGAACACACGGACATGCGGTAGCCAACCCGCGAATCAGAGCTTGAACACCGACGTCTTCGGGCCTCGCCTCCGCCACTGCACGAACCATCCAACCTCCGCCCGCCGCAGCACGAATTGCGGCGTCGACATTCTGCGCGCGCAGTGCTTGACTTTGGACATCAGAGTGGAGCGAATTTGATATTTGATTGAACTGAACCGCTATCGCGGTGGCGGTTCAGTTCAATCCGACTACTACAGTATGAAATCCGCAGCCGTAAGCACCTTCAGGCCGCAGAGCTCGATGTGGAAGTCGGCGACGCCATCGCCGTTCACGTCGCCCTGGATGATGGTCTTGTCGTTGACCGTTCCCGCCAGATCGGACTTCACGAAGTTGAGTTCGCCGGCCACCTTGTGAAACGCCACCGCACCGATGAACTTGAACGCCTGATCGGCCGCGATCTTGGTGCTGGCGTCGATCGTTTTCAGATCGATCTTGTCCACGAGGTGCGTGAAGTCTTTGATCACATCACGGGTGGCCGCGATCTTTGTCGTTTCGCCAATGGCGTTGAAGTCGAACCTGTCGGCACCGCCGCCGCCGGTCATGATGTCGT
>JANLXZ010000477.1:0-3798 GCA_031365375.1 Hyphomicrobiaceae bacterium | reverse complement strand
CCGCCGAAAGCCTGCTGATGCTCGACAAGGACGTGCGTCGGAAAATTCTCAGCGAGAATGCGAAGGGTCTTCTGCGGGTTTGAGGAGCGGGCCGATGGCAATGCGACGGGATTTGCGCTATTTTTAGGCTCCCCG
Source organism: Hyphomicrobiaceae bacterium (assembly GCA_031365375.1). GTDB lineage: Bacteria > Pseudomonadota > Alphaproteobacteria > Rhizobiales > Hyphomicrobiaceae > JAKFWF01. The sequence goes on along the minus strand of JANLXZ010000477.1, from coordinate 3,663 downwards.
CTACTTCACGTGGGTAGCCTGAGGTCGAGTTTGCCGGCGATCAGGTAGGTTATGTTCGTCAAGGTGCGGATTGATCGGTAGCCTCGGGCCTCGGGCCTTGGCGGCCTGGACGAGGGAGTTGATGCCCTCGATGAGGCCGTTGGCGATGTGACTGTCGAACCAGGCGAGGATTCCGTCGCGGTGTCGCATGACGGTTCGCGCGGCGTCCTTCATTGGTTGGAGGCGGGAACGGATGGCCCAGCTGTACCAGCGGTCGAGGAACAGAGCGCCCCATTCGTACGTCGGCTGCCGGTAGATCTCCTGGAAGGCTGATCGGATCTGGTAGGCGCGGGCGGTTTTCAGATGCGGGCGGGTCAGGGCCTGCGGCGTGGCGCGGCTTTCAGCCGACAGCGACGGCTCGTTGCGGAGCCAGAGATAGCGGCTACGTTTGAGTTCGGGCCGGTCTTTGCTCTCGGCACGTCGGACCTTGTCGACGGCATCGTTGACGAGCTTGACTGCGTGGAACTTGTCGAAGGTGATCTCGGCCTCGGTGAGGTTCTCGGTGCCCCCCTTGATGAAGGCGGCGCTCATATCGATGCACACTTCCTTGATGTGGCTGGCGTCGCCGTTGTGGGCTTCGAGATCATCCGCAAACGCCTCGACGGTGTCGGCGCCACGGCCTTCGGTGACGAACAGGACGCGTCGCTGATCGATGTCGACGAACAGGGAAACGTAGTCGTGGCCGCGTTTTGCGGCGGTTTCGTCGATGCAGACGCGCTTCACGTCGCTATAATCCGCCCGCTCACGCGCCGTCTCGACCCAGTAATGCAGCACGCGCCACATCTTGGTGTCGTGCTCCCCCATCAGGCGTGCAGCGGCGGCGACCGGCATGGCGGGCATGAGTGTCATGGCGAGCGCCTCGAACAACAGCGTGAAGCCGGAGCCGGTTCTCGCCCACGGCAAGGCGATCTGCTCGACGCCACAGTCCGGGCAGGTGATGCGCGGGGTCCTCGAATGCAGGAAGGCCTGATGCTGGAAGGCCTGATGCTGGAAGAAGTCGAGGTGCCGCCACCGCCGCATCGACGTGTCGTGCACGGGGCAATCCGCCGTCTTGCATTGGGGGCACGGGAACTTGCCACCCCTGGCGAAGTCGATCTCGATGTCGAGGCGCTTCTTGTCGGCGTCGAACTTGCACGCCTCCACCATCCAGGGCGGCACCAGGCCGAGAGCCAGCTGAAACAGATCCGTATCCCGCATGGGGTGCTCCTCGTGCCCGTTCGCTGCATCGTGCCATCGTACTCGCGGCCGTCTAGGCGTGGCCTGGAAGCACCGAGCCAGACGCACCTTCAGCGTGCCGACCATCCTTGACGGCCACTGCGCGCGACGGCGCACGGTGTGTGCGGTCGGGACATGGCGTAATCGTAGAGCCGGGCGCAAGTTCTGGTTCTGCCAACCCGAACCGGAGCACGGTCATGTCCCACGTAAACCAGTATGTCGGCCTCGACGTGTCGCTGAAGGAGACGTCGATTTCGGTCATCGATGAAGCCGACAAGACGATCTGGCGCGGCCGTTCTGCGTCAACGCCTGATGATATCGCCGAGAAGTTGGTGGCCCGAGCGCCGCATGCCATACGCATCGGCTTGGAATGCGGTCAACTCTCGAACTGGCTCTACCACGGCCTGAAGTCCAAGGGCTTGCCGGTGATCTGCATCGACGCCCGGCATGCCAGCGCGACGCTATCGCTCAGGATCAATAAGACCGACGCCAACGACGCGCAGGGCCTGGCTCAACTCATGCGCGTCGGCTGGTATCGTGAGACCACGGTCAAGGGCATCGACTGCCGCTACGTTCGTTCCCTTCTGGTCATGCGCCAGCGGCTCGTCTTTCAGATCACGGCGTTGAAGAACTGTGTGCGCGGCGTGATCAAGGGCTTCGGCCGGGTGATGCCGAAGGCGCTGAAGCGTCAGTTCGTGCCGAAGATCCGCGAAGCCATTACCAACGATGCAGTGTTGGCTGCATTGATCGAGCCGGCGTTGCGGGCGCTTGAAGCCTCGATGGAGCAACTGACGGTCTACGATCGCGCCGTGCTGAAGCAAGCGCGTGGCGACGCGGTCGTTCGCTTGCTGATGACCGCGCCCGGTGTCGGGCCCGTCGTCGCACTCGCCTACGTCACCGGCGTTGAAGATCCAGCGCGGTTCAGCTCGTCCGCATCCGTCGGCGCCTACTTCGGCATGACGCCGCGACGCTATCAGTCGGGCGAGGTCGATCTGGCGCGTCGCGTGTCGAAGTGTGGTGACGGCATGGTTCGTGGGCTGCTCTACGAGGCGGCAAAGGTTCTGCTCAGCCGGTCGTGCCGCCCGAGCGCCCTCAAAACATGGGGTCAGACACTCGCAAAGAAGATCGGCGCAAAGAAAGCCACCATGGCCGTGGCCCGCAAGCTCGCCGTGGTGCTGCATCGCATGTGGACCACAGATCAGCCGTTCCAGTGGCCGTCGACGGCCGATCAGGCCTGAGCTTTTCCCTTTCGCCATCATGGCGAAACGTCGTCCCTGCCGGGACGGGCCTCGGCGACCGCGCGATTCCTCCCGCGACACCTCGGTGATCCCGTTCGGGACATTGCGGCGCCGAAGCTTTCGAAGGTCCATGATGCGGCGAGCGACACTCGACCGCGAAGAGAACGGTGTAACCGGCAGAGATTGGCACAGCCAGATGGCAGAACTCGAACCGATGGAGGCGCTGTTTCAGCCCAACACCACCAGTCTGCCGGCGTGCTCGGTCATGTAAAGGCCGAGCCTTCGGTGGCCGCAAAGAGCGGCCAGCCTTGACATGCCCTGCGCGCGCCGGCCGTTGCGAAATGTGGTTGGGGCGGAAGAAAGCCTGCGGCGCGGTTGAACCAAAGAAATGACCTCAGGCAAGCAAACGTGAAGAAAAGCAGGGAAGAAAAGGCTTGCATCGGGGTGGGTGATTGGAGAACCAAAAAATGCCTGCGGCGCGGCCGAACCAAAGAATGCGGCACGCTGAGGGGTCGAAGAGTTTCTCGGCGGGATGGAGTGTTTGGTTGGATAATTGCGCCACAGAATTGTCGTGCTCACAGTCCTGTTCGAATTCGGCTCCATCGTCGCATTCAGATTGGCGCTGCACGGTTCGCGAACAGTTTCCACAACACAGCTACATGCGGAAACCGTCGCAATCGTTTCGAAACCGTCCACGCCGCCGTAGCATCGCCAACGACGACGTACGCTTTTCGCGATGGCAAAGGCCACATCCAGCGTGCCTTCCTGTTTGAGTTGGCGCGCGCACGTGGCCTCGAAGTAGCCACCTGCAGTCTTGCAAAAAGCAAAGTACAGCCAGCAGCATTGTAGGGGTAAATGGCAACCCTGAGCCCAAGCGGGAACTCTACCGCAAGCTCACAGACCCAGACCACATCGACGCGATGCGCGCCGCTCATTGTCAGGTCTTGGCAATAGGCATGGGGGACGAAAAGACCAATCTCACCACCACGAGTCCCGGCATCGCTACATCCTCGAAACGATCACCGGCTCTACGGACACCAACGTTGCCTGGACGCTTGAGCGGACGGTTGTCGTTGGGTGTTTTTCTGATTTCAGGTCACCGTTGCCCGCAGCAGGCGATCATTCCGCAGTGACGAGAACCGCCGCACATGCGCTGGATTAGGCCGAAATC
>JANLXZ010000443.1:0-4985 GCA_031365375.1 Hyphomicrobiaceae bacterium | reverse complement strand
TCAGCAGAACAGCTGTTCACGAAAGAAATGCAATGTTGCAACACCTCTTACTACCATTGGCGCCTGGCTCGCCGATGGTTGTCGCGTGTCCCGGCCTTCGCCGGGATGACGGCGGGAAAGGTGGCGCATATGCGCATCACTCGACGAAATCGGCGGCGCCATGAAAAAAATCGAAACTGCCAATGCTGAGGCCTTGGCGCGCATTCTCGGCGGTGACCCGGTCCTGGTCGACTGCATCCCGGCGGGGGAGGCCATTCCGGAGCTGAAATCGGGCCGCAGAATCCTGCACGCCGGACCACCGATCGAATGGGAGCGCATGTGCGGACCGATGCGCGGCGCGATCATGGGCATCGCCGTGTTCGAGGGCTGGGCATCCGACCTCGACGATGCGGCCAGCAAAGCTCATAACGGCGAATTCGAGTTCCACCCCAATCACCACTTCGGCGCGGTCGGCCCGATGACCGGCATGACGACGGTCAGCCAACCGCTGATGGTCGTTGAGAACCGGGCGTTCGGCAACCGCGCCTATTGCGCCATCAACGAGGGGCTCGGCAAGGTGATGCGGTTCGGCGGCAATGATGCCGAAGTACTCGCACGTTTAGCCTGGTTGAAGGACAACCTCGGACCGGCGCTCGGCGTTGCGCTCCGCGAGCTGGGTGGCGTACCGCTGAAAACGCTCGTGGCGCGTGGACTGACGATGGGCGACGAGATGCATCAGCGCAACGTCGCCTGCTCGTCGCTGCTGTTACGCATTTTGGCGCCGGCACTGGCTCGCACTTCGACCGGCACGAGCGACCTTGCGCGCTGCCTCGACTTCATCGGTCGCAACGATCAGTTCTTCCTCAACGTGGCAATGGCGATGGGCAAGGCGATGACGGATCCGGCGCGTGACATCGAGAGCTCGTCGATCGTCACCGCGATGTGTCGCAATGGCACCGACTTTGGCATCCGCGTTTCAGGTACCGGCGACCAGTGGTTTACGGCCCCCGTCGAGATGCCGGTGGGCCTTTACTTCGCTGGCTTCTCTGAGGCAGACGCAAACCCGGACATGGGCGACAGCGCGATTGTCGAGACCATCGGGCTCGGCGGCTTTGCGATGGGAGCGGCACCGGCGGTCGTCGGCTTTATTGGCGCAGGCCAGCCGTCGGAAGCCGCACGCTTCACCCGCGCGATGGCTGAAATTACGGCCGCACCCAACCCCGAGTGGACAATCCCGGCGATGGACTACACCGGAGTGCCAACCGGCATCGACATCCGGCGCGTCGTCGAAACCGGATTGGCGCCGACGATCAACACCGGCATCGCGCACAGAAAACCCGGCGTCGGACAGGTCGGTGCTGGCAACGTCAAAGCACCGCTGAAGTGTTTCGATGATGCGCTCGTGGCGTTTGCAGCACGAATGGGAATCCAATGAGCGTCATCCTCAACGAAGTTCGTAAGGGCGCCTATCTCGACTCCGTCGCGCTCATGCGGATTGCGCGCGCGGTGCAATTGCTGGATGGCGTCGAGGTCGCCGGCTTGATGATCGGCACACCGGCCAATCAAGAGATCCTGCGCGATGCGAATGTTCTGGCGGACAATGGCGCGGCCGCCGGCCCCGGCGACATCATCGTCGCCGTGCGGGCGAAAACATCCGAGGCAGCGCAAGCGGCCCACGCACACGCTCGCCATTTGATCGATAAACCGCGCGGCTCCAGCGGCACCGGCCAAGCGTGGGCGCCACGCACACTGCGTGCGGCCGTCGCCGAGAATCCGCTGGCCAACCTCGCACTCATTTCGGTGCCGGGTGACTTCGCGATTGCCGAAGCACGCAAGGCGTTGAAACTCGGTCTGCACGCGATGATCTTCAGCGATAACGTCAGCATTGCCGAAGAAGTCGAACTCAAGCGTGAAGCCCGCGAACTTGGGCTATTGGTGATGGGGCCCGATTGCGGCACGGCAATCATCGGCGGCATCCCCCTCGCGTTCGCCAACGTCGTGCCGCGCGGCAATATCGGCATTATCGGCGCGTCGGGCACCGGCATCCAGGAAATCTCTTGCCTCATTGCGCAGGCAGGGCGCGGTATCAGCCATGCCATCGGCACCGGCGGTCGCGATTTAAAGCCCGAGGTCGGTGGCATCACCACGCTGATGGCAATCGGGATGCTCGATGCCGACCCGGCAACAACGCACATCGTCATTGTCTCAAAGCCGCCCGCCGCTGACGTTGCCGAGACAGTTCTCGATCGCGTCAGACTCAGCCGGAAGCCATTCACGATTTGCTTTTTAGGCGATGCTGAACGCGCGATGCCGAAGAATGCTCGCTCAGCTTCGACACTGGCGTCAGCTGCACATTTGGCCGTTGGGCAATTGCAAAATCCAATCCACACAAATGACGCCTTGCCAACGCGCAAAGGGGTCGTTCGTGGGCTGTTCGCCGGTGGCACGCTCGCCGCCGAAGCGCAGATCGTCTTTCACCGTGCGCACCTCGACGTCATGTCGAATGCGCCGGTGCCAGGAGCCAAGCCGCTCGGAGACATTTCCTCCGGTCACGCGATGATCGATCTCGGCGCCGACGAATACACGCGCGGCCGCCCGCATCCGATGATCGAGCCGGCCGTCCGCGATGAAGCGTTGGCGCAAGCGCTCGCCGACAAGCGCGTCGCAGTCATCCTGCTCGATTGCGTTTTGGGTTTCGGCGGGCACATGGACCCGGCCGGACATCTGGCCTCCCAACTTCGCGGCCGATCGAAGGACGGTGCGGTTGTCATCGCATCAGTAACCGGCACCGATGGCGACCCACAAAACCGAGCCGCGCAAGTTGCCAAGCTCGAAGCGGTTGGCGCAATTGTCGCCGAGTCGAATGCAGCCGCCGCCGTGATGGCGACCCAAATCGTGCGTCATGAAGCTTGACGCTATCATCGCCTCGATCGGTGCGCGGGCGGCACGGCTACTGGGCGAGCACGCCACGTGGACGGTTGAAGCCGTGTTCGATCGGTCGCTCTATATTCGCAGCGCCGACGAGTTCATCTGCATCGGCGATGCCAGTATCGGCGATGGCCCGTTGAATGCAGCGCTGATTTTTGGATCGACGTTGCCAGTTCGCGAAATCGGCACACGAGTGAGCGTCGATATTTCGACGGCGCAAGTTCGGCGCTGCCCCCCTTGGTCCTTCACGTCGACCCATATCGGAGCCGACAATCTCCGAGACATCATCGGGCACGCGTTGCATGAAGCCCCGCGAGACAGCTTCATGCACGCCATGTTCTCGACTGCGGCGTCGGCAGCCCGATTCGCGCGACGTGCTCGCTCCGGCGCACAGGCCCTTCGAGATGGGTTGCAGTCTGGCAACCCGGCCAAATTCGACGAGGCGGCATCCCTCCTCCTCGGCCTCGGTCACGGCCTAACCCCCAGCGGCGACGACGTGTTGTCTGGCGCCCTCGTCGCACTCCACGCATTAGGCGAAGACGCAACCGCTGCAGCGCTCTGTCGAAGCGTATTCGCGAAGATGATCTCAGCCACGTCCGCTCTCTCTTGTGCCTTCCTGCGAGCCGCTTGTGATGGCGAGCCATCGGCTGCAATGCACCGATCCATCGCGGCATTATTGACCGGTTGTACGGCGACAAACGTCGTAGCGCCCGTGCGGCTGGTGGGCCATTGCAGCGGTTTTGATATGCTTGCCGGCGCGATACTCGTTGCTCAAATTCACCATGAACGGACAACTTTACCACGCGACAAAAGTGAACTTGTCAGTTCGCAATGACTGTGCCAGCCTCCACTCAGCTTTCAACAACTGGAAGGAGGTGATCTGATGTCGAGTGGGATGAGGATGATGCCGGTTAGGCTCAGGTTCATCGAGACGGCCGAGGAGCAACCTCTACGGCTTGCCTGATGGATTGCAGTTGAGCCAGCGCTGCACGAAAGCGCTGCCGGCCGCCGATCTCACGGCAGAATTGTTATGAAGGGCCGCTCGAAAGCGCGGCCCTTTTCGCTAGGCGCCCTTTCGCCGTTACCGTGCTGATCGTCGCACATTAGGTTGCGTAAACCTGCATCCTAGGCTTACGATTTCCAGTCTGGGCCCCTCGGTCCGCCCTTGGAGACCAATCGTGACCGACCTTGCAGCGCGCGTTTACAATCACACGTGGAAGATCGATCCGATCGTCCGGTCGGTGCTCGATACAGATTTCTATAAATTGTTGATGGCGCAGACGATCTTTCGCCGGCTGTCGCGCACGCAAGTGACCTTCGGCATCATCAATCGTTCGACGCATGTGCCGATTGCAAAACTGATCGACATCGGCGAACTGCGCGAGCAGCTCGACCACATTCGCTCGCTTAGTTTGACGCGAGGCGAAAACACGTGGTTGCGTGGCAATACCTTCTACGGCAAACGCCAAATGTTCTCGTCCGACTTCATGACATGGCTCGAGGGCTTTCGCTTCCCTGCGTACAATCTCGAACGTCGCGGCGATCAGTACGAGTTAATCTTCGACGGTCCGTGGATCGAAACCACTATGTGGGAAATCCCGGCCCTCGCCGTCATCATGGAATTGCGCTCTCGGGCCGTTTTGCGCAGTCTCGGCAAGTTCGAGTTGCAAGTACTTTACGCGCGCGCAATGACCCGCGTATGGGAAAAGATCGAGCGCCTGCGAAAACTCGATGCGCTGCGGATTGCCGATTTCGGCACCCGGCGCCGTCATGGTTTCTTGTGGCAGGACTGGTGTGTCCAGGCGATGCTCGAGGGCCTGGGTCCGGCTTTTCTGGGCACCTCCAACTGTCTGATCGCGATGCGGCGTGAGGTCGAAGCGATTGGTACCAACGCACACGAATTACCGATGGTCTATTCAGCCCTCGCCGACGACGATGCCGCACTGGCAGCGGCTCCCTACCGGGTTCTCGCCGACTGGCAGGAGGACTATGAAGGCAACCTGCGCATCATTCTACCCGACACCTACGGCACCGAAGCGTTCCTCGCCGGCGCCCCGGACTGGCTCGCGCAGTGGACC
>JANLXZ010000442.1:0-3368 GCA_031365375.1 Hyphomicrobiaceae bacterium | reverse complement strand
GCGCACGATGCCCGCGTAGTGCGAGCCGTTGGCGGCGTTGGGCACGCAATTCATGATCTGCATCAGGTATTCAATGCCGCCGATCTCATCCAGCAGATGCCGCTTGATCAATTCCTCGCGCACGATCATCGCATCAATCGGACGGTTCTGCTCATAAAGCTGTTTGAGCACCTTGAACAGAATCGTGTGATCAGCCTGAAAGAACGATTCCTCATCGACGATCTGCAAAATCTGCCGCGCCTTGGGCTCATACGTGGAGCGCGCGACACCCTGCACCTTCGGCCCGAAAACCACGTTTTCCCAGACGGTCAGCCATGGCAGAAGCGACCCCTCCTGAAATACGACACCGCGATCCGGCCCTGGCTTCGTGATCGCATCGCCATCAAACCGCAAAATGCCGTCAGACAACGGCTCGAAGCCCGCCAGCAGATTGAGAAGCGTCGATTTTCCGCAGCCGGAGGGACCGAGAAGTGCCACGAACTCTCCTTCGCCGACCTCTAGGTCGACATCGGCCAAGGCACGCACCAGCGTTTTGCCGCCGAAGGTCTTCGAAACGCCAGCAAAAGAAATTGTCGTCATTTTCAATCGCCTATTGATTGAAGGATTGCAGCCGGCGCCAACGTAGCGCCCAGTGCTCGAGCGCGACGATGAGACGGTCCGACAGGTAACCGAGCAGACCGATCGAGATCATGTCGGCGATCACGATATCCATGCGGCCGACATAGTATGCATCCCACAGCACATAGCCGAGACCGGATTTAACGGCGACCATCTCGGACACGATGACGGCCGTCCAGCCAATGCCTAAGCCAATGCGCAAGCCCGTAAAAATCGACGGCATTGCGGCTGGCAGCACCACACGCCACAACGTCGAGGCGGGTGACGCTCCCATCATGAGTGCGGCCCTGATCCAGTTTTTCTCGACATCGCGCGCACCTTGGGTGGCGTTGATCACGATCGGATAGAACGCGCCGAGCGTGATCAAGAAAACCGAGCCAAAATCGCGAATACCGAAGATCGCGATCGAAATCGGCAGCCACGCGGTAATCGGCACCGGGCGCAGCCATTGGATCGTCGGGTCGACCACGCTCGCTGCGAGCTTCGACCAGCCAATGAGAATGCCCATCGGCACGCCGACTATGATTGCGAGCGCGAAGCCTTTCGCCACCCGTTCGGCCGAGAACAAAATATTCTGCACCCAGGTACCGACGTAAGGGTTGAGGCCAAACGTCGGATTACCGAATGCCCATTGATACCAAGCCGTCCACACGCGATCGGGCGTCGGCAACGCACCACCGAACAGCGCGCCGTTGGTGCCCGACAGTTGCCAGCAGATGATCAGCACGATTGGCAGAATAATCGCCAGAACTGATTGTCCCAGTCGCCAGCCGATGGCACGCGCAAGATCGCTGCCGCCGGTTCCGGTGGCAGCAACAGCAGGCTGACGACTGGCCTCGGAAACCGTCATGGGAAGTGCCGTCTCGCGATCACTTCTTCATTGCCTTCTCCAGGAACGATGCGTCCCAGAATTTGTCGATTTCGCCCGACACGTCCTTTGGAATCACGCCGAGTTCGTTGAATGCTTTTGCCTGCCGCTTTATCTGGTCTGGCGTGATGACCGGACCGAGCTTGATCGCCTCGGCGACGCGTAGGCTCACCGGCGCGTCAAGACCGGTCAACTGAGCGATGGCTGACGCGAACTTTTCCTTCGATCCTTCCATCTCTTTCATCTTGGCGACATAGGCTGATACGAATGCCTCGACAGCCGCACGCTTTTCTGTTGCCGCTGACTTGGTCGCAACCAGCATGCCGAGTTCCGCGCCGACAGCTTTCGACGCACTGTAATCGAGACTCTTCGCCATGAAGCCGTAACCCTTCATCACGGGAATAGATTCGAACGGCTCCCAAGTGACGATCGCGTCGACTTCGCCCTTCTCCAGCGCCTGGTTGAAATTGGCACCGCCACCCTGGATGTTGACGGCACTGATCGCCGAATACGGAATGCCCTTCTCGACGAGGGTCGCTGCAAACTGGAACCACACTGCCGAACCAGGCGCGATCGCGACCTTCTTGCCTTTGAGGTCATCCCAGCTATCGAGTTTCATCCCGGTCTTGCCGATCACATACTTGGGTGACGCACCAACACCCATGATGCCGACCATGTTGGTCGAACCATTGGCGAGCGCAATAGCGAGATCTGCCGGACCAACCGAGGCAACGTCGAGTGAGCCCGCCAATAGCGCTGTGCGTGCATCCGCGTAACGCGCGAACTCGACCATCTTTACTTCGATGCCGGACTTCTTCAGGTCATCCGTCAGCAACACCATCGGCGCCAGATGTCCGACCTTCTGATAACCGACGGTTAGAGTTGTGGGGGCAGACTGTGCTTGTGCCAGCGCCGGCAATCCGGCTGCCATTGCCGTCGCCCCAACAATCCTCAGAAATTTTCGACGCAGCAACATAGCCTTCTCCCTGTTTGCAGAAGTGTTGATCACTTCATACGACCTTGGCACTCTTCAATTCGGCGATTTCGCTTGCGCTCAATCCGAACTCCGCGAGGATTTCATCAGTGTGCTCGCCCTTTTCCGGCAGCGCACGAACGACTTTTGCCGGCGTGCGCGACAACACGACCGGTTCACCGATGATTTGAATGTCGCCGCGCGCATGATGATGGACGTTTTCGGCTAGCCCCAGATGGCGCACCTGTGGATCGGCGAACACCTGATCCATCGTATAGATTGGCCCGATCGGCACGCCCGCGGCTTGGCATATCTCGATCCAATACGCCGATGGCTTGGTCCTGAACAGCGGCTCGAGGATCGCGGCCAAAGCCGGCCGGTTGGCATACCGGTCCTTGATGGTCGCAAACTTCACGTCGTTGGCCAATTCGCCGCGCCCGATCGCGCCGCAGAACGCGTGCCATTGGCCTTGGCCGCCGACACCGATGTTGATGTGTCCGTCGGCGGTCGGCAGTACGCCCATCGGGGTGACGTAGGGATGATCGTTGCCGGCTTGCGGCGGCACTTCACCATCGGTCAAATAGCGGGCGGCCTGAAAATCGCACATCGCAATTTGCGCTTGCAACAAAGATGTATGCACCCACTGCCCCTCACCGGACTTCTCGCGTTCGGCGAGTGCGACCAACACGCCTGTCGCCGCATAGATGCCAGCCGATGAGTCGGCGACTGCGATGCCAGCGCGCATCGGTCCCTGTCCTGGCTGGCCGGTGACGCTCATGATCCCGCCCATGCCCTGGGCAATCTGATCGAACCCGGCATGGCCCGCATACGGTCCGGTCTGGCCAAAGCCCGAGACCGAAACCAAAATGATCCGCGGGTTGATCGCCCGCAGCGCCTCATAGCCGATCC
>JANLXZ010000432.1:0-12526 GCA_031365375.1 Hyphomicrobiaceae bacterium | reverse complement strand
TGATACCAGTCGAAGTTGACCATGTTGTTTGTCTCAAAGTCGAAAGCGTCGTTCCAGAAGCACTTGACAAAATTGTAGTACAGCAGCCGCTGAACGTCGTGTTTGCCGGCTGGGATGCCGAGGACTGGAATAGCCTTGTCGAGCGTAATTTTTGCGTCAACGCGCGACAATTCGCGACCGAGTTCCGTCAGCCCTTCGCACGCTTTGTAGCAATCATCCGGTGACAACTGCATAAACGCGTGGCGGATGTGTTGATCGGTGAAGAAGCGGGCTGCACCCATTTGGCGGTAGACATAGAAGAAGAACTGACCGCCAGGCTTCACCTTCGCATAAAGCGCCCGCACGGCGTCCCGGGTGTTGGGCGTATGATGTAGTACGCCGTCGGCGATGATGAAGTCGAACGAGTCGTCCGCGAATGGCGCCTGCATCAGGTCGGCTTGAACGACGTTGCAATTAGGCAAATGATTGGTATTGCCGAAGGTCGTGAACGCGGCATCAGATACGTCGAGCGCGAAAACATCGCCTGAGCAGTTTTCCGCGATGAACTTTGTGTTGAATCCCGAACCGGGCCCGACTTCAAGAACGCGGGATTTTGCCCGATAGAATGCTTTCAGCGAAGTGATATCGGGCAATCCAAGTTTCTTGCAATACCAGCCGAACAAAAACTCCTGATGAGCGGCCTCATGGCCGTAGTTTTTGAAGCGCCGCCACTTGTCCGAGAAAGTCTGGTTCGTTAGTGCCTGCTCGGCTGCCTCCTCTCGCGTGGCGCCTGATTTCGCTTGCGGTAAATTGTGTTGCTTCGCAAACGCAGTGAGATCAGGTTGCATTGGGCCGGTGAGGAAACAGGGTACGCCATCAATAATGGGATACCATTGCCCGCCTGCTGTCTCGATTACGCCCTCGGTGATTTGTCCATCAGTTTCCGCGAATACGCGCAATGTTTGGCGCTCATCGAGACCGAGTTCCTTCGATCTCAGCGTGGAAAGTACGGTCTTCAACATGATGGAGCCTGACGGCTTGAGCTGATAGGTGCCGCATTGGCATGTCGGGTCGGCTATATGTCAAGGCCGCCACGAAGGCTGGGGACGGCCGACTTGTTGGTCACTGCAACTTCTGCAATATGCGCCTCTCGGTCTACTTGGCGATAGCGCCGCAGGAGTGCTTCATGGAACTCGAAGGCAAACGTCTGGTGGTGATCGGAGGCGCGGGATTAATCGGCTCTCACACAATCGACCAGCTGGTGCAGACCGAGGCGCGCGAGATCGTCGTTTACGATAATTTTGCGCGCGGCCGGGTCGAGAATTTGTCCGACGCGTTTAAAGACCCGCGCGTCAAGATCTTCGATGTCGGCGGCGATATTCTCCAATCAGACATCCTGAACAAGGCACTGGAGGGGGCAGATGGAGTCTTCCATTTTGCAGCGCTTTGGTTGCTTCAATGTCATGAATATCCCCGCACCGCTTTCGATGTAAACGTGCGCGGCACATTCAATGTGCTCGAGGCATGCGTTGCCCAGAAAGTACAGCGTCTTGTCTATTCTTCGTCGGCCTCGGTCTACGGTGATGCGATCGAGGAGCCGATGACGGAAGATCATCCGTTTCATAATAAGAACTTCTACGGTGCCACCAAAATTGCCAGCGAGGCGATGGCCACCGCGTTCCACTTCCGATACGGACTACCGCTCGTCGGTCTGCGCTATATGAATGTTTATGGCCCCCGCCAGGATTACGAAGGCGCTTATGTCGCCGTTATCATGAAAATGCTCGACGCCATCGATCGCGGTGAAGGTCCAACGATTTTCGGCGATGGCAGCGAAGCGTTCGATTTTGTCGCGGTGGCAGATTGCGGTTCGGCGAACGTTTGCGCAATGAAGGCGACCACCGTGGCGCGCTATTACAACGTCGGTACCGGCAAACGCACGTCGCTCAAAGAGATGGCGGAGATGTTGTTGCAGTTGACCGGTTCGAACCAGCCGATCCGCTATCAGGAGCGAAGCCAGGCAACGCTGGTTCGCAATCGCATAGGCTCACCGGTGCGGGCGACGAAGGAAATTAAATTCACGGCCAAGGTGCCGCTGCTCGAAGGCCTTCAGCAGTTGATCGATTGGCGGCGGTCCCACAAAAGCGAAGTCGAGGCGCGGCGGGCGAAGTCTCGTCACTCGTAAGGATCGGCAATGCGCATTCTCGTCACAGGCGGCACAGGGTTTCTTGGGCGGCATCTATTACCGATGCTCGGTCGGCACGAGGTTGTGGTTCTAACGCGGAGCCGGCATACCGCGCTGACTGCATTGCCGCATGTGACGTGGTTGCCAATGAACTTGAGCGAGGGGCTCGATATCGCGGCTTTGCCGGCGAAAGCTGACGCAATTATTCATCTGGCGCAATCGGATCGTTATCGCGACTTCCCGGCCGGCGCCGCCGACGTCTTTCGCGTCAATGTCGAGGCACCAGCAGCGTTGATGCGCTGGGCGCTCGAAGCTGGTGTCACTCGTGCCGTATTTGCTTCGACGGGCAGTGTGTATGAGCCGTTTGCCGGGTCGTTGAAAGAGGATGCCGCCGTCAATCCAACTGGGCTATACGGAGCAAGCAAACTGGCAACCGAGGCACTCACACTCGCCTATCAATCAAAGCTGGCCGTCGCGCAGTTGCGTGTTTTTTTTCTTTATGGCCCTGGCCAGTCCGGCATGATGATTTCGCGCCTCATCGATAATGTGCGCAATGGAGCAACGCTCACCCTGCCACGCGATGGCGACGGTCTCGAGTTCGTGCCGACCTTTGTTGAAGACACGGCTCGCATCTTCGCGCGCGCTTGTGAGGAGGAGTGGCGCGGCGTTTGGAACGTGGCGAGCCCGCACGCCGTTTCCTTTCGCAAATTGGCGGAATTGATCGGTCGGCACGTCGGTCGCGCGCCGGTTTTTGTGCGAAATGATAGCGCATCGCCGGCCCGAATTGTGCCGGATGTGACGAAACTCGGCGCCATCATCCACATTCAAGAATTTCTCGATGCAAAACGAGGACTTGCGAAGACATTAGGGTAATGGCTAGTGCGCGCCGACGCCATCGCCTACGATGGCAGCAGGCCCGCCAGCGTTGACGGGCGATTAAGGGGCACGAATGGAACTTGCATTTCACACGCTCGACGTGTTCACCGATCGTCGCTTCGCGGGCAATCCACTCGCCGTCGTGCACGGCGCTGATGGCTTGGATACCACGGCCATGCAGACGATTACGCGGGAGTTCAACCTCTCTGAGACGGTATTTATTCTAAAGCCGGCAAATCCAGCGCACTCGGCCAAACTCCGCATTTTCACCCCTGCGTCCGAGTTGCCCTTTGCCGGCCATCCAACGGTCGGGACCGCCGTGCTGTTGGCCGAAATGCGGGCGGGTTTGCTCACGGGTGACGCTGACAGCCTTGTCGTCCTCGAGGAGAATATCGGGGTCATCCGCGTTGGCGTGCGGCTGAAGCTGGAGCAACCAGCATTCGCGGAGTTCGATGCGCCTAAGCTGCCGGAGGATGTCAGCCCCCTCCCCGGTACAGAGTTGTTGGCGGCTGCGGTCGGTCTCGAACCACGCGAAATCGGCTTTTCCAATCATCGCCCGACTCAGTTTTCTGCGGGCGTGCCGTTTACGTTTCTACCGGTCAGTTCACTTGCAGCCGTGGCGCGCGCTGAATTGCAGTCGCAGCGCTGGGCGGCAGCTTTCGGCGGCGCCAAAATGGGCAAAATGTCGATCTATACTCAGGAGACGATCAATTCGAACTCGGCATTTCACGCTCGCGTGTTCGCTCCGGCGGCCGGCGTTGCGGAAGATCCGGCCACCGGCTCGGCCGCAGCAGCGTTCGCTGGTGCCGTCCACCGCTTTGATGGCCTGCGCGATGGCCACCACAAACGTATCATCGAGCAAGGTTTCGAGATGGGCCGGCCGAGCCAAATTTCGCTAGGCATGGAGGTGAACGGCGGAAAATTGACCGCGGTGCGAATTGGCGGTTCGGCGGTGCGGGTGAGTGAGGGTAGGATCCGAGTCTAACCTAAGCCGGGCGCGATAATGATTAGGCATCTGGTCGACCGATCGCCCACGCGAACTTTAAGTTACAGCCCTTGCAATTGCCGCCGCTATTAGGTTTATTGAATTGTCGGCGCCCAATACTGGGTGCGTGGATACAACTTCTATGTCTTCTAACACAATCATGATCTGGATGCAGGGAACGCCATCGGCGGCCTGCGCGGATTTGCGTGCGCTCCTTCTACTTATCGGCCCCTGAGTTTCGACAGTTCGGGCATGGACGCCGCGGACGGAACCTCAGGGGACGCGATAGTCACCGACTGAAGGGATCAGCCCGGCAGCCGCTAAGCGCCGCACATCGAAACGGAACCAAAATCATGACAACCTCAGCTTCAAAAGATCGCGTGTTTATTTTCGACACTACACTGCGTGACGGCGAGCAATGCCCCGGCGCCACCATGACGTTCGAGGAAAAGCTCGAAGTGGCAGACCTACTCGAACATATGGGCGTTGACATCATCGAAGCTGGGTTTCCGATCGCCTCGGACGGTGATTTCGAGGCCGTTGCGGCGATCGCTAAACGCATCAAGAACTCGACCGTTACTGGCCTTGCACGGGCTGGCATGAAGGATATCGACAGGGCCGGTGAGGCGGTCAAAGGGGCAGCGCGCCCGCGCATTCATACGTTCTTGTCCACCTCGCCAGTGCACATGAAATATAAACTGCAGAAGGAGCCAGCTGAAGTCTTGGCCATGGTGACGGCGTCGGTCACACGAGCGCGCAACTGGGTTGCCGATGTCGAATGGTCGGCCGAGGACGGTACGCGCACCGAGTTGGAATTCCTGTGCCAGTGCGTCGATGCCGCGATCAAGGCCGGTGCCACGACGATCAATATTCCAGATACGGTCGGTTACACCACGCCCGACGAGTATCGCACTCTCTTTCGCACGGTGCGGGAGCGCGTTGTCAACTCGGACAAGGCGATTTTTTCGGTGCACTGCCACAACGATCTCGGGATGGCGGTTGCAAACTCGTTGGCGGGTCTCGAAGGCGGAGCGCGGCAGGTCGAATGCACCATCAATGGCATCGGCGAGAGGGCGGGCAATGCGGCATTGGAAGAGATCGTGATGGCGATAAAAACACGCAACGATGTGCTGCGCTATGACTGCCGGGTTGATACGACGATGCTCAATCGGGCCTCCAAATTGGTGTCAGCGGCGACCTCGTTCCCGGTGCAGTACAACAAGGCTATCGTTGGTCGTAACGCCTTTGCACACGAGAGCGGCATTCATCAGGACGGAATGCTGAAGCACACGCAAACCTACGAAATAATGACGCCGGAAAGCGTCGGCGTGTCGAAGACCTCCCTCGTTATGGGCAAGCACTCGGGTCGGAACGCGTTCCGCAACAAGCTTCAGGAGTTGGGCTACGAGCTCGGCGAAAACCAGCTGGAAGATGCATTTACCCGGTTTAAAACCTTGGCCGATCGCAAGAAGGTCATCTACGACGAAGACATCGAAGCATTGGTGGATGAAGGCATTGCGACGGCAACGGATCGCACCAAGGTTGTCGCGTTGATCATCATCGCGGGCACCATGGGCCCACAGTCGGCAACCCTGACGCTCGACATCGATGGCGTGGAGAAAACTGTGCAAGCGACAGGTAACGGCCCTGTCGATGCGACGTTCAACGCTATTCACAAATTGATCCCGCATCGCGCGATACTGGAGCTATACCAAGTTCACGCGGTCACGCACGGGACCGACGCGCAGGCCGAGGTATCTGTGCGATTGCATG
This sequence comes from Hyphomicrobiaceae bacterium, assembly GCA_031365375.1. GTDB lineage: Bacteria > Pseudomonadota > Alphaproteobacteria > Rhizobiales > Hyphomicrobiaceae > JAKFWF01. The sequence continues at coordinate 6,728 of JANLXZ010000432.1, read as the reverse complement.
AGGAAGGCCGCACCGTGACCGCCAAAGCGGCCGACCCGGACACGTTGGTCGCCTCGGCAAAGGCCTACATTGGTGCGCTCAATAAGCTTTTGATCAAGCGCCAGAGGGAGACGACGGCGCAATCGACCGGCGAAGAACGCAAGCAGCTCGGCGGCGTGTGACCGCCCTTCGAACATCGGCTGGTGTCGGTCAGGCTGCCTGCGGCTTGGCCGATACCCAGACACATTTTCGAAAAAGAACCGCCTGCCACAATAAGGCGCAGCGCCTACGGCATATCCTTTGCTATGAGTGTGCCAAAGCATGAGCGTCGACGTTTTGGGAACGAAACAGGATCGCACTCAGTCTATGAATAAGGTAGTGTGCGTATGCTCTCGGCCGTTTCAGGCGCATTTTCGGACGATATAGCGATCGATCTTGGTACGGCTAATACGCTCGTGCACGTGATCGGCCGTGGAACAATTATCGACGAACCCTCCGTGGTCGCCATCCGGTCTCATAATGGTACGCGGGAAGTCTTGGCTGTCGGCCATAAGGCCAAATTGATGCTCGGGCGCACACCCGAGTCGATTGAAACGATCCGGCCGCTGCGTGATGGTGTCATCGCCGATTTTATCGCAACAGAAGAGATGTTGCGCCAGTTTATCAAGCGCGCGAAAACCGTGATGGGTTTCCGCAGGCCGCGTATTCTGATCTGTGTCCCGGCTGGCGCAACACCCGTAGAGCGTCGTGCCGTATACGAAACGGCGGTCTCCGCCGGCGCGCGCCGGGTTTATTTGATCGAAGAGCCGGTCGCAGCGTCTTTAGGTGCTGGGCTGCCGATCGACGATCCCGCCGGTTCTATGGTTCTCGATATTGGCGGCGGCACGACGGATATTGCGGTGTTATCACTCGGCGGCGTTGTGCAGGCTCGTTCACTTCGATGCGCTGGCAATGCCATGGATGAAGCCATCATTCGGTATGTGCGCCGAAAACACCAGCTGCTGATCGGCGAGGCGAACGCGGAGCGCATAAAGGTCGAGGCCGGCAGCGCCATGACTCACCCGGACGGAAGGTCAGCCGAAATCCACATCCGAGGCCGCGACCTGCGTCAGGGCCGCCCAAAAAGTATCGTGCTCGGTCCGCAAGATATCGCCGAGGCGCTCGAAGACCCGATCGAGGAAATCGCCGAGTTTACTCAACGCGCCCTGGAAGATCTGCCGCCTGAGGTTTCGACCGATATTTGCGAGCGCGGCATCCATTTGACCGGTGGAGGTGCACTGCTCGATCAGCTCGATAGGGAGCTCGAACGCCGGGTCGGCGTCAAATTCACGGTGCCGACTGAACCGATGCAATGCGTCGTCCGAGGAACCGCGGCTGTGCTTGTTGATTTGCCCAAGCGAGAGCACTTGTTGATCAAGCCTTGACGATCCGGCCGAAGACCTGCGGAGTTCCTATTCTATTATGATCAAGTTGCGGCACGATATTTATGCACGAGGTTCATTGCCGATCCGGGCTGGAGCTGCGCGCTCCGGGGCCGGCCGGCCCGGTCTGATCTTTATTCTCGTGTTCGTGTCGGTCGCGCTACTTTTTTTGAGCCGTTTGAATCATGGCTATGTAGCCGAACTTCGCTTGCAGCTTGCGGAGTTGATGGCACCTGCTTTGAAGGCAGCTTTGGTGCCTGTCGGGCCGATTCGCCGGGCCGGGCAGAAAGTCGCCAGCTACGGCGATCTTTTCAACGAACTCGATCGCCTGCGCGCTGAGAATCAGAGGCTTCGCGGTTGGGAGTGGCGGGCGCGGGAAACCGAGCGCAAATCCGAACAGCTGGGCCGGTTGGCTCGCGTCGTGGAGGAACCCGGTTTGTCTTTCGCCACGGCAAGGGTGGTGGCTGACTCGAGTGGCCCGTTCGTTCGAACTGCAATGCTCGGGTTGGGGCGCGACAATGGGATGAGGCCGGGGTACCCGGTCATCAATGCCAGCGGGCTGGTAGGTCGAGTGGTGGAGACGGGTTCTCGGGTGTCCCGAGTGCTGCTCGTAACCGACATCAATAGTCGCATCCCCGTGCAGGTCGGCAAGTCGGGCATCAGGGCTTTGCTGCTAGGCGACAATGGCACATCGCCACGGCTCGGCTACATCCCACCAACGGACAAGATCGAGGCCGGCGATGAGGTCTTTACTTCGGGTGTCGGTGGTCTGTTTCCGCGCGGCCTGAGGATCGGGACGGTGGTTGGAGATGGCCCGAATTTTCGCATGGAGCCGCACGCTCGGCTTGGTGAACTCGACTTTGTGAGCGTGCTTTTCTTTGAAAACCCCGCTTTGGAGTTGGCGGAAGAAGAGAAGCCCAGAAGTGCTCGTGATGGGTCAATTCGCAGGGCTGCTGCGGGCGGGTCAACCTCGGATCAGGGTACGCGCGCGCCATGAGGATTTCGATCAGCCGGATCATGCCAGGTGTCACCGTCATTGTGTTCACACTTCTGGCGGCGTTGCCGTGGGGACTTCCCTCCGAGGCACGATTTTTGCTGCCGCTTCTGCCTTACACTGCAATTCATTATTGGGCGGTCCGCCGGCCTCATTTAATGCCAGAATGGCTCGTTTTTCTGTCGGGCTTGGCGACCGACGTGTTGACCCATGGTCCATTAGGTTTTTGGTCGCTGATCTTTCTCTTGGGCTTCATCGTCGTCCAGGTTTCAAGGCCTGCTACGGCTTTCAACACGGTCGGGCGTTGGCTCCACTTCTGCACGACACTGGGGTTGTTGAGTTTGGTACAATGGTTGATCGCGTCGGCGTATTTTATGGATGTCGTCGTCGACTGGCGACCTCTCGCGCGCAGCGCCATTGCATTCGGGATCGCCTATCCATTCATCGCACTGTTATTTCGAGCGCTCGACAGACTTTGGTTGCGCTCCGACACAGCAATTTCCGCGCGGGGAGCTTGAGCTCCCATGTTTGGCAACCAGGCCGATGATGACAACGAACAACGCCTCAAGTTTTCACGGCGCGCGCTGTTAATCGGCTGTGGCCAAGCGGTAGCATTCGGTGGATTGGCGACAAAACTTTATCAACTTCAGGTCATGGAGGCGACGCGTTATGCGCCGCTTGCGGAAGAAAATCGCATCAATGTTCAATTGATAGCTCCCATGCGCGGTCGTATTCTCGATCGTTACGGGGATGTGCTGGCGGGAAATGAAGAGGGTTTTCGAGCGACTCTGATCCCGTCGTTGGCAGGCAATGTTGCGCGCGTACTTGAGCGATTGTCGCGGATCATTCCGATCAGCACGGAAGACCAGAATCGATTGAGCATACGTGCTCGCCGTCAACAACCGAACATACCCTTGATCGTTTCCACTGAGCTCAGCTTTGAGCAGATTGCCAGTGTAAATTTGATGGCGCCTCAGTTGCCGGGCGTACAAATTGAAATGGCCGCCGGACGTAAGTATCTAGGCGGTGATACGATGGGTCATGTCGTCGGCCACGTTGGCAGCGTGGAGCGCATCAGCATCGACGATGATCCGTTGATGCGACTGCCGGGGTTGAAAATTGGCCGTACCGGCGTGGAGCGCGGGATGGACGAACGGCTTCGCGGCCAAGCCGGCACGATCAGACACGAAATTGACGTGCGCGGGAGGATCGTGCGGACGTTGTCGGAGACCGAACCAGTCCGCGGTGATGATATTGCACTTACGATCGACAGTCCGCTACAGCGCGCCGTATCGGCACGGCTGTCGCGTGAACGACGTGCCTCGGCGGTAGCGATCGACACCGCGACTGGCGATGTCGTGATGATGGTATCGGTACCGACGCACGATCCGGGCGACCTCGTCAAAGGGGTGACAAAGCGCACGTGGGAAAAGTTGCGGGAGACGGGTAACGATCCGATGGTCAATCGCGCCATTCGCGGTCTCTATCCGCCAGGTTCCACATTCAAAATGGTGACAGCGCTCGCAGCACTCGAAGCGGGCGTGATCGATTTAACAGCTAAGATAAGTTGCGAGGGGCAAACCGAGCTCGGCGGCCAAGTATTTCGCTGCTGGAAGCGCACGGGGCACGGAAGCTGCGATTTTCATCGCGCGTTGCGAGAGAGCTGCGACTGTTATTTTTACGAGATCGCGCACCGCGTCGGTATTGACGCGATTGCCGCCATGGGTCGACGGCTCGGCTTCGGGCAGACGTTCGACACCGGGCTCGCCCATCAAAAGCCAGGCATCATGCCTGACTCTTCCTGGAAACGGGGTCGTTTCAATCGGTCTTGGCTGGGCGGCGAAACTCTCCTCGCCGGCATTGGCCAGGGATATGTTTTAACGACGCCGTTACAGCTTGCTGTGATGACCGCGAGATTGGCGACCGGACGCGCGATCGTGCCGCAACTCGTGCGCCCTGAAGTGGGAATGGTGCCGGCGAGCTTCGGAAGTTTGGCATTGAATCCGAAATTCCTGGAGGCGGTCAGGAGAGGAATGACGGCCGTCGTCAACGAAGATGGCGGCACCGGTGCGAAGACGCGGCTGGACGAGGGTAAGCCGCTGATCGCCGGTAAGACTGGAACATCGCAAGTGTCGCGCGCCTCTTCCGACCGAAGCGGCGACGAACTCAAGTGGGAGCAAAGGGATCACGCCTTGTTCGTCGCCTACGTGCCGGCCAATGATCCCAGATACGCGATTTCTGTCGTGGTCGAACACGGCGGCGGAGGTGGTGCAACCGCTGGACCTGTGATGCGAGATATCATTACGGAGGTCCTCGCACGCGATCCCGCACGGCGTCCCTCTTATCCTGATCTGAAAGTGGTGGAACCTGGCAGCCGAACCACGGAGGGCTGAGCACAATGGGTGATATATCCGGTACGCTTTCCGCCCGCCAATCGATCGGGGCGAAACTTACTCGCATTCACTGGCCGGTTGCAGCACTCATGTGCCTGCTCGCCTGCATTGGCCTGTCCGCGCTCTATTCGGTGGCTGGTGGTAATTTCAGTCCATGGGCCGAACGCCACGCGCTTCGCTTTATCGTGACGTTGGCGCTCGTCATCGCCATAGCTCTTACGCCGTTGCGATGGTGGTTGAGCTTGGCCTACCCGACGTATGCGGCGGCGCTGCTGCTGCTGGCGCTGGTCCCGGTAATCGGAACGGAAGCTCTCGGAGCCCGGCGCTGGCTGAGCATGGCTGGCACGACGTTTCAGCCTTCCGAACTCATGAAGGTCGCGCTCGTTCTGATGCTTGCGCGCTATTACCAATGGCTCGGCAGCAGACGTGTGTCGCACCCGCACTGGGTTCTACTGCCGCTTGTCTTAATCGCAGCACCGGTGGTGCTGACACTCAAGCAGCCGGATTTGGGCACGGCGGTGTTGTTCTCCGTTGTCGGTCTGTCGTTGATGTTCTTGGCCGGTGTCAACATTTTATACTTCGTCGGAGGCGGCATCGCGTGTGGACTTCTGGCACCGATTATCTGGGCGCGGCTACACGACTACCAACGCCGCCGGATCGAGATTTTTCTCGACCCCGAGAGAGATCTTTTGGGGGCAGGCTATCACATCACGCAATCGAAAATCGCACTCGGTTCAGGTGGTTTATCGGGCAAAGGATTCATGCAGGGCACGCAAAGCCAGCTCAATTTTCTCCCTGAGAAGCACACCGACTTCATTTTTACAACGTTTGCTGAGGAATGGGGATTTATTGGCGCACTCGGCCTGCTTGGCCTTTTTTTGCTGCTGTTCCTGCTCGTTTTATCGATGGCGTTCGCTTGTCGCAGTCAGTTCGCGCGTCTCGTGGCGGCAGGAGCTGCACTCATCCTATTTCTGTATGCGTTCATCAACATCGCGATGGTGACTGGACTGATCCCCGTGGTCGGGGTGCCGCTGCCACTCGTTTCTTATGGCGGCACTTCGATGACCACGATTATGATCGCGCTCGGCATTGCCATGTGCGCGTTCGTCAATCGCACGCAGGGCATCAGAACGGGTTGATAGCGATGTCCTTTTCCGCTGTCCCGATCAAAATGCGCGCAGCACTGGACAGGGTGTTCGACCAGTGTTACAGGCTCCGCTCCGGGCTTAAACGTCCGAGCGTTCGGTCATTGTATTCGTGTGGCCAAGCGATGAGTTGGAAGGGGCTGTCGAAGCCGGAAACTTCCTCATGGTGGGGCGATTAGCTCAGTTGGTAGAGCAGGTGACTCTTAATCACCGGGTCGTAGGTTCGAATCCTACATCGCCCACCAAACATTTCAATGGGTTAGCGAGCCTAACTTTACTTCGTATGGCGCTTCGGTGTGATCCTGGTGTGATCCGGCGCAGCATTTGAGAGGGCGCTTGGGACGCATGTCGCTGTCCAGTTGTGCGCGCAGCCAGCGTCGTACGTCGGCGCTCGCGATGAAGACCGTAAGTAGGAACTGCAATGTCGGCAAGGACACGGTGACCGTGATCACCATCGTGCCATGCTCGGTGCTGCCGCAGTTCTCTTCGTGGCGCTCGGCGGGACTTCCGGCCACGTGTCGGCTGCGACTTCGCCGTGCTCTTTCCAGATCACGTGCAACTCGACTTGCTTTGGTTTTGGCATGATTGCTACTGGGCTATGGCGCAAGGCCAGCTCCCCTACTTATGCGCAAGATCACCGCAAATGAAGCTTGATTTTATCTCAGAAGGCACGAGTGCGGGGCTGTAGGTTCAAATCGGGGGCACGCAACTGTCTTGATTTACAGCTACGTGACCTGTTGCGAGCGGTTGTCTCCAATTTGAACGGTTAAAGTGTCAACGCCGGCCCGGCACCGAA
>JANLXZ010000430.1:0-15054 GCA_031365375.1 Hyphomicrobiaceae bacterium | reverse complement strand
CCAAAAAATCAGCCTGCGTGATCTGCCAATTCTTATTTTTCTTGGCGATAGTGAAAAGACCTTTGCGGGTCGAAACAAAAAGTTTATCGCTCATTGTCCTAACCTCCAGAAAGTGCCTGAAACACGTAAATCGAACTTGTTTCTGAAACCGGATCCGACAGGCGCGCGCGGTCGCTGATCAACTGGCCGTCCAAAAATATGGACATGTGCCGGCGCAAGCCGCCCTGGTCGTCGAGCACGTAGCTGCGCGCCTGCGGGTTATTGGCGAAGACGTTCGTCAGCACCTCGCCAACCGTGGCGCCGGCTGCCTCGACCTGCGGGCACGCGACGTGCCGCTGAATGTTCGGTGTGAAAACCACTTTGGACATTGCACGGCCTCCCGCGATTTATTTCTCGGCCAGTTCTTTCAGGTTGGCGAGACCAGCCTCGAACTCGCGGCCGACCATGCGGTCCATGCCGAAGACGGTGTCCATCACCTTTGCGATGTAGGGGCTGCGCCCCTTCATGGACCATGTCACGCGGGTTGTGTCGCCCTTCGGCTCCAACGTGATTTGCACATCGTTATGTGCTTCCATCGGGGTCAGCATATCGAGCTTCATATTGACGCTCGATGGCGGAGTGGCATCAACGATTTCGACACGTCCCGAGCCGACTTGCCGATTACCTTCCCACGCGTATTTAGCGCCGTTGCCGCTATCTGGCCCGCTGTGGACGATTTTTATCGCGGGATCCTTTTTCGAAAATGGATCCCAAGCGTTAAAGCCCCGCAAGCTATTGATGAGCGGGAAGATCTTTTCCGGAGGTGCTTTGATACTCACTGTGCGCTGTACGCTAAAATTGTCGGGCTTTGTCGATGCGTAGAGCAAAAGACCTGCAAGGACTAAACCGAGGATGGCAGCAATTAACCCAAGCGTCTTGAGCATTGTTGTTCTCCGAAACACTTCGCGCCACAGTGTAAAAATCGCCGCGCTAATGTAGCAAGGACGCTCCAATCCCCGACTTGCCGACATCTGCATTGAAAAAATTTTCGGCCGCGCACAATGCCATATGCGTCAGCTCGACGGCGCATCCAGCTTGCGAGTCAAATTCTCAAATTCCTTGCGCAGTTCTTCGTTCTTAAAAATTTGCTCGAAGGTCGGTGCTTCGAGTTTTTGAATCGCTTCGAACGAGGTGGCGCTATCACGCATCAAGTTGCGCAGTTGAAAACTTGCTTCCACCGTCTCGAACGTATTATCGGCAATGCGTAAATCGTGGGCCGCCCGCTTGCGCGCCGCCGCAATCTGTTCGCGCTGCTGCAGCATATAACGGCGATACCCCTTAGCCGCTTCTTCAGCGAGCTTCTGGCTTTCGCGATTGGCTTCAAGCGCTTTCTTTTGGTCGGGCCGGTTCTCGGCGCGCAAAAGTTCGCTGGTCTTCTTGCGCGCGGAATCGACGTCTTTGGTAATGGCGTCGAGTTTCGGGAGATAGTTGGTGTCGATCTTCGCAATCAACGTGTCCTGTGCATGCACGAGCATCGCGAACAATGCTGCATGCATGGCGAAGTACTTGCGGGCAGCGCTGGTGTTATCGCCGGACACTCCCATCAACTTGCCGAGTTGACTGTCGACCAGCTTCGCCGAGTTAAAAACGGCGACAAGTCGCACCAGATCACCAGAAAGCACACTGTCGAGCAACATTTCGATCTGCTCAGGCGCCAGTTGAATGCCCGACTTCCCGAGTGCGCCGGCAATTTCCCCCTTTGCCGCTTTGATTTCCTCGCGGTTGAGCTCGATTTTCTTCTTTAGTTCATCAATGTCTTTCCCCAAACTGTCGACGGTATCGGTCAACACACCTGGAAGCATCGCATCCCTGGGCGCGCCAAGCTGCTTCTCGCGCATTTTTACAATGCGATCTTCGATTTCCCGAATTGACTTGCGGCGCTCCTCGACGCGCTTTTGAACGTCGACAACCGGAACATCGGTAATGATACCAAGTGCAGCATCCAGCAGGTCGCGAATCTTTTTCTCGCGATCCTCCTTGGTCTCAGTCCACAGCGGCGACACGAGGAATTCATCGCGCGATGGAAGCTTTTTGGATTCGCCCCGATTGCGCGCAGTATCCTGCAGCACGGCGTCGATCGCGGCCATCAGCTTCTTGGCTTGCTCGAATGCCGCTTCGCCCTCGCGCGGATCTTTCTCGGCAACCGGTGGCGATGGCACAACAGGCGCAGGCGTAGGTTTTGCCGCCCCAGGTTGCCTCGGTGGCGGAGGTGACTGCGCCATACGTTGCTCGTCGGAAGGGCCTCGCGACAGCAGATCGCCGATCACATCACGGTTTGCGGTCTGACTAAACGACGGCGAAACGACGCCGCTGGACAGCAGCGCCGCCAATACCATTCGACTGACGATCGACATGTTTCGAGCCTCCTCGCCCAGACGAATTTTGCACCGCAAAATAGGCAACACGATGGTATGTTACCAGCGTCGCCTACAACCAGCGATGCGTTTTTCGTTTGTAATCGCGATAGACGTGGTTGAACACGATATCGAGATGTCGCTCCTCTGGGATGATCGACAACCACGTCACCAGGCCGACGAATATCGGAACGAGTAGAGCAATCCACGGTTTGAGAAAAACTAGCGCCAGGCCAACCAACAGTAAACAATCGGCCAGATAGATTGGGTTGCGGCTGAACCGGAATGGACCGGTCGTCACCAAGGTTGTCGCGGCAGCAGTCGGCAGAATGGTTGTATCTGCGCGCCGCATCTCCAAAGCAGCCCAACCAATTGTTGCAAGTGCGAGGGCCATAAGCGAGAGGCCGGCGCCAAGCACAATCGGGCGTGGCATTCCTGGCCAGGAGAACGGGGCATAACTCTGTGCGATCCAGCCGGCAACGAAGGTTGCTACCAGTAGGATCGGTGGCCACGGAACAGGCGAAGGTCCTTGTCCCTTCATGGATTAGCTCGTTTGCAGGCCTTGGCGATCAAAGACATAAGTTCATAGTCGACCCGTCGCGCGTCATTGAGCACGATCGTATGCGTTAGACTTACCGGTGTGCCCGGCAGCCGCAAGCGCTTGAGATCGCCGCAATAGGTGTGCTCACCCAGATCGAGGGCCAGTCGAATGTCCTTCGCGGTGAGGGCGAGAGCTCCATAAACTCCGGGCGCTGCGAGTGCGGCGTGGGTTTCATGCACTTCGACGACGGTTCCAGGCGCTGCATTGTGGATTTGGCGCAGCAACAATTCGGCGAGCGGGCGATAGCCTTTCGCTTTGGCCAGAAACGCTGGCAATGCAGCGCTTATCGTTGGGGTTGCAATCAGCGCGTGGGTCTGTGCTGGCGATGGTGATGCCACCTTCAGCAACGGCCGTGGCGGCGCTTCGATTGCCACAGGTGGACTGCTGGCTGTAATGGCGGCTGGCAACTTCGAAGCGTGCTGTTCCTTGATCTTGATTTGTGGCCGTGCCCCGTACACCGGCTTGCCGCCATTATGGTGGATGCGCTCCAGCCAGGAGGCCTTGCTGAACGTAAAGTTTTGCTGACGCAGCCAATCGATCATATCGTTGCGGTGGCCGAAGGTCTGAGCATCAATCGCGGCCATCCAACCGGCGAGATCACGGCCTGTATCGGCCTTGAGCCCGGCAATGAATTCCTGCTCCATCTCGCCGTAGTCCCGGCTCATCGGACGTCATATCCCTTGATCGGCAGCGCCGTTCGTCGATTATGCCCTTATAGGCGCAACCCATCGCAGTTAGAAGAATACGCAAAACCGATTTCATACAAACGTTCAGCCGAGGCACCGCCATGACGATCCCGAACGTCTACCCGACGATGAACTTCGATCTGGGCGAAACCGCCGATCAGCTACGCGACACGGTTCGTTCTTTTGCCGCTGACGAGATTGCACCACTCGCCGCCGAAATCGACAAATCGAACGAGTTTCCGCGACACCTTTGGCCGAAGATGGGCGCCCTCGGACTTCATGGTATCACAGTCGAAGAGGAGTGGGGCGGCTCGGGCTTGGGTTATCTCGAACATTGTGTGGCCATGGAAGAAGTGAGCCGTGCATCAGCTTCGGTCGGCCTGTCGTACGGCGCACACTCGAATTTGTGCGTCAATCAGATCCGTCGCAATGGCAGCGACGCCCAGAAAAAAAAGTACCTGCCCAAGCTGATCTCCGGCGAGAATGTTGGCGCGCTTGCGATGTCAGAGCCAGGAGCGGGCTCCGACGTTGTATCGATGAAAACGCGGGCCGAAAAAAAAGGTGATCGCTACATCGTCAACGGCAACAAGATGTGGATCACCAATGGCCCCATCGCCGAGACGCTAGTCGTCTATGCCAAGACCGATCCCGATGCTGGTCCTCGCGGCATCACCGCGTTCTTGATCGAGAAGGGCATGACCGGCTTCTCGACCCACCAGAAGCTGGATAAACTCGGCATGCGCGGCTCGGATACCTGCGAACTCGTGTTTCAAGACTGCGAGGTACCGGAGGAAAACGTGATGGGCACGGTCGGCCAGGGCGCCAACATTTTGATGTCCGGCCTCGACTACGAGCGGAGCGTACTTGCCGCCGGCTCGCTCGGCATCATGCAAGCGTGCATGGACGTCGTCCTGCCCTACATTCACGAGCGGAAACAGTTCGGCAAAGCGATCGGCGAGTTCCAGCTGGTGCAGGGCAAGATCGCCGACATGTACGTCACGATGAACTCCTGCAAAGCCTATGTATATGCGGTCGCCAAAGCGTGCGATCGAGGCGAGACCACTCGCGAAGACGCCGCGGGCGCAATCCTAATCGCCGCCGAAAAAGCGACGCAGATGGCACTGGACGCAATTCAACTGCTTGGCGGCAACGGCTACATCAACGACTATCCAACCGGACGTCTCCTGCGCGATGCCAAGTTGTACGAAATCGGTGCCGGAACGTCGGAAATTCGCCGCATGCTCATCGGGCGAGAGTTATTTGCAAAGACGGCTTGATCGCGAGGAAGCCCAAGTACACAGGCATGCGATGATCGCTCGGCCGTCCTGCGAGCGCCGACGACGTCCGGCGGCGTTTTATGGACAGGACGCAGCTCCGTTCGGTACAGTCAACAAACTGAGCAAGGGAGAAAAAGCATGAGCGGGCGATTAGCCGGAAAAACTGCATTCTGTACCGCTTCGGGCGCCGGTATTGGGCGGGCAGTGGCCGTTGCCTTCGCGCGCGAAGGTGCCAAGGTTATCGCCACCGACATCGATATGGCCAAGCTAAAGGGTTTGCGCGACGAGGGCGTCGCCGAAACGCACTTGCTCGATGTGCGCCACACCGCTTCGGTCGAGAAAACCGCAAAGGCAGTCGGCCCGGTCGACATCCTGTTCAATGCGGCCGGCTTCGTGCATCACGGTACAGTATTGGATTGCACCGACGAAGAGTGGGACTTCGCCTTCGATCTTAACGTCCGCTCGATGCACCGTACAATCAGAGCTTTTCTGCCGGGTATGTTGACCAAAGGCAAAGGTTCGATCGTGAACATCGCATCAGGTGCAGGCTCGGTACGCGGCATCCCAAATCGCTATGTTTACGGCGCGACAAAAGCCGCTGTGATCGGCCTGTCGAAGGCGGTCGCCGCCGACTACATCCGCCAGGGCGTGCGCTGCAACGCCATTTGCCCCGGCACTGTGCAATCGCCTTCGCTGGATGATCGGATTTCCGCTCAATCCAAGGCGCTTGGCAAATCGGTCGAAGAAGTCCGTCAAATGTTTATTGATCGCCAGCCGATGGGTCGACTTGGCACGGCCGAGGAAATTGCGCACTTGGCGGTTTATCTGGCCTCGGACGAAAGTGCGTTTACTACCGGCACGATCGTGCTCGCCGACGGCGGTTTCGCGCTTTGACACTCGCAGCTACCCCGTCCTCCGGTGAATACGTTCTGCGACGCGCAACATCGCAAGATTACGATGTTGTGGTGCGGCTGCAGCGGGCAGCCTTCGCCCGCAATCGAGAATTACTCGGAGTTGCACCGTTGCCGCTGCTTGCGGACTACAAGGTTGTCTTGGCGGAAAAGGATGTCTGGCTTGCCATCAGGAGCGACCAGCATAGGGAGGGGGTGTTTGGCGTATTGGTTCTAGAGCCCCGCGTGGCGGATCTCATGATCGAAAGTATCGCGACTGATCCACTGGTACAGGGCCAAGGTCTAGGACGTATTATGCTCGCCGCCGCTGAAGCACAGGCAAAGACTTTGCACTACGACACCGTCCGGCTTTATACCGGCAAGCCTTTGACCCATTTGATCGCATGGTATGCCCGTCACGGCTTCACCATCGAACGCGAAGAACCCTTGAGTGACCGCACGATCGTGCACATGATGAAGCGACTAGCACCTTAAATCATTCGATAGGTCCCGTTCGATGCCCCGCTTTGCAGCCAACTTGTCCTTCATGTTCAATGAGGTACCGTTCCTCGACCGCTTCGAGGCGGCCGCAAAAGCCGGCTTCAAGGCCGTGGAGTTCCTGTTTCCCTACGAATGGCCAGCTGCTGAAATCGCCGCGCGTCTGAAAGCGAACGGATTGACCCAGGCCCTGTTCAATCTGCCACCGGGTGATTGGACTAAGGGCGAACGCGGTCTTGCCGCCATGCCGGGGCGAGAAGCTGAGTTCGAAGCGGCCCTGACCCAAGCCCTGTCCTACGCCAAGGTGCTCGACTGCAAACGCGTGCACGCGATGCCGGGTTTGCGCCATCACGGCGCCCAACGCGCGACCTACGTCGCGAACTTAAGAAAAGGCGCAAAGATAGCGGCCGATGCTGGAGTCGATATTATCATCGAGCCGATCAACACGCGCGACATTCCAGGTTTTTTTCTGAACACGACAGCCGAAGCGCGCGCAGTCATTCACGAGGTTGCAGCCCCAAACCTCGGGCTGCAGTTTGATCTTTACCATCGTCAGATCCAGGAGGGTGACGTTACCACGGCGATTGCGGAATTCGGGCACCTGGCGCGCCATTACCAAATCGCCAACCCGCCCGATCGCGGCGAGCCTGATGACGGTGAAATGAACTACAGCTACCTCTTTAAAAAAATTGACGAGAGCGGCTTCAAGGGTTTCGTTGGCTGCGAGTACAAACCGCGTGGCGGCACGGCCGAGGGACTTGCCTGGATGAAAAAGTGCGGCGTCACGCTTGCGTAAAGATCGAGACGAGATGATTGCCACGACGATCCGCGATATTCCCGCCGCTAACACCGAGCCCTGTGGCCTCAATCCGACGCTGCGCGCGGCCATTTCGCCGGACGGCGAACCGGAGCTAGGTCATCTTTATCAGGTTGAGGCGCGCCAGGGCCGCGCGGTTCGCGTCGCTAAAGGACAGACGATCGAGGTGATCAATACACACGGCACACAGGTGTGCGACTTCTGGGCATTTTCTAAAGCAAACCCGGCCGAATTCATGTCTTGGGAGCATGGCCGTGGTTTCCTCAACCGGCTGATCCCGAGGGTTGGTGACGAGCTTGCCACAAACCGTCGCCGTCCAATTCTGACCCTGGTCGAGGACACGTCGCCCGGCATCCATGATACATTGATGGCCGCCTGCGACCTGTTCCGCTACATCAATTTCGGTGTCGAACACTATCATGATAACTGCGCCGACAACTTGCGGATGGCGATGATGGCAATTGGTGTGCCGGTGCCTGAAGTCCCCCAACCGCTCAATCTTTGGATGAACATTCCCGTTAATAAGGATTGGAGCGTCGAGTGGTTACCGCCGGTCTCAAAACCCGGTGACAAGGTGCAAATGCGCGCCGAAATGGATTGCATTTGCGTGATGTCCGCCTGCCCGCAAGACATGATCCCGATCAACAACATGACGCCGGTCGACGTGCACTTCCGCGTGCTCGGCTGAACCGACGTCAAACAACGCGGATGTAAGGAAACTCCCATGCGTATCTTAATTATTGGTGGCGCCGGAATGGTTGGCCGCAAGCTCGCCGAGCGTCTCGCCGAGGATGGCCGCTTAGGCGAAAAGGAAATTTCACACCTGACGTTGCAGGATGTCGTCGCTGCCGATAAGCCCGCAGGTGCGAAATTTCCCGTCGAGATCGTCACCGGCGATCTTTCAGATCCAGCGACGGCACCAAAACTAGTCGCCGGCAAGCCCGACGCGATTTTCCACCTGGCCGCCATCGTTTCGGGCGAGGCCGAGGTCGAGTTCGATAAGGGCTATCGTATCAACATGGATGGCACGCGCTATCTGCTCGAAGCCGTACGCCATGTTGGCAACAAGCCGCGCCTCGTTTTTACGAGCTCTATCGCCGTTTTCGGCGCTCCCTTTCCGGACAAAATCGGTGACGAATTCTTCACCACACCGCTAACATCGTACGGCACGCAAAAAGCCATCGGAGAATTACTACTTGCTGACTACACCCGGAAAGGATTCCTGGATGGCGTTGGCATCCGTTTGCCCACGATTTGCGTTCGCCCCGGTAAACCCAACAAGGCCGCTTCCGGGTTCTTTTCCAATATCATCCGCGAGCCTCTTGCCGGGCATGAAGCCAACTTGCCGGTCTCAGAGGATGTCCGTCACTGGCACGCAAGTCCGCGGTCGGCCGTCGGCTTCCTGATCCATGCGAGCACTATGAACACTGCCAAGATCGGTCCGCGCCGCAACCTGTCCATGCCTGGATTATCGGTAACGGTTGGCGAGCAGATCGCAGCGTTGCGCAAGGTCGCCGGCGACAAGGTCGTCGCACGCATCAAGCGGGAGCCAGACGCCGCCATCGTAAAAATCGTCGAGGGCTGGCCACGCAATCTAGAGACAAAGCGGGCCGAGAGCCTCGGCTTTAAAGCGGAATCGTCGTTCGAGGAGATCATTCGCATTCACATCGAAGACGAACTCGGTGGCAAGATCGCGTAAATTACGACAAAATGCCTCAATTCTTCGGTCTTCACGAGCTTAGCAGAGTTGAGCCAGCGCGCATGGCCGTCAAATTTAGAGAGAGCATTTTAACACTTCGCTAACCTTATGAAACTTATGAGGAT
Source organism: Hyphomicrobiaceae bacterium (assembly GCA_031365375.1). Taxonomy (GTDB): domain Bacteria; phylum Pseudomonadota; class Alphaproteobacteria; order Rhizobiales; family Hyphomicrobiaceae; genus JAKFWF01. Next base: position 6,068 of record JANLXZ010000430.1, on the reverse strand, counting down.
ATGCTAGACGTTCGCGTGTTCATGGCGGCGCTTGCTGCATTCGATCACCGAAATGCTAACTAAACTGACGAAATTTTCCCTACGCTGTAACTAAAAGGGCGGCTCTGCGTTTAACAATGCCGGCAATAACTGGCACAGGTAGGTGACGTGATAGAAAGCGCTGGAAGGGTCATATAGAGGGCGCCAAGGCGAGTTTAAAGGCTTCTCGGTCAGAAGCGGACGTTCAGCTAAGGTTCATGCAAAAAGTCACAACTTCGCAGCCTCTCCAATAGTCGGTCATGAATTCCTAAATAAACCAAGGTTCCCCGTGCGTTCGCGCACATCTCCATCGAGGCCTTAAATGACGAATGCCACTTTCTCGGTCCAGCCTATTGCGCGGGATGTACGTCCCCTCGCGAAGGATACGGACCCCGTCCGGGCTAGCACAAATTTAGTCCGTATGTTGAGGTCATCACGCGGCGAGCCGATCCACGCCAACGGTGCCGCTGCTCGAGCTCTGGTCGAAGAGCCAATTTTCCGCGATGTCGCGCACACGATCTTGCCTATGGAATTCGAAGGCAAGACACTGACGATGGAGGCGCACGCCTATGAAGACGACAGTGCATCCTATCAAGCGATGGCGCTGGTTTATCGTAAGCCCGGAACACAGCAAGGCGCGCCTTTCGTGCGAGTACATAGCGGTTGTGTGACTGGTGATATCTTCCACTCTCTTCGTTGCGACTGTTATCAGCAGCTGCAAAAAGCCATCAAAACTGTCGTTGACAGCCAGAATGGCATTATCCTGTACTTCCCCTATCATGAGGGGCGCGGCATTGGTCTCGTGGCCAAGCTAAAAGCCTATGCAGAACAGGACCGCGGGCTCGACACAGTTGACGCGAACCTCGCCATCGGTGAGCCTGTAGACGCACGGGATTACGAGCTGGCAGCCAAAATCCTACGTGATTTGGACGCGACGGACATTCGGCTCCTGACTAACAACCCGTTGAAAGTCGAGGCCATGACGGCCTACGGCATCAATGTCATTGAACAGGTGCCGCACGTTATCGAGGCGCAAGAACATAACGAGCGCTATCTGAATACCAAGCGCGAGCGCATGGCGCACACGATTTGAAAATTGTGTCGAGTGCGAGTTTCGACTTCGGCTGAAATAGAATGAGCCCTGCTGATCACTCAGCAGGGCTTTTTGTTGATCACGACATCGATCACAGCTTCGCCGGGACGACGGACAAGCTCGGTCAGGACTTGAACGACTTGTCCCACCACTCCTTCATCGCGGCATCGTTCTTGGCCAAGAAGGTGTAATCGATGTCTTTGAGCCGTTTAACTTCGTCGGCTGTAAAACCGATGCGCTTCTTGAGATCGTCCGCCACAGTGGCATTCTTCACGGTTGGATTATAGGCCATATCGATGGCAAAGTTCTCTTGCGCCTTACCCTCGAGCATTGCATCCATGTAGGCGTAAGCGCCTTCCTTATTCGGCGCGTTCTTCGGGATCGCGAAACCGGATACATAAGCCATGATGCCTTCTGAAGGTGCGATGCTGTCGACCGAAATACCGGCGTTCTGCCATTGCACACAGCGAGCCTTCCACATGAGGCCAATCGCAACTTCCTCGGATTTCAGGCCCTGAGCAAATGCCTCGTTGGTGGGGTAGAGCCGTGCGCCGCCCTTTTTGGCTGCCATCAGCAGCTCCTTGCCCTTTTCGAGTTCGGTCATGGAGCCGGTCGCCGCCAGAGCCGCTGCCAACATCACGAACTGATACTGAATGTCGATGAAGCCGAGCTTGTTGCCGTACTTCGGATCGAAGCCGTCCTTATAACTGGTCGGAACCGGCGTGATCAGTTTAGGATTGTAGACGACGACGTTGCCAGAATAAATGTGCCCGACGCCGTACGTGTACTTCATTTCAGGGATGATGTTGCCGGCATTCTTGAGCTTGGCATAGTCGATCGGCAGGAGCGCCCCGGCCTCGTTCATCTCGTACATCTGCGCAGCTGAGAAACCTTGGATATCGGCGGTGCCGCGCGGCAGGCGTTGTTCCGCGGTTGTCTTGGTGCGACGCACTTTGTCATCACCAATATCCTGGACGATCTCAAAGCCTTTCGGCTTCAGGAATGGCTCGTCGACATTCTTATTGAGAAGCTTCGCGTAATCGCCGCCCCAAGTGCCGACGACAACGCGTCCGCCAGCTTGGGCGCGGGCGCTGGCGAAGGGCATCAGGCCAAATCCAATTGCGGCACCTAGCCCCTTAATTGCATCTCGTCTCGACAGCGGCCGGCCAATTTTAGTTGTCATGAAGCGTCTCCCTGAGGTTGAAATAGGTTGCTCGCAAAAATCTTGCCCGCATCGACAGGCCAGCCAAGTTGAACCTGATCGCCGATCGTCGGCACCATGCCGTCAGGACGGTTGGCTGTTTGAACAATGACGCGGTCGGCAGCGGTTAACTTCACATGCACGTCGAGCGCCGCCCCCAGATAGGATACGAACTCGACCGTTCCGCTGAAGTTGTTCGCGAGCGAAGCTGCGTTGGCGCCAAGCGTTAGTCGTTCGGGCCGCAGGGCCATCGATGCGGGTCCAACCTGGGCGGTGTCCGTGCAGCTGATCTTTAAACCGCTTGCGGTCTCGAACGTCTTCACGCCGGTCACGCGACCTTCGAGGAACGTCGAGCGTCCGACGAAATCGGCCACGAAACGGTCGATGGGGCGCCCGTACAGATCACGCTGACTGCCGACTTGCCGGACGGCGCCCTCCGCCATGACCACCAGCCGATCAGCCATCGTCAAGGCCTCCTCCTGGTCATGCGTCACCATCACCGTCGTTAGTCCAAGACGGCGTTGCAGCTCGCGAATTTCGACACGCACGTCCTGGCGCAACTTTGCGTCGAGATTGGACAGCGGCTCATCCAACAACAGCACATCAGGGCGGATCGCCAGTGCCCGTGCCAGCGCCACGCGCTGCTGCTGGCCGCCCGATAATTGTCGCGGATATCGTTCGCCAAGATGACCGAGACGGACGAGGTCGAGTGCCTGCGCCACACGCTTGGTAATGTCGGCTGCCGCGATTTTTCGCATCTCGAGTCCGAATGCAACGTTGTCGTTGACCGTCATATGCGGAAACAGCGCGTAGCTTTGGAAAACGAGACCGGCGTTTCGATGCCAAGGCGGCAGTGTGGTGATGTCGCGCGCCGCTAGCCGAACCGCCCCGCTGCTCGGCGCGACGAAGCCCGCGATCATCCGCAGCGTCGTCGTCTTTCCGCAGCCGGAGGGACCGAGTAGCACGAGAAATTCACCGTCTGGAATTTCCAGCGACACATCCCTCACAACAACGCTGTCGCCATATTTTTTCGTCAGGTTTTCGATCGTCAGCTGGGCCATCGGTCAATCGGTCTTTCTCATCACACGACCCGCGCCAAGCTGACGTAACGATCGGTGATAATCATTGCTACGGCGATAATCGCGATCTGCACGACGGAAACCGCCGCAACCGTCGGATCGATCTTCCATTCGAGATACTGCAAAATAGCGATCGGAAGCGTCGTGCGCCCTGGTCCAACGAGGAATAAACTCATCTCGAGATTGCCGAACGACATCACAAAACCAAACAGCGCAGCGGCAACAATGCCCGGTCTGATCGAGGGCAGCGTCACGCGCCTGAAGGTGACGAACGGTGTGGCTCCCAGATTTTGCGCCGCCTCCTCCACGGTGCGGTCGAAGCCGGTCAGACTTGCCGTCACGAGCCGAACCGTCCACGGAATGACGATCAATATGTGACCGGCGACGAGGCCGGCAAACGAACCTAAGGCCGGGAGGCCAGTCGTCATTTCGGTCTCGATGTGAAAGACGTAGATCGAAGTGCCCATAACGATGCCGGGCACGATTAACGGCAAAAGCAACAGTTGATTGAGCGCGCCATGAAACGGCAATCGTCGCCGCGCCAACATCAAACTTGCTGGCACAGCGATGACGATGCCGGCGAAGGTCGCCAAAACACCGACCTGCAAGCTCAGCCAAAAGCCATTCACGAAACTCGCGTTCTCGGCAATTCGTCCGAACCACTTGAGGGTGTATCCCTCGGGCGGAAAAGACGGAATTTCCTGTGCGAAAAAGGCGAGCCAAACGACGAACACGAGCGGTAACAAGATGAATGTGAGCGCAACCGCCGCCGCAGTTTGCAGCGCCCATCGCCCGATCGGCAGACGCCTCGAACCCAGTTGCCCGGAGTTAGGAGACAATGACGCCAACGGCACCAATTGCGGCACCTGCGACGTTCGAATTTGCGTCACCTCGTTGCGCACACGGCGGCCCCTTTTGTCATCAGTCGAGTTTGTTCTTGTGGAACTTGCCGCCCTTGATGATCGCCGGAATGTGCTTTCCCTGACCGGTCAGCAACGAGAGATCCTTCAACGGATCTCCATCGATCAGGATCATGTCCGCATAAGCACCCGGCGCGATGATACCAATCTGACCTTCACGCCGAAGGAGTTTCGCTGCGTGCACGCTTGCCGATCGCAGCACCTCGATGGGCGGCAGCACGCGACCTCGGATCACGAACTCTTCCGACTGGTGACGGTGCATTTCACCAAGAAGGTCGGAACCGTAGGCCATCGTCAGGCCCCCTGCTTTCATCTTCGATAAGGATTCAAGTCCCGCGAGCCCCACGCTATCTACCTTCGCAACAGACACTGGTGGCAGGCCGTACAGCGCGCCCTCGGTCTTCAAATACTCGTAAGTGACCAGCGTCGGACATGCGATAGCGCCTTTCTCAGCAGCATACCGTGCAGTCTTTTCGGTAATGAGATTGCAGTGTTCGAGAGAATGAACACCGCACTCGACCGCGCGACGAATGGCATCATCCGTATAAAGATGCGCGGACACATAAGTCCCAGCGTTTGACGCTTCCTCAACGACGGCAATAATCTCCTCACGGCTAAATCCAAGGAAATGGATCGGATCATTCGGCGAAGCGACACCGCCATTCGCCATGATCTTGATCAGATGGGCGCCCTGCTTGATCTCTTCGCGCGCAGCCTTGCGCACCTCAGCCACGCCATCGCAAATGCGACCCATGGAGCCGAGACCGTGCTGGAATGATTTCGGATCCCGACGGTCATAACGTGTGCGCGCATCGGCATGGCCACCAGTTTGGGAGAGCGCTTTACCGGAAATGACCAAGCGCGGTCCATCAATCAAACCGGTGTCGACCGCCTCGACAAGAGCATAGGTCGCGCCACCCACGTCGCGCACGGTGGTGAAGCCGCGATCCAGCATGCCGCGCATGATGCGGGCCGCCATGAAGGCGACCGTCGCCTCCGGTAGCAGCATGTTGTGGCCGACGTTGACGACACCTGCCACCACATGCACGTGCGCATCGATCAATCCCGGCATGAGCGTCCGCCTGCCGCAATCGACCACTTGGGCATTTGCCGCTTTGATGGGCTTATTCGACACTTCCTTGATACGGTCGTCCTCGACCAGGATTTCATGACCACCGACCTTTTCGGTATGCCGATTCGGATCAAGGAGGTCGAAATTGCGCAAGAGCAGTTGAGACATGGTGTCTACCCCGAGGGAGGATTGATATTCTCCTAAACTGCTATGTCATCAGTACAATCAGCTGTTGTCCAGCCCGCCGGTGAGGTCGTGATGGCATTTTGACACTGATGGGGGTGAGGTTGCAGCCGAGAACCGGCCGATCACGAGTGGATTGTTGTCAACCCCTTGCGCAATCGCGGTGCTTGTCCTAGACGAGCCTCGGCCGTCGAAGTTGTTCGCGCCGGATCGGCCACGTTCCGTGCGCATCTAGCAACAAGGCGCGTTCGTTCGCACTCAGCGGGCTGGGAGAGGTGGCAGAGTGGTCGATCGCACCGCACTCGAAATGCGGCATGCCTGCAAGGGCATCGGGGGTTCGAATCCCCCCCTCTCCGCCAGTTACTTTATTTTCTGCTAATGTATGCAAGGGCTTAGAGGCTCGGATGGTGTCCGAGCCTACGCTCGTACCTACAATGGAATGCTCGATAGGGGAGGTGGGCGTAATCATGCCGTACCTGCCAGCGCGATAATCTCCCGCAGA
>JANLXZ010000339.1:0-1980 GCA_031365375.1 Hyphomicrobiaceae bacterium | reverse complement strand
GTTGACGCCGCCGCTGACTGCGCCGCCGCTACGCGTGCTGGCACCGAAGCCGAGTTCGGAAGCTTCCAAAACCACGGCGTCGATGCCGGCGTCGGCGAGTTCGATGGCGCACGACAGGCCAGCATAGCCGGCGCCGACGATCGCGACACGCGCCTTCTTCGGCACGTCGACGAGGTCGCCGGCCACCGGTTTGTACGCTTCCCACCAATAGGGCATTGCCTTGAAATCGGGATGATGGATTTCGCTGCGGGTCAGGGGGGCGGCTCCGTGAGGGGCGACAAGGGTTATCTAACAATTGGTGTCGTGGCGTTCCGGCGCACGCCGGCAGACAACAGCAGCAGGCTCGAGATCAATACGATCTGTAGCACCGAGACGGCGGCGACCGTCGGTTCGATCTCGGTCAGGATGGTGTCGAACATCTTCTTCGGCAACGTCATGCTGGCGCCGGCGAGGAACATGGCGACGATCAGTTCGTCGAACGACGTGATGAAGGCGAGGAGGCTGATCGCTTTCGCATGGAATTGGTCCTTCGGGCAAATATCGCGCGCGCTAAATGTGAATTTTCAATCGCTGCCCGATTGGAAGGCGCTGTTCTATATCGCGCTCGTGTTGCTGCTCCTCTACATGGCCTATCTGATGCTACCGCGCATTCTTATCGCGATCGTTGCCATTTTCCGGGCAATCTGGGTGCTTGTTGAGACGCTCGTCGGCATAGCAGTCGATATGGTGTGGTACGTGCTCATTGCATACGGCATCGCACTGGCGATGAATACTTTCAAGGTCGGCGCGCTCATCGGGAAAATGCCGTGGCAATAACCCTATTGGCTTCCGAGGTGGTCAGTGACTTCCTTGGCGGCCTCCGATACCAGCCGACAGGTCGTGAGAAGGATTTTCGACTCATAGCCTTCGTTGATGACACCTTCACGAGCTGAATCACTGCCGCTGCGGTCGTAACGCTCGACCGGAAGCATGGCCTTTCGGACAAGTGCGAAGGTCAGATAGACGGAACTCCGACGATACGCAAAATTTGCAGATATTGCCGGCCTGGTGGAGGTGGCGGCGGTGTTCAAGCCACTCGGCTGCAGCCGGACCTCAATAAGCGGACATCGTTAGACCGTGGCGGGGTGTGTCGCCGGTTCTTTTAAGCGGTCAGCGTAGACTGAGACCCGCCATCGGGGCATCGACGTGCCGGGCCAATGGTTACGCAAATTTCCTCGTGCTGATCATGCGTACGATGACGCCTCCAAGTTGATACTGGCGCAAGGCGAGACAATGCTGAAGACCGATGCAGGTCATGCGCATGGGTCCCGTTGCCGCTACACGAACCGCACGCCCAGGCGCGCTGGCGCTCGCCAAACCACCGCCACCCTGCGTCGGTTGCCGGCGGCTGTCTCTAACGTGAAAGCGTCTGGAATTCCGAGCACAGTCGTAAGCATCAGCTGCGCGCCGGTCGTGGAAAAATCCTTGACCAGACAGCGCACGCGCAACCGATCGGGAAGTATGATGGCGGCAGCAAAGTTCCCCGGCCGGCGTGGCGCCTGCCGAAAGTCAAAGCGTGCTGGTGTTCTCTTACCAAAGCTCATCATCCACCCCGTTCGATGCGAACTTACCGCCCTCCAAACAACACCCGGTTAACAGCGGCGAGCGGTGAAGTGCGATTGCCGTTGTTTCATACAACACCGCTAATAAATGCTTGTTTGTAAACCATACCGGCAACGTCTCCTCCGGGTACGCCCAAAGTTACAGGATCTACAGCCGAGAATGCTAGGGGAAGCCGCGCCAGTCTGCACCGATAAGCAGACGCTGCTGAGGACCTTGCAGCCAGCACTACCCTCGGCGTTGCCAACGTCCGCTTTTGTATAGCTGCCCCGAAACCTCAATCGATATCGCCATGCTCGACCCAAAGCTCGTCCATGGCGTCCTTCACGCCCCAGCCGATCGCATCGGTCAATAGACGCACGGCGTCGAGCCGGTCGAGCA
>JANLXZ010000031.1:0-26712 GCA_031365375.1 Hyphomicrobiaceae bacterium | reverse complement strand
CGAAAAAACCGCCCGGCCATTGCTGGTCGAGCGGTTTTCAAAGTTATCCCGATCACGCATCGTGACCGGGATCGAACTTTCAGCAGAAGCTTACTTCACGCTGTCGAGGCCGGTCTTGACCGACGTAAACGTGGTCTTGATCGACGTGCCGACCTGGCCGACGACGGTGATGATGGCAACGCCGATGAGGGCGGCGATCAGGCCGTATTCGATTGCAGTTGCACCAGACTCACACTTTACGAAACGGGCGAAAACGTTCTTCATAACTAATACTCCCAACAGGTTGATGTTCGGGGCTTGCTCCCCACGTCCATTCGAGTGCGCTCCCGAACTCGTCTTGAACTGAAACCGAATTTACCTGCGATCCCTTAAACTTGAATTTAAAAGGCTCGCCTCTTATGAAGGTGAAAGCAAATCCGTTCGGTATAGTATATTATTTATTACCAACCGAACGAGACTGCAGTTTTCAACGAGCTAAAACAAAACCGCCCGATCAATACTGATCGAGCGGATTGCATGTCTTCAAATGACTTGGTCGTCGTCCTAAGCCGAAACTTACTTTACGCTGTCGAGACCGGTCTTGACCGACGTAAACGTGGTCTTGAGCGACGTGCCGACCTGGCCGACGACGGTAATGATGGCAACGCCGATGAGGGCGGCGATCAGGCCGTATTCGATCGCGGTTGCGCCAGACTCACACTTCACGAAACGGGCGAAAATGTTCTTCATGATTGATACTCCAACTGTTTGACTGACTGCGCTTTGGCGCTCCCGTCCAGCGGCGCTCTCAGTCGTGCCGTCCGAACAATCGTGAAACTACACAGCAGGTATTAAAACTAAGTAAAACTGCAATTTCCAGTTATTAACTTGCAGCAATGGAGGCAGGCGCAAACTTAAGCGAGCAACACACCTTCACTAACGTGACAGATTAAACTCAATAAAATTAGCTACCTCGGCATTAACAAACCTATCTATACATTGTTAGCAATCGTTTTCTTCGTTAATAATTTGTTTCTCGAATGAAAAACATAGAATTTGCTAAGTTGATTGCCGTATATACTACATTATTATGGCTTGATTTCGCATCACTCTCAAGTATTCCCCGCGCGATACCTGGCAAGGTGATGTGGTCGACTAATCCAATGATTTGGCGATGCCCGGCACTCATAAAATTCCCGCTCGCTAGCCGCGACCGGAGAAATTTCGCCGTCGCAGCGGTGATTGGCCCGAAAGCGATCGCTCGTTTGCATTTCCTTCACCAATTTCAGGCGATAACTAGCCCACTCGTCAGAGCCTCAAGGACACTGATCATCATGACAGCCTCACTTCTCTTGCCGCGTCGCACACTGGCGAGCCCGATTTCCGCTCTGCTTGCGGCAACTGCTGGATTAAGCGCCTTGATGATCGAAGTGCCCGCCGCCCGCGCCGACGATTTGATCGTGAAGTACGACCAATCGCAATTGCTTCGCTTGCCCCGACCAGCCGCTGAGATCATTGTCGGCAACCCGTCAATCGCCGACGTCTCGGTACAGGGCAGCAATTTGCTGGTCATAACGGGCAAGTCGTTCGGCATCACCAACATCATCTCGCTCGATGCGGACCGCAATATCATACAGGATCAACGCGTATTGGTGCAGCGAGATGAAGCCAGGGTTGTCAATCTTCAAAAGGGACCGAAGCGGGAAAGTTATAACTGCTCACCGCAGTGCAATCCGTCGATCACGATCGGCGACGACATTGCTTATTTCGACAACGTGACGAAGGCCACATCCTCAAAAATGAAGACATCGGAAACCGGAGCAGAAGGCAGTGGTTCCAACGGTCAATAAGATCCTTTCGCTCCGCCGCATATCGAACCGGTACGCCGAGTAAGAATCCATTAAGCAGATACTCACCCTACGCCCCAATTTAAAGAAGTCGTTTATATTTTTAGTGTTTTCTCATCGAGCCAATTGTGAATTTTTGGTGGGCTCGAGGTGACAGCATGAATACGTCCGGATTGAAGGTTTTCTGGCAGCGATCCCGCTGCAAAACCGTCGCGTGGCGCCGCGATAATAGCGGCTCCACCGCGATCGAATTCGCGATGGTTTCAGGACCGTTCTTGGCGCTGCTGTTTGGCATCATGGCGGTCGGTTTGTTCTTTTTCACCACGTTCTCGACAGAGAACGCGGTCGAGCAGGCTGCTCGTCCCTTGCGCACCGGTGAGGCGCAGGCTGCTGGCATGACAAAAGACCAGTTCAAGGCGAACGTCTGCGCAAAATTGCCGGCATATGTGGATTGCGGCGGCAAGCTTCGCATCAACGTACAGAAATTTACTGTCGGGCAGGCGATCGTGGCTCCAGCTTGCGTGGATGCTGGTGGCGCCCTCGTCCCTCCTGCTGGCACGCCGTTCACGCTCGGCGCCGCAAGCGACATCATGCTCGTGTCGGCCTGCCTCGAATGGAGCTTGGCCGGAAAAATACCGTTCTTACAGATTGGATCGATGGCAAACGGCGCTGCGCTGATTCAGGCGTCGACGGCCTTCAAAATCGAGCCGTACTGATCGAGCTTGATAAGCCGTCCGCGAGATTCGTGCATTTAACATACTAAGTGGAAAGACGCCGATGGAACACTCAAAGTTAGCAGCTGCAATGCCTTACGGCCGCTCATGCCTCCAGCGCTGGAAGAGCGATAAACGGGGCGTCGCCGCGATCGAGTTCGCGATGATTGTGCCAATCATGCTGGCTTTGTTCATTGGCTCGATCGAATTCAGCCAAGCCATCACGGTGGACCGTCGCATCACGCAAATCGCGAGTTCTACCGCTGATCTTGTCGCTCGCGAGAAAACAATCTCCGATGTTCAACTTGGCAACGTCATGGACATCGCCAAAGTACTCATGCAGCCTTATACAACGAGCCCGCTGCGGATTACATTAACCAGCGTGGGCGCAAATATCGGCGTTGCCACACGGACCGGCGTGTGTTGGAGCTATAACTTCCAAGGCGGCGCGGCAACGTACGCAAAAGGCCAATCCTATACGCTGCCAGCAGGCATCGTCGACGCCGGCGGAAGCGTTGTCGTGGCAGAAGTCTTATACAATTACACGCCGCTGATTTTTTCCACGTACATGCCGGGCATCACGACACTGAAGGATAAGTTTTTCTTGAAGCCTCGCATTTCGAGCCAAATCCAGCACAATGCGGAACCGATTTGCGTGATCCCTTGAGTGGATATGGGTCTCAAGGCACCATCGCTATCGCCGGCCATAAGATCCTATACTCCTACGATATAAGTATTATTCAACATCGGCCTTGAATGCCTGATTGCGTCCGCACACTTCCTAATCGTATGGTCCCCCGAGAAGTGGGGACCACCAACGATTTAGGCGGGGACAATGGGGCGACGCTCCGAGCACACACCTGATGCACTGCGCGAGCTGATCATCGAGGCTTGCGAAGCGATCATTTCCGAGGACGGGTTAGCTGGCTTGTCCGCGCGCGAAATTGCTAAGCGCGTCGGTTATTCACCGGGGACGATCTACAATGTCTTCGACAGTCTCGACGATCTAATTCTTCAGGTCGAGGCCCGCGTGCTCGATGGTCTGGACGCTCGGCTCGCCGCCCTGACTGATGAAGGGTCGAGCGATGACCGCGTGCTGACGCTCGCGCGCGCTTATCTCGCCTTCACGACTGAGCGACCGCGACTGTGGAACTTATTGTTCGAGCACCATCTGCCATCCACGATGCAGGTGCCTGCATGGTATCAGAACAAGCTCGATCGGCTTCTCGAACGCGTTGAGAACGTTGTGCGCCCGATCGTCCATGATCATGATCTTGTGACCGCGAAGCGAGCCGCTCGCGTATTGTGGGCGGGTGTTCACGGCATTACATCGCTCGCAACGACTGACAAGTTGGCGAGCGTGACAACCGAGGACGCCGAAGCGTTGGTTGACGACTTGGTCCGCAATTATCTTGCCGGTTTATCACTTCAAGCCGATTGGGATAACAAGCGTATCAAAGCGTTTGGGTAGTTCAGCCCGTTCCTTCGTCATTGCTGGCCACCTATGCCATGCTAGTTACTTCGCTGGCGCGACAGCAGCCGATGGTATCGAACCCGTGGTAATCTGGGCTGGCGTCGATGACGGCAGTGCCGAACCATCGGCTCGCATCTGTGCGCCTTCGGGCACCACAGGCTCTTCCGCTAATTGGATGACGCGAAACCACGTCTGATCCCTCGGCAGCAATTTTTGCTGCAGGCTGGTCCACATATCGCGTGACAAGATACCGTTGACGAACGTCTTCGCGGGCGGTGTGAAGGCAAAAGCTGCAACCGTCGCCATGGCGACCACCGCGGTTTCACCCAATCTTTTGCGATCGTACAACTTCACCGCGGTGCCGAAAGACGCCTTGATGCGGGTGCCCATTACATCGACGCTGTAGATTTCATCCAGCACCAAATGCGTCATGTATCCCATGAACATGAACCCGCCGGCCAGCCAAGCAACGCCTTCGTGACGATTGAGCACCAGTTTGAAAATCAAGGCGGTGAGGAACCAAAAAAATACGGCCGCCAAAATCGAGTGCCAGATGCCTCGGTGATATGAAAACCGATGGAAAATGGCCTGCGCACCATATCGGACGCCGATAAGCGTCCCAAGCCAGATTAGCCACATTTCGGCGACCGAAAACTTGTACGCGACGGTAAATAAAACCGCGAACGACAGGAAGACGGCCAAACCACCGAACAACGCCTGGCTCGGCCGGCTATCTTTAAGATCTATGTCGGGTAGGACACTGCCAAGCACGCCGGCCATCGTCACGCCAACAAGGCTTTCTGGCGCGATCACATCGGCCGCGAGTGTGAGTGTTGCCAATGCACCGCTGACAACCGTTCCGACCGCAATGTGGGTGGTGAAATTGGCCATGGCGCTTCTCTCTCCCTGACAGTCGAGCGTGCAATCAGGCAGCACCATCAGATTCGCTAGCTGCATGGGAGTCGATCGGGCGGAATAACTGTGGAGGGGCATGAACGAGAAGGTAATTCGACGGGATTACGTAAGTCACCACGGATCGCCTTGCTTGATTGCGCCATGGCGTGACAGAGAATGTGCGTCGCGCAAATGGTATCGGATCGATTTCAAGTGAGCAGTTCACAAAGAACCATCGGCCAATTGGCGGTCGCGAGTATCGCCGTGGCCTTCATCGTGATGGGCATCAAATACCTTGCCTATCTGGTGACGGGGAGCGTTGCGCTCTATTCCGACGCGTTGGAAAGCGTCGTCAATGTCATCACCGCCATCGCAGCTCTGATCGCCATCAAGGTTGCCCAACGCCCCGCTGATCGCCGTCATCCATTTGGCCATCATAAGGCCGAATACGTCGCCGTCGCCCTGGAAGGCGCATTGATTTTCATCGCGGCTTTAATGATCCTGCAGCAGGCTTATGAGGCCCTTGCTACGCCGCGCGCTCTCGAACAGCCCGCGTTGGGATTGTCGATCAATGCAGCGGCGACCGCCATCAATGCCCTATGGGCGTGGGTCTTGATACGGCGCGGGCGTGCGCTCAAGTCGCCCGCACTAGGAGCCGACGGGTGGCATTTGCTTACCGATGTTGCAACGTCGCTGGGTGTGTTGGCGGGGCTGCTGCTGGCCTGGGCTACCGGATGGGCGATCCTCGATCCGCTGATGGCGGCACTCGTCGCCCTCAACATCTTGTGGGCGGGATGGCGCATCATAACTTCGTCCGTGAGTGGTTTGATGGACGAGAGCGTGACCGCCGATATCCTGGCTGAGATCCGCACGTTGATCGCCTCCAATGCCGATGGCGCACTGCAGGTTCACGATCTGCGAACGCGCACGGCAGGTCCGGCGACTTTTGTGGAGTTTCATCTCGTCGTCCCCGGATCGATGACTGTCGCCCGATCTCACGAAATCTGTGACCGCATTGAACTGGCGCTGCATGACAAAATTGGCGGTGCGCAGATCCTTATTCACGTTGAGCCCGAGGAGGAAGCAAAGTCAAAAGGCGCGATTGTCATTTGAGACTTTGCAGTCGTGAAACCGCGGCAGCTGCTTCCTGCAGAAGCTGATCATAGATATCTGCGACGGTGTCGAGCTTGCGGGCAAACGCGATCGATTGACCCATCGACAACACGCCGCGTTCCCAGTCACCGGTTTCGTAGGCAGTCTTCTGATGCTGACCGGCAACGAACGGGCGATACTGTTCGTAATCTTGCTCACCGCGCACTTCCAAATTTGAAACGGCACGTGCGTCGCGATTGTCGAGCACGCGGTACGTGTTGCGAAACGACTGCATTATAAGCCGCGTCGACCCCTCGTCGGCATCGATCATTCGCTGTTTATAGGCTTCGCGCGCATCAATCTCGTCGGCGACCAACATCCGTGTGCCAATCAAAACCGCATCGGCGCCCATGGCAAGCGCGGCCACAACTTGACTGCCATGACCAATGCCGCCACCAATCACCAGCGGCAACGCGATGCGCTCGGCCGCAAGGGGTGTTTGCACCATTGTGCCGATCAATTGCAGGCCGGGATGGCCGCCGCATTCAGCGCCAACGATTGCGATGGCGTCGACACCTAACTTTGCAGCACTGATGGCATGCCGCACGGTCGACGATTTGTGCATGATCTTGGCGCCGGCTTCCTTCAGCAACGGCAACAAATTCTTCGGCGGCAGGCCCGAGGTCTCGATGATGCGAACACCCTCATCGAGCAATATGCGCACGTGTCCCTTGAGAAACGCGTTGTCCTCTTCGCGCGGCGTTAAATAGAGGTTCACACCGAAAGGGCGACCGCCGGTGAGTTCACCGCACTTTCTTAGTTCCGTTCGAAACACGTCCGGATCGGGGAACGTCCGCGCGGTTATGAAGCCCATGCCGCCGGCATTCACGCTTGCCGCAACGTAGCGCGCATCCGACAGCCACATGAGCCCGCCACAAAGAATTGGGTGCTCGATGCCGAACAGCTCGGTGATGCGGGTTCGAAATTGCTGCGCCAAACCGCCCATCAGATTGGCACTTGCCCGATTGACATGCCGCCACAAACATAAAGCACTTGGCCTGTTGTGAAGCTCGCGCGTTCGTCCAGGAAATAGCCGCAGGCGTGAGCGATTTCGACTGGCGTGCCGAGGCGTGCCGCAGGGATTTGCTTGCTGAACTCGGCAAGCTTTGCAGAGCCTTCCGGATAGTTCGTCATCAGCATTTCTGTCGCGATCGGACCGGGGGCGATGCAGTTGGACGTGATGCCATACTGCGCATTCTCCAGTGCGGTGGTGCGCGTCAACGATAGGATTGCCGCTTTGGTTGCACCGTAAACACCGCGGCCTTCTTTACCCATAGCGGCACGAGACCCGATGTTGACGATCCGCCCGAACTTGGCCGCCCGCATGCGAGGTATCACGGCCTGAATAGCCAACACCGGCGCGCGGACATTAAGGTTCATCATCATATCGTAGTCGGCCTGTGAGGTCTCTGTCAGCTCCGACACCAACGCGATACCGGCATTATTGACGAGGCGCGTTACATTGTGATGCTTCACGACGTGAGCGAGGGCCTCGCGTGCGGCTGAAGCGTCGGCGAGATCGACGGCGACGAACTCGCCTTTGAACGCTTCCGGCTTCGACCGGGAAAGGCCGATGACGAAGTGCCCATTGTCCGTCAAGTCGGCGGCGATTGCCGCACCAATCCCGCGACTGACACCGGTGATGAGCGTGATGGGTTGGGGCATGGCACGTCCTCCTCTCAGCTGCGGCTGTTCATCTCGGCAATCGTCATGCCAGGCGTGATATGATCGACGGTCGTCTTGACATCTACGACGACAGGCCCCGCGTAATCGAGCGCTTCGGCGACAATCTTGGGTGCTTCCTCGATCGTTTTGATCGTCAGTCCCTTGACGCCAAAACTTTCCGCCCATTTGGCGAAGTCAGGATTGGTCAACGCCGTTCCGTGCACCCGCGTTTTGTATTCGCGCTCTTGGTGTTGGCGGATGGTGCCGTAACTCCCGTTGTTCGAAATGAAGATCTTGACCGGTACACCGTACTGAACTGCCGTTGCCAGTTCAGCGCCAGTCATCAGCACGCCGCCATCGCCAACCCAGGTAATGATCTGCGTCGTTGGTTCGCGCAATCCGGCGGCAACGGCTGCCGGCATAGCACCGCCCATGGCTCCGCCAACCGCGCCGATCATTCGCTGCCGGCCGTTGAATGCGACGTGCTTATGCAGCCATCCTGAGAAGTTACCGGCATCCGTGATGAAAATTGCATCGTCTGTTATTCGATTGCCAAAGTTGCCGACGACGGCGCCCATGTCCAGCTTGCCATCTTTTGGAGGCGTCCATGAGCGTTTGCCAGCGACATAATTATGCAGTTTTGCAATCCAAGCATTCCGCTCGGGTTTGGGCTCGGGGTTGGCCGGCCGTGCGGCGAGAGCTTCGAGAAACAAGGTTGGATCAGCGACGATCCCGATCGATGTTGCAAAGTTACGGCCGATGTGGCGGGCATCATCCGTAACATGGATCAACGGCTGCGACGGTACGGGTGCGAGCGGGAACGTGTACCCTTGGGTCGAAAGTTCGCCGAGACGCGTCCCGACTGCGATGACTAGATCGGCCTCGGAATATAGCGCAATTTGAGAGCGCGGGATCTTAAAGCCTAGGTGGCCCGCATAGTGCGGGTTTGTGTTTGGAAATAGTTCTTGCCGTTTGAATGTTCCAGCGACCGGTAAACCGTGCGCCTCCGCTGCGGCTACGGCTGCGGCTCGTCCCGGCATGGCCGCCAAGCCACCACCGATCACCATGAGCGGCCGCTCGGCCTTGGCAACCATGGCGGCAATTCGCTCGATGTCGTCGGCTGCCCCGCCACTGGCGCGCGGCACGGTCATTGGTTCGATTAGTACGGTAGCGGTCCGATCTTCCAACATATCTTCCGGCAAAGCGATGACGACGGCTCCCGGCGTCGGCGACTGGGCGACGACAAATGCGCGGGCGACCACTTCTGGAATGCGATCGGCATTCTCGATCGTCGCGACCATCTTCGCCATGTCGCCAAACATTTTGGCATAATCCACTTCTTGGAACGCGCCGCGTCCGATCTCGTTACGCGGCACCTGACCGATAAAAAGTATCATCGGCACCGCATCCTGCTCGGCCACGTGAACCGCGATCGATGCGTTGGTCGCACCTGGCCCGCGGCTGACGAATGCAACGCCCGGCTTATGCGTAATCTTGGCATCGGCAATCGCCATCAAGCCCGCGCCACCTTCGTGCCGACAGACCACTGTTTGCACGGTATTGCGCTCATAGAGTGCATCAAGGACGGCGAGATAACTTTCGCCGGGCACGCAAAACACACGATCGACGCCGTGGCCGACAAGGCAATCGACAAGTAAATCAGCGGCACGGCGCGTCATCGGCAAACTCCGGATTTGGTTCGGCGCGCGGCCCGACACTGATCTGCAACAGGTTAATGGTGGCGCCAGGTTGTAGGAACTGTTTCCAAGTCGATCGAGCCCGGCCACGGTTCGCTGTGGTCGGGCTCGAGTATATCTTAACTGCCGAAGCCGTTACGCCTTCTTTGGTGGAATTTTCACGAATTCCATCGCCTCGGGATAATAGCGAAATCCATCCCCTTGCTTGGCGAGGTGACCGTAGCCGGGCCACGGGAAGTGATAAGCCAGCATCGGCAGCTTCTGCGAGGCAATCATATCGAATACTTTCAGGCGGGACTGAACGGCTTGTTTGGGATCGGTGTCGTAAGCGAATTCAGTCCTTGGCTTTTCAGTAAGCAGGATCTGATGGTGCGTGACGTCAGCGGTATAAACCAGCGACTTCGACCCGGATTTGATGATGAAAATTGTGTGTCCGACGGTGTGTCCTGGCACGCTCATCGCTTGGACGCCAGGGATCACATCCTTGCCATCTTCGATGAACTTGATCCGATCCTTGTACGGCAGAAGATTTTGCCGGGCGTGCGCGACGAACTCCTTGCTGGCGCCGGGACCTATATTTTTCTCGTCGGTCCAAAAATCGTAATCAGACTTGGCGATATGGATCGTCGCGTTCGGGAAGAAACGTTTACCCTTCGCGTCGGCCAGTCCACCCGTGTGATCGATGTGTGCGTGCGAGCAAATGACATCGTCGATCTGGGCTGGTTTAATGCCGGCTTCCTGGAGGCCTTTCAACAAGTGACCGGTCGTATTGCCGAACAGCTTGCTGGTGCCCATACCCGAGTCGAACAATGCCAGCCGGGAACCAGTATTGAGAACGATAAGGTTCTGCTCGAGTACGACGCTATCGAGCGGCAAAAAGTTGTCGCCCAGTGCCTTGCCGATCTCTTCTTTCGATATGCCCTTCATGGACGAAGATGGTTCGCCGAGCGGCAACGGACCGTCGGAAACGATAGTCGCCTGGAAATCGCCGATCGGGAAACGGTAGAATTGTGTGGCCTGGCCCTTGGCAAGCGGTGCTTTCGCGAGCGCTGGACCGAAACCGATTAAACTGCTTGCGCCGGCGATCGCCGCACTACCGAGCAAAGCGTTACGCCGCGAGATCTTGAAGTCTGACATTTATGTTTCCTCCACGCGTCGGGTTGATGCGCGCGTCCGATCGCTCGATCCGCTGCACGCCACAGACTAGTGCGGGATGACGGAAACATTCAATCGCTCGATGCAACAACGGTCCCGCGCTGGAGGCATTCCAGTGCAGCGATTTTCAGCTTACGATACGTCCGAAGAACAGGCAGCCGATTTGAACGATCGCTCCGACAGCGATGCCTGCAGGCACCAATTCAGGATCAGCCAGGATATCGAAGGCGGTGTCGGCTGACTGCACCAAAAACCAATGAAATTCGGCACCTGTAGCCTCGTTTGACAGTGTTGTATGCTCGATGATCCGGCCAGTTAGCAGCGCGTTGGATGAAGGTGCCTCACCTTCACCGCCAGCGGTTGGTCTCATATTGGGGAAAAGTCCAATCGACATGAACGAGCGTGCCGTCGATTCTGCGCGAGCCCGAGACGCCTTATCGCTGGGTTCGACGATCTTGATCTCGCGTGCAAAACCGCTGAGCTTGGCGCGTGCCTGAAATGGCATTGGCCGATCACAGTGCGCAGCAAAATCCACTGCATCGAAAACGATCTGGTGAGCGCCAAGTCCGGTCTCTTCGTCTGGATTGACCCAAGCCAGGAAGGCGCCTTCGAATTCGTTGTCGCCGGGCCGAATGACCGCTTCGACGACTTCGATCGGCACATCACTCAGACCCTCGAAAAAGGGTGTGAGCCCCACGACACCGTTATCTTTGAGCGCCCCCGTTTCGTCGCGCTCGCCAGTGAGGTGAAACCAAATTTCGGCACTCGTCCGCGAGCGCCAAATCGCATAGTCGCCCGGGCCACATGCAAGGCGCTCGAAAGCGTCGGCTGTCAGATGCTGCATCGTCTTATGAAACGCTGCATCGTCGTCGAAATGAAAACCGATCGTCGAGAGGTTACTGACCATTGAAGCAGCCGATCATGGCTTGGCAACTCCGAGCGCGATCTGGAATCGCCGGGCAATCGCGGCACCGTCCTTCTCAGGCAGCGCCCACGGATCTTCGCTGAGCCCGATTTTCGCCACCGCAAATGACGGACCGGACGACTGGAAAAGAAGCTTCACCAGAGCCGGGATATCCGCGTGGGTGGTGGCAACAAACGTATTAGAGATGCCAAATCCCTTGGCGACCGCGACAA
Organism: Hyphomicrobiaceae bacterium; assembly: GCA_031365375.1. GTDB lineage: Bacteria > Pseudomonadota > Alphaproteobacteria > Rhizobiales > Hyphomicrobiaceae > JAKFWF01. The sequence goes on along the minus strand of JANLXZ010000031.1, from coordinate 14,999 downwards.
GGTCGGTCTTATGCGACGTCAATCCCGTTTGCCTGCCGGTTTCGCCGAAACTTTCATTGTCCAGCACGAGGATGCCCAAGTTTTTCGGCGCTTGATCGGCAACCACTGCCAGCGAACCGATGCCCATCATCATCTCGCCATCGCCGGTCAGCGCAAGAATACGACGGTCTGGTTGGGCGAGTGCCAATCCGAGCGCGGTTGGAACGGCAAGGCCCATGCCGCCCCAAGAGTACAAATATTCGGGACTGTCGCCTGCCGCAAAGCAGTCCCACGTGGCGCTACCCAGGCCCGGCACGACGAAAGCTCCAGCACGCGCCTTGAGTATTTCGGCGACGAAAGCGCGGCGCTTTATTTGATTGGTGCCGGAAATGGCGGTCTGTCCTTGCGTCGTCATTTCTGCCCGAACCCTTTCGCACCGATAATCCGCTGACTGATCAATACCGCCGCTGACTGTTGCCCGTTGAACGCCATATCGGCTGCTGCCGCAAACGTCTCGCCGACCTGCGCGGCAGAATCGACCGGGAAGCACTTCACACCCATCGTCTCAAGCACCGTTTGCGTGCCTTGTCCCATCGGCACTTGCCACGGATTGAACTCACCCCACTGGCCGCGCATCGTCACCAGCAAGAGCAATGGACTGCGCAAGGTGAGCGGATAGCCGACCGCATTGATGCAGTTACCGACACCTGATGACTGCATCGCCACCATCGCTCGTTTACCGCCGAGCCATGCGCCAGTAGCAACGCCGATTCCCTCTTCCTCAGTAGTCAAAGTGACGAGCCGCATCGCCGACGCGGCCTTGACGAGGTTCAGCAGACGGGTGAGCCCGCCATCGGGAATCGTGCATACCGTCGAAATGTTGCGCGCCGTCATAGCCGCGAATACATCGCTTGACCAATCGTGCCCGGTTTCGGGAGTTGCTGTCATAGGGCGTGCTCGACCTCGTGATGTGGCTTCAAACGATTTCACTGCATGTTAGCGCAACGACCGCGCAGCCGTCACGCGCTGCGACGCTTCGAGAGACCGAATATCGCTAATTCTTCAGAGAAGTTCGTATGCGATTTGTGGCGCTTACCGGGGTTGATTTGGTCGACGGCTGAACGAGCGGGCGCCGGCAAACAACGCAATGCCTGCACGACCGGCACAACGATCGCTTCCTCCATCGAGGATTTCAAGATCGATCTATAGTGCCGATCGATGACATTAACCCCCACATTGCAAATACCGATCTGTTCCAGCATCAGCCTGCACAGCGCTTCCGACGGATTGCGGAACTCCTGCAAAATCTGCCCCTTGAGGCGATCTTGCAGTTTTGTCGCATAGGCCTGTTCGGCCAGTGCGTTTGGATTGTATCGCGATGCCCGCATCATTCGGACGAGGTCGAGCCTGCGGCGATCGATGTCGCCGCTTGCAATCGCTTTCAAATCGATCGTGGCGAATGGCGCGGGGTCTAAAACGTGAGGAGCTTCGCTGTCGATGAAGGCTTCGAAAACGATCCCGTTCGTTGCGATCCCAAGCTTCGACGTAACGCGCGCGTTCCAATAACCGCGCAGCCGGTCATGCACGTCCGATGACGGATTAGCCGATCCCGTCGCCGCGATCGCGATCTCGGGCACGCCATCAACCATGACGGCGAAATCGATGCTGCCATCGTGTTCCGGCACCAGCACCGATGGATCGCGGGCGTCATAGCCCAACAGCTCAAGAAAAGGCATCACCAGATAGATCCGGGTCGCTTCTTCGCTGCCACAATGCGATACGATCCGCATGGCCCGCTCGGCGAATGCGGAGAGTTGCACTTCAAAGTTATCCGGCATTTGGCCCGTGCCTCCGGGAGTGTGAGCGAGACCGTCACTAACGTGCGATTCTCGCACTCCCCGCAAGGCAACGAACTGAGTTATGTTCACCTCATCAGTTGCTCAAGCTCTTTCAAAATTGCGCCGCCCATCTCCGTTGTGCCAACGGCACGCATGTTGGGCTGCATGATATCACCGGTGCGATAGCCCTGTGCCAACACCCCCGCGATCGCCTTGTCGAGAAGGTCGGCTTCCTTGGCCATGTCGAATGAATAGCGCAGCGCCATACCGAATGATGCGATCGTCGCGATCGGATTGGCCTTGCCCTGGCCGGCAATGTCAGGCGCCGAGCCATGTACCGGCTCATACAGCGCCTTGCGGACACCGGTCTTGGCATCAGGGGCGCCAAGCGACGCGGACGGCAGCATGCCGAGCGAGCCTGTCATCATGGCAGCTTCATCCGACAAAATGTCGCCGAACAGATTGTCGGTGACGATGACGTCGAACTGCTTCGGATTGCGGATCAATTGCATGGCGCAATTGTCGGCCAGGATGTGATGCATCTCGACGCCGGCCCCATGCTCCTTGTGGGTCGCGGTCGCCACCTCGTTCCAGAGAACACCCGTCGCCATGACGTTACGCTTCTCGGCCGAGTGGAGTTTGCCGGTGCGCTTGCGGGCAAGGTCGATGCCGACGCGGACGATCCGCTCGATCTCTCGCGTGGTGTAAACGGTGGTATCGACGGCGCGTTTTTGGCCATCTTCAAGCGTCACGATTTCCTTGGGTTCACCGAAGTAGGTGCCGCCCGTCAACTCGCGTAGAATGAGAATGTCGAGGCCCTCGACAATTTCACGCTTCAGCGAGGAGGCTTCAGCCAAGGCAGGATAGCAGATGGCTGGTCGCAGGTTGGCGAACAGATCCATCTCCTTGCGCAAGCGCAAGAGGCCCGCCTCAGGGCGTAGATGATAGGCGACCTTGTCCCACTTGGGACCACCGACCGAGCCGAACAGCACGGCGCCAGCCCCTTGTGCCTTGGCCATCGCTGCATCCGTCAGCGGCACGCCGTGCTTGTCGATCGACACTCCGCCGCACAGATCAGCCGATGTCTCGAACTTTCCCGCGTTGCTCTTCTTGTTGAACAAACTCAAAAGTCTTTCGACCTCGGCCATGACCTCGACGCCAATACCGTCGCCGGGGAGAAGGAGAAGCTGATGCGTGGTCATGTGGAAACGGTCTCTTCGATGTTGGGGTTGGAGGCGATCAAACTGCTAGCCCTTCGAACTTCAGCACGCAACTTGTGACAAGAATGGCTTCGGCGCAATCTCGGAACAGGATTCAATTTGTGGCCGAGAAACATGCTGCAATTGCTCAACGAGAGTTATCCACAAACAATAGCAGCCTTGAGAAATTCGGGAATTGCCAACGTCTCGACGAGGGAGCAATCTGAACATATAGAGTCTCGCGTTCATCCTTCAAGACGATGTAACTGCACAGTTTTGTGCGCTTGCAAAGTTGCCAGGATGCATTGAGACTGCAAGCGTATCGCCGAACCTTGTGCTGCGTCTCGAACGGTGCGCCTGACTTAACGATTTAGTTCAGTTGCGTATGCCTTGTAGTGTTTATGTGTCTGGTATCCGTTGCGTAAATGAGTTTGTAACCTCGCGTGCGTCCCCATGTAGAGCGAAGCCGCCGGCTGCGTCCCCCGATTCAGCCGGCAACTTTATGGCCGGCGACCATGCTTCCCTCGCTCGTGCGACTACCGTTGGCAAACCGAGCAAAAAAACGTCGAACGACCGGACTGCACGATGCGCTGAACGGTACCAGTGCAGGCGGGCGTCACGCATGAGTTGCCCTCGCGGCCGTATACCTTAAAAGCATGTTGGAAATAGCCGAGCGAGCCATCGGCTTGCTTGTAGTCGCGCAAGGTCGAGCCACCGGCGGCAATTGCCTCGGATAACACGTCGCGGATAATCGGCACCAGACGTTCGGCTCGATCGGTCGGCTTGGCTCTTCGCCCAGTGGCTAAGCAGGACGCGCGCCTTCGCGCGCTAAGGCCAGCCCGGAACAACACCTCGCACACATAGATATTGCCGAGCCCGGCAACGATGCTTTGATCCAATAGAAACGCCTTCAGATCAGTCGACTTGCCATGAGCGCGCGAGGCCAGATAATCCGCCGACAGGCCGTTACCGAGCGGCTCGACGCCCAACCCGGCTAGAAGCCGGTGCTGCTCAAGGTCGGCATCGGCACAAAGGTCCATGCTGCCAAAACGGCGCGCGTCGTTGTACGTGATCGTTGCGCCGTTGGACATTTCGAATACGACGTGGTCGTGCATGGAACCGTTACCGGCGTCTTGTTCGAAATCGCCGAGCACTTGAGCGCCGCCGTGCGGCAAGCGAATTGAAAACCTGCCGCTCATGCCAAGATGCATGATGAGTGTTTCGCCGGTTGATAGGGCGAGGAGGAGATATTTCGCGCGTCGGCTGACGGTGCGAACAATTGTCCCCGTCAAGCGCTCGGCAAAACGCTGCGGAAAAGGAAATCGAAGATCGGGTCTTCGCGCTTCGACGCGCACGATGCGCATACCGGCCATCACCGGTTCGAGCCCGCGTCTGACCGTTTCGACCTCGGGTAATTCCGGCATGGCCTTAGCCTGTGTCACCTGTGAGGCCAACCGCCGCTATACCAGCGAGCGCCGCCGCTTCATCATTATCGGAATGGTCGCCGGAAACGCCGATGGCACCAATTAGCATCCCGGATGCGTCGCGTATCAGCACGCCCCCGGCGGTTGGAACGAGCGAGCCACCGGCCGCATGAGTTGCAGCTGCGATAAAGTGTGGCCGCTCGACTGCCATTTTGGCGATTGCCCGTGTGCCGAGGCCCAGCGCAAGCGCCCCATTCGCTTTACCGATGGCGAGCTCGGCCCGCCGCAAGCTGGTGCCCTCGGCTGCGGCAAATGCCTTCAGCGCACCGCGGGCGTCAAGCACCGCGACCCCTAGCGGCATAAATTTGGCCTTCGCACCATAGCTGAGAGCCTCGGCGATCATGGTCTGCGCGATATCGAGTTTCACGAATTTCTTTCCTTCATCGGGAGCGCTCTTGCCGACGTTTTGGCATACCGCGACCATCGACGCATCCCCGTTGACGATGCGGCGACAAAGCGGTGGCTGTTGCGCCGCTGAATTGTGTAAGCTCTGGCCATGAAGCACCAGACCATCAGCGCCGCTAGCGCAACCCAATCGTCATTCGGATTCCGCAAGGTTGCCGAAGATCAGCGGCAGGGCCTCGTCAATGAGGTTTTTTCGGCCGTTGCCGAGCGTTACGACCTGATGAACGATTTGATGTCGGGCGGGCTTCATCGCCTGTGGAAGACCGATTTCATCACCATGCTCAATCCACCCAGAGGTTCAACGGCGTTCAAGCTGCTGGACGTGGCGGGCGGTACCGGTGACGTAGCACTGAGGTTCATGGCGCGCGGCGGTTCTGGCTGCACAGCAACACTATGCGACATCAGCGCCGAGATGCTCGAGGTCGGCCGCCGCAAGGTCGAAGCCGCCAATCTTACAGATCGCGTCAGCATCGTGCAGGGCAACGCGGAAGAGCTGCCCTTCGCAGACAAGACGTTCGACGCCTACACCACTGCATTCGGAATTCGCAACGTCACGCACATCGATCGCGCGCTCTTCGAAGCACGGCGGGTTCTGAAACCCGGCGGTCGCTTCCTGTGTCTGGAATTTTCGCGGGTCGATGTGCCGTTTCTCGACACGCTGTACGACTTCCACTCCTTCAATGTGATCCCGCAGCTGGGCAAGCTCGCCGCCGGAGCGGCCGAGCCCTATCAATACCTCGTCGAAAGTATCCGCCAATTTCCCTCGCAGGATACATTCGCTGGATTGATCCGAGCGGCCGGTTTCGAGCGCGTGACCTACCGCAATCTGACCGGCGGCGTGGCCGCCATCCACTCCGGATGGCGACTATAACAATCGCTAGGCAATCAGCCCCTCGAGCGGATCGACACCGCGGCTCTCCGGGAACACGGTCGTACCAAGTGCGCCAGCGGGAATGCCGAGATGGTCGCGCAGCACGCCCTTCACGACGGTACGCAGATCGAGAGTTGGAGCCAAGTCGCGCCCCTCATACAAGTTTTTGTCGGCCAGGCCCGGCCACTTCGCGATTACTCGTCCGCCTTTGACGGCGCCGCCGAGTAACAGGGCCGCCGTCGCGGTACCGTGATCCGTGCCTTCGGTGCCGTTGGTGTGCGCCGTGCGACCGAATTCGGTCACGATCACGACGACCGTATCCTTCCAAGCGGACCCCATGCCCTCCGCGAACGCCTTGATCGCCGCATCGAGTCCGGCAAGCCGTGTTGCCAGCTGACCTTGCACTGTGCCTTCGTTGGCGTGCGTATCCCAGCCGTTGTAGCTGAGCGCCGCCACGCGTGGACCATCACCCGCCGACATGAATTTGGCGGCGGTTTCAGCGGTTTCGATGAAGTCGCGAAACGCACGTGGTCCGCCAGGCTGCAATACGGGAGCGGACATGGCGCCGGTCGCCGTCGTCATCCCGACTTTGTCGATCTCGAGCCCTTCGGCGAATGCCTTGGCCAGCTTCGGGTCGCTCTGGCCGTAAAGATCCATCAGCCGGGCAATCGTCGAATCTCGCAGCTGTATCCCGTAGGCCTTAGGGATCCACGACATGACCGGCGCCGTGCCGCGCATGACAAGCGGAACCACGGCGCCCATAGCCAACCCTTTCGGATCAGCCTTGCCTGCAACCGATAAACCCGCAAGCGCGCGATTGAGCCATCCATTCTCAGCCCGGCTCACACCGCCAAGCCCGCTCTCCAGGACATCCTGACCATCGAAGTGCGATCTGCCGCGATAAGGTGTGGCAACAGCATGAACCGCCAGAGCCTCACCTTTTGTATAAAGACTATGCAAGTAAGTCATCGACGGGTTGAGTACGAAAAAGCCATCGAGCGGTAGGCCCGCCGTGGCACCCTCTTTGCTCAGCGCTAGTTTCTGGCGGATGCGGGCGTAGTCGGGATCGCCAGCCGGTGCGATCATCGATAGGCCATCCAACCCGCCGCGCAGTACGATCGTCAACAAACGCGGATCGCGCGTGCCGACCGCCATACCCTTTGGGATAAAACCCCACAGTGCTAGGCTTGCAGCGCTGCCTTTGATCAGTTGGCGCCGGCTGAGCACGGCGTGTTCGCGACATGACATAAGAGTTATCTCCTGAGGAACTCGGGTGCCATAACGAGCAATTCAAGTCCTTGCTCGCGGGTCTCCGCGCGCGCGATCGCCTGCCGCGTGACATCACTCAAGGCGGCCCCCAATAGATCATCGGCGATCCCGCGTGGATCGACCATCTTGTCGACATCACGGGCTAAACGTTCGGCGATCCGCAGGCGCTCGCGGATCGCGGATGGACCCATCCATGCATCGTCGTCGTCCGGCCAGCCTTTGGGCGACGGCACCTGCCACACCGGCTGACCGAGCAGCGAGGTCAACCGCACCAATTCTGCCGGTTTTTGCTGCAACTGAAGTCCACGAACGACCGAGATCGTGAAATCGTACGGGGGCACGATCTTCGTCGCCGGATGCGACCATACCTCGGTCGAACTCACGAGCGTCCGCGTAACCATGGCAAGATCACCATCGGTGTCACGAAAGGTCTTCTCCAAAGCGGCGACGAGAGTTGGAGGCGCATTCTGTGACACGAAGTGGCGCGCGAGTTTGGTGGCAATGTGCCGGGCTGTCGAAGGATGACGAGCGAGATCGTCGAGTGCCTTTTCCGCCGACCGTTGACCCTCGTCGCCGTAGCGTTTGCCCGCGACTGCCCACTGACCCGGCTCATGGCGAGGGGCGGCGAAAAAGAATTTGCCCGGTTCAGATTGTTCGACGTTCGCCTGCCCCACCGTCCAACCGGTCAATAGACGCGCAAGGTTCGTCACATCGTCTTGCGCGTAGCCACCGTTGACACCGAGCGTATGCAGCTCGAGGATTTCACGCGCTAGGTTTTCGTTGAGGCCTTTGCCGCGATTTTTGCCAGCCTTGCTGTTCGGGCCGATCGAAACTTGGTTGTCGAGAAAGATCAGCATCGCCGGATGGCTTTCGACCGCGCGCAACATATCGGCAAACCGGCCGAGTACATGCGGTCGAACCGCCTCGCGTTCATAGCCGCCGGCCAAACCGCGCACAGGCCCCTTGGCGGATGAAACACAAAAATGGTTCGACCAGAATAGCGCCAGACGTTCGACGAGCGCACTATCGGTCGCGATCGCACGCTCGATGCGCGCCGCAAGTTCTTCGTTGAGTGCGTCCCGGCGTATCTGCGCGGGTCGAACATCCGCGATTCCCGCGGTAGTCTTGGGCGCCATTTCCGTCGGCTGCATCGGATTGGCCACAGGCGGCTGGGGGGTCACAGCCGCGGCCGGCGGCACTGGCGACCCGTTAGCCTTGGTCGCCTCTTTGACGAGAGCCTGGGCAAGGCGTTGCGCCAACTGCGCCTCTTGTGCTTCAGCATAAACGACGTGACTTGGCTCTAATTGCGGATTGTCTATTTTGGCGGCAGTCTTATCGCTCAAACTGGCGAGCAAATATCCACGTGGATCGCCTGCAATCTTCTTCATGTCGCCCGGTTTTGGTCCGAGCCCGAAACGGCGAAGTGCGGTGACGGCGTCGTGCTGCGGCATGGGTCGGCCTCGACTGCGATCATTGGCGTAAAGCTACTGCGTGGCGGTGCCGATCAGGTCTCCACCATCCAAGGTGTGCCGAACACGCGTTAGCTTTTGTTTAACGCGATGGGAATCGCTTTTCCGTCGCGCGATCCACAGGTTGGGTTCGCTGTCATAATGCAGATCGAGTAAGGCTCGAACATGACCAAAGCTGGGGAATGGCGTCATAGTGGAATGGGTATTTATATTAGTCTTGGGGATCGCCGCCGGCACCGTCGGCGGTGTCGTGGGCTTTGGTGCGTCGATCATGTTGCTGCCAGCACTGGTGTGGTCGTTCGGTCCGAAAGAAACGATCCCGATTATGGCAATCGCCTCACTGATGGCAAATGGCTCTCGTGTCGCGGTGTGGTGGCGCGAAGTCGACTGGAAACTAAACGTAGTTTATTGCGCGACAGCTGTACCCGCCGCAGCTCTTGGCGCACGCACACTGCTGACGCTGAATTCGGTAATAGTCGAGGGCGCGCTCGGCATATTTCTATTGGCATCGATACCCGGCCGTCGATGGTTGGTGGAGCGAGGCTTCACGATGACGTTGCCAGGCATGGCTGTCGTTGGGGCGGTGATCGGCTACCTGACCGGCATCGTTGCCTCCACCGGCCCCATCAACACGCCGTTCTTTCTGGCATATGGTTTGACCAAGGGCGGTTTCATCGCTTCTGAAGCGTTGGGGTCAGCCGCCATTTCGCTCACCAAGGCTGCGACATTCCATACCTTCGGCGCGTTATCCGCAGACACGATATGGCGTGGGCTGATGGTTGGCATGGCGTTGATGGTCGGCTCTTGGATTTCCAAGCATGTGCTTCTGACGCTCGACGCCAGCCGCTTCCAGATCATCATCGAGGTGATGATGGCAGCGGCCGGCATTTCGATGTTGCTTGGCGCTCTTGGTCTGATTTAATATTTGAGCGTCTCCGACAGTTTGCTGTCCAACACGCTGATTTGATCGAGATAAGCGTCGCGGATGCACCGGGCGTCTCGTCCGCAATTGTTGCGAGCACCAAGAAAGCGATGCTGCTCGTCGCGCAGAGCCAAGCGACTGCGAAAACCGGAAACCGACCAAAGTTTTCCATAGACCGTGGCCATACGATCATCGAGATTGCCGAGCCGGGCATCACTGCAGATCGTGCGCTCGGCCGGCTTGGTAGCCTCATAGCAAGAGAAATCCATCGATGCGGCCGGTGTCGAAATCATTGCAGCCATCGCTGTCGTGCCAATTCCAGCTGCCAATACAATTGCGCGTATCATGTATATTCCCTCTCAGTTCATCGCGTTGTCGATAGTGAGAAGATGCACCGTGTCCGGTGGAAAGCTCAGCCCATCGAGCAGCAACGGGCGGTTGTTTCCGGTAAATTGGCGATGTCGATTGCACGTCGATGGACAATACCGGTACGTTCCCGCATCGACCGGCAAACAGGTCGCCCACCCCGAGACCCGCTCCATGTCAATTGCCGACCGCAATCCAGCCGTTTCCCGCATCGCCAAGGCGATGATCGAGAAAAAAATCACGCAAGCCGAACTTGCGGATGCAGCGGATTGCCACGAGAAAACCGTGCAGAACCTGATGAATGGACGCCCCGTACGCGATCAAACGCTGTTCGATGTTTGCATGGTCCTGGGATTGGATTTCGAAGATCTCAAACAGGCCTGGAATGCATCGCCAGGCGGCCACGTCGTGGAACGCCACGATCCGGGGCGCCCTGGCCTTGGCACCGATGTTTCACCGCTATATATGGGCGCTTACAATAGGTTGGCGGTTGATCATTATGTCGGCGGATTCTTAACGCTGCGACCTGCGTTCTCCGTGCCGGATATGATTATCGCCTACCGGACCGAAATTTCGTGGGACGCTGGCTGGCCCAGTCTTTTATTTGAGGAACAAAACCGCCCCGACGCGCCCTACTCACACCGGGGCCGCCTCTATATTCCGGCCTCATCAATGTATATTCACCTCGTATCGCTGACCAAAGGTGCGATGCGAATGATTGTGGTCTCGCAACTCGATCAAAATGGCGAAATGCGAGGCTTGATCACGACCCTCAACAAGGCGCGTGCGCAAATCATCCCCGTTGCGGCTCCGATCATGTTCAAAAAGCAGTCGAATTTTAGCGAAACTGCATTCGGCGAAATCACCCCGGCGCACGCTGCCTACGGCCAGTATCGTCGCATGATCGACGACACAGTCGGACAAGGTTACGCCAAACTGGTCGGCGGATAACCAGACCTTAACCATGCCCATTCCATAACATTGCCCTGGCGTGACCGATTAATCGCCACAGTCCTCAGGCAATCGAGGATGGTAAGTTGTAACCGTATGCGTAGACGGGGGTCTGGCAGTATGCGTTCAGTTGAGTTGCCGTGGTCCGGCCGCAGCCGGTTTGCGGGTATCATCGGCGTTTTGTTCACCTTGGCAGCTTGTGCGCCGGCCCTGGCGCAGAGTATCGCGCAGACGGTTGCCCCGCTGCAGCCGGGCGTGCCCATCCAAAAGATCACGACCACTCCGATTTCGATCCCCGTATCGAATATCTCGGCACCCAAAACGGTTGCCGTGTCGACCGTCGCCGCTTCGGCTCACCCGGTCGTCGAGCGCGATGTCGTCAAGGGCGACACCACACGTACACGCTTCGTTATCGGCCTAGAAAAGCCCACCGATTTCCAGGTGCTTTCGCTGTCGAACCCCAATCGTGTCATTGTCGACATGCCGGACGTTCGCATGCAACTGCCCGTGCAGAGCGGCGCCGACTCTGTCGGCCTCGTTCAGTCATTTTACGGCGGCCTTTCGGCGCCCGGTAAGACGCGGGTCGTCATTGCTGTCACGGCGCCAGTCATCGTTGAAAAGGCGATCGTCGAGAAAAGCCGGGATGGCCGCACGCACCGCCTCGTCCTCGATATCGTACCAGTCGACCCGGCCTTACGCGGTCAAGCACGCAAACCCCTCAAGACGACGGTCGCGATGGCATCGCTGGGCGCGGCCCCTAGTCCGGGCAGCACGCAACCACCGCTTCCGAAGTTAGCGGTTCGCCCCGAGGTAAAGGCGCAAAAAGCCTTCAAGCCGATCATCGTGATCGATCCAGGCCATGGCGGGCACGACTCGGGCGCCACCAAGTTCGGCACCGTCGAAAAAGATGTCGTTCTCGCGTTCTCCAAGGTTTTGCGCGACAAGTTGAATGCAACGGGTCGATACAAAGTCCTGATGACCCGCGACACGGACACTTTCGTCGAGCTTGATGCGCGTCGCGACTTCGGCGAGCAACACAATGCGGCACTGTTTATTGCGGTGCATGCAGACTATGCTGGCGCGCATGCGCGAGGTGCTACCATCTACTCTCTGCGTGAGGGCGTGGCGAAAGACTTGAAACGCTCCGCCAAAGGCGAGGTTTCTGCAAACGTATTATCGGCCACCGAGCTTGCCGCCGTAAAGAAACACGATGGCGATGCCACCGCTGCCGTCAAAAACATTCTGTCGGATTTTGCCGAACGCGAAGTCGATGTCAATACAGAGCGCACGAACCTGTTTTCTCGCTCCGTCATAGACTTCATGGGCGGCTCGACCAACCTGCAGAACAATCCCGATCGTTCGGCAGCATTCCGCGTACTGAAAACCGCGAAAGTGCCGGCCGTACTCATCGAACTTGCCTACGTGACGAACCGTCAGGACGCGGCGAATTTGAAATCCGACGAATGGCGCGACAAGGTATCGAACTCGATCAGCACGGCAGTCGAAAATTATTTCTCGAACCAAATAGCCCGCATCCCAATGTGATGTGCCGTTACCTGAGCTAATACGAATGAAGCCGGCTCTCGCGAGAACCGGCTTTTTTGTTTCTCGTGGCCGGACGCGGTTCGCACAACCTATCCGGCTAGGGGTTCAATCACGCCATACTTGGCGGATGTTTATGCTGGTGATGCCAGTGCAGTAGATCCCATTTGCGAGGAGATGATCCTGCTCTGAAATTGCTTCGCAACGGATAAGTTAAGCAACTGCGACCGGACTGTTGATGAAGGCGCTTGTTCATTCTGGCCTCTCCATCTTCTCTGCTTTGGCACCACATGACGTCACCAGACTAAAACCGAAGCTAGCGCCGACACCGAAAAGTGGTGCGGTTAAGCTGTCGGCAGCATCGGTAAATGATGCTGGCGCCGGATTGTTCATTTGTTGCTGTTCAGGACGGGAACGCGGATGCTCCGCGCGAGTGACGACGGCTGACGCTTCGAACAGCGGTCCTGTCCAAGTCCGCTTCGCGTGCAGCCGGATAGGAGTACCGGCTCGACTTACATAGACGTACAGATGCTTCAAGGCTTCTAATGCCCTCAGATCTGACGCGCACTACACAGCTGGCAAGACCTCGCAGCGAGGCTTGATCTGCGTCCGTTAACTACTCCGACAAATGCAAAATAGTCGATTCGCGTGACGGGATTTCGAACAAATGCTCAATTCGGAACGATCAAGCGTAATTGTGGCCCGTTGGCATCAATGCGAAGTGGGAGCGAACCGAACGCATCGCCGTCTACCTGCACGAACATCGGCGGCCCGTCAGCCAAAGCGTTCGCCACGATAACTTCGTCTCCATCGAACACGCGGACGGCCGGGTTATTCTTTTGCACCAGCGTTCCGCGAGCAAGTTTCAGCAATTGCCTTATGAGGTCGCCCCGGTTTTCAGCGCAGATCAGAACGATCTTGAGCCCTGGCTTAAATATCGATGCTTCGGGTGTCACCACGAAACTGCCTCCATAGTGGCGCGCGTTGGCGACAATTACCCAGTTTGCGTGATGAAGCTGTTGATTGATCAATACGTCCAACCGATCGAGCGGTTGTTGCAAAACCTCGAGCATGGCCGGCGCATATGCAGCTCGGCCGAGCAAGCGCTTGAGCGGCTGTTTGAGCGCTTTGATGACGCGCGCGTCAAAGCCAACTCCGGCCATCAAGTAGAACGGCTCACCGTTCGCATGAGCCCCGCGAACAGTTTTAATTTCGCCATCCACGAGTGTGTCGGCAACTTGAATTGGATCACGTCGAAGTCCAATTTCGCGTGCGAACACGTTGCCGGTGCCGAGGGGTATAATGCCGAGCGGCACATCGGAGCCGTCCATTGCTGCCGCAGCGTGCCGGATTGTGCCATCGCCACCGGCCGCAACAATTAGATCATGGGAGCTGCAGGCAGCCCGCACCAACGCGGCAGCGCCATCGCAGTCTTTCGGCGCGACAACAGTCGCATCAGCGCCACGCTCGGTCAAACGCGCCAAAACAGCGGCAAAGAACCGTCGACGCGGCACGCCTGCGCTCGGATTGAGGACGATGAAGGGACGTCGTCGCATCCTGAAGGTAAAGTCATGGAATTGGGTATCACGCAAACAAATTCACCGCCGACATAGCGTGGGCGCTGAATTTGCAATGCCTTCTCGCCTGCTTCGATCAATCGGCAAGGGCGGGCGTTTTCGCCGACGTTGTCTTGGCCGATGCCTGGACGGCTTTTTGAACCTTCTCGAATGCTCGAACTTCGATCTGCCGGATGCGCTCCCGGGAGACCCCGAATTCGGCGGAGAGATCCTCTAGCGTTTTGGGATCTTCAGCCAGTCTTCGCGCTTCGAAAATACGCCGCTCACGATCGTTTAATGACGACATAGCTTTGGTCAAATACGAGCGCCGCATATCGAGCTCTTCGCTGTCTGCAAACCGCTCACCTTGATCCGGCGTATCGTCCACCAGCCAATCTTGCCACTCACCGCCGCCCTCTAAATCCGCACGCACCGGCGCATTCAGAGAACTATCACCACCGAGGCGACGGTTCATGTTGATGACGTCGTCTTCGGGTACACCCAGTTTAACAGCTATTGCTTTGACATTTTCCGGTTTGAGATCGCCCTCTTCCAATGCCTGCAACTGCCCCTTCGTACGCCGCAAATTGAAAAATAACTTCTTTTGCGCGGCGGTCGTGCCGATCTTGACGAGGCTCCATGAGCGTAAAATATACTCTTGAATGGAAGCCCTGATCCACCACATTGCATAAGTGGCTAGGCGGAAACCTTTATCGGGTTCGAACCGCTTCACCGCTTGCATTAGTCCGACGTTGCCCTCGGAGATCACTTCGCCGATCGGCAATCCATAACCCCGGTAGCCCATGGCGATGCGTGCCACCAAGCGTAAATGTGACGTGACTAATCGTTCGGCGGCGTCAGAATCCGCGTGTTCCCGCCAACTTTTTGCGAGCATGAATTCTTCGTTCGGCTCGAGCATTGGGAACCGTCGAATTTCGTCCAAGTAGCGGGCGAGACCAACTGAACCGCCCGCCAATGAGGGAAGAGCTCTGGCTGCCATCTTTAGTTTTCAGTCCCCCTTAAATCCCAGCGCGGAATTAGGTCGACTGCTCCTCTGTTACGAATTGTTTCAGCATATGATTCAGAAGCATGGTGCAAGCGTGCCCCTCGTTTCAACACTAACGCGGCCGCCAATCGATAGTTGCATG
>JANLXZ010000327.1:0-2096 GCA_031365375.1 Hyphomicrobiaceae bacterium | reverse complement strand
CGATCGGTTCGGCAACCGGCACGCCCGCAGCATGCGCCGCCTTGAGAACGGCGAACTCGGCCTCGCGATCGAGGCTGAGGCTCAGCCGTTGCGCGGCATCCGTGCGCATCACCCAGGTATGAGTGCCGGCACGCGGACCGCTGCCGACCGCAACGGTGATGCGCCAGTTCTCCTGCACCGCGCCACCGCTCAGCAACGATGCGTCGGTTATGGCAGCTGTGCCGCCGAGCGCGTGCGCTAACCAGGCGCTTAAGGCGCTCGTTTTCGAAGCATCGAACGTGCGGGGACGCGCGCTTTTAGGATCCAGCGAATCGCTCATTGTCAGCGACCCAACGTCAGTCCGAGGAAATCGCCCTTGCCGAGATCCACTCCATTGTGCCGCAGAATGGCGTAGGCCGTCGTCAGGTGAAAATAGTAGTTCGGGATGGCGAAGTTGACGAGATAGAACTGGCCCTTGAACGTCACCGGGTTGCCGGCGATTTTGAGCGTGATGTCGCGCTCCTCGGAGCCATCGATCTTGGCCGCCTCGATCGTCTTGACGAAGGCGACGGTCTTGGTGATGCGGGCCTTGAGATCTTCGATCGTTTTCTCATTGTCTTCATAGCCTGGGACGTCGATGCCAGCGAGGCGGGCGCTGGCGCCCTTGGCAAAGTCGCAGGCGATTTGAACCTGGCGGGCTAGAGCGAACATATTCGGCGCGAGACGCGCGTTCACCAGCACCGCCGGGTCTATTTTTTTCGTCGTGCAGAACGCTTCGGCCTTGTCGAGCACATTCGTGAGCCCTTCGAGCGTCTGCAGAAATGGCGGGACGCACGCCTGATACATGGAGAGGGTCATGGGTAGGGCCTAACTGTTGCTCATTGAGTTCTCGGCGCACCTTATTGCGCCTGTCGCCGTTAGCAAGGGCTGTCGAGGCTCGGTGAAGCGGGGCCGCTCATGCTATTCATCGCCCATGAACCGCAATCCGATTCGCATCATTGGCATTGATCCAGGCCTTCGCCGCACCGGTTGGGGCGTGATCGAGAGCGACGGTGTGCGGCTGGTGTATGTGGCGTCCGGCATGGTCACGTCGGACTCCGCTGAAACGTTGGCTTATCGGCTGCGCGAGATTTACCAAGGGCTCGTATCGGTGATCGCGACCTTCACTCCGCAGGAAGCCTCGGTCGAAGAAACATTCGTCAACAAGGATGCGCGCTCTACGTTGAAGCTTGGTCAGGCGCGTGGCATGGCCATGCTGGCGCCGGCGATGAAGGGGCTGCCGGTTGCCGAGTATGCCGCCAATGTCATCAAGAAAACGGTGGTGGGCGCGGGCCACGCTGAGAAGAAGCAAATCCAAGCGATGATTGGCTTCCTGCTGCCCAAAGCAAAATTCGAGAGCGCCGACGAAGCCGATGCACTGGCGATCGCCATTTGTCATGCCAATCACCGTACCAGTCCACAGGCACGCGCGCTTCGGGCACTGAGGGAGGCCGTATAATGATCGGCAAGTTGCGCGGTATCGTCGACGCCATTGGCGAAGCTCACGCCATCATCGATGTGAACGGCGTCGGTTATGACGTGTCGTGTTCGTCGCGGACCTTGCGGCAGATGGATCTGGGACAGGAGGTGCGCCTCGTGATCGATACCCACGTTCGCGAGGACTACATCCGCCTGTTTGGTTTCACCAGCGAAGTCGAGCGTAGCTGGTTCCGAACGCTACAAGGGATCCAGGGTGTCGGCTCCAAGGTCGCATTGGCGCTGCTCGGCACGCTGTCGACACAGGATTTGGCGAACGCAATCGCATTGCAGAATTGGGCCGCCGTCGAAGAGACACCGGGCATCGGCAAAAAATTGGCGCAGCGCATCGTCATGGAGCTGAAGGACAAGGCGCCGGCATTGAGCGTCGCCGGGCTGAATGTGCCGGTTGCATCGGCTGGCAAAAGCAAGTCGACCGGCACGCCGCGCCCTGAGGATAATGCCGCCGCCGAGGCGATCTCGGCGTTGACCAACCTCGGTTATCAACCTTCGCAAGCAGCGCAAGCCGTTGCCGTCGCGATGGGCGAGTTGGGCGATGGCGCCGACACAGCCAAGCTCATCCGTCGCGGGTTGAAGGAGCT
>JANLXZ010000267.1:0-12600 GCA_031365375.1 Hyphomicrobiaceae bacterium | reverse complement strand
GTCGTGATGGATGAACGTCGGCACCCGCAAGCTGAGCGTCAACACGAGCGCGCTCAAGAATATTGCTGCAAAGAGCCCGGTCTGCGCAAAAGTCCGGTTCGTCGCATTCCCGGCGATTGTCGTTTGTGCCATTGAGCCCTGATCTCAGCTGTTGGGGCCCGTTTCAAATCGGCCGTCGCGAGCTATATCTGGTTTGCTCGCGACGATCCAATCTGGTCGATCTCGTCCGTTGAGCGAAATCGGTCCGCTACATGCGCTGGGCGTGCACTCTGAAACCGGGAGCTGGGCGCTCCATCAGAACTTCGCGGCGGAAACGGAAAAGTTTTGCCGGCCGGCCACCGGTCTTCGAACGCACCTCACCGGTTACCTCGACGAGACCAGCGCTTTCCACCAAGCGGCGGAAATTCTGCTTGTGTAGATGAGGCCCGAGAACGGCTTCCACCGTCTTCTGCAATTCGAACAACGTGAATTCGTCTTCCATGAGTTCAAACACCAGGGGCCGAACTTTCAGGCGAGTCCGAAGACGGCCGATGGCATTGGCAAGCACGCGCAAATGTTCGAATTGCATCGCGCGGCCCGGCAATACGCTTGCTCCCATCAAACCGGCGTCGGAAAGAATGTTGAACCGGTCGATAACCCGTTCCTCATTCCACGGTACCCGATCGAAGCCGAATGCCAAGCGCACCAGATCGATCCGGGGAAGGTCGCGATTGGTGTCACTTCCCGGGGTTGATTGGTCAGCCCAGGCGCGCAACCCGGGTTCGATTATAGAAGCGAGGACGGCTGGTCGTCCGTTCCGCCAATCTTCCCAAGGCAAATAGTCGTACCAATCGCGCCAAGCAGCATTTGCCGTTGCCCCATGGGTGGGCCGGGTCAACGCCAAGTAGCCGACGGCCAGACCATTCGTGCGTTCGGCAAATGTTTGCAATTGCTCGGCATGGCCAAGCTGCAATCCCGTTTGCGCGGCGACGCCTTGGCGCAACGTGGTCTCAAGTGAAGTTTGCCCGTTCCACTGAAACCGAGCCGAAGGCAAGGCATCCGTCCCCGCTGTAGAAGCCGTCAACACCATCGGTGTGTCGTTGCTTATTGCCACCAGAGCGGCTGTTAGATTGACCGCTAATTCAGGGTGTTTCATCGGCTGAGCACCAATACCGTTCGCTGGTAACTGGTGCTGGCTCACATCTTGGACGGTGCGTAAAGCTACCGTCCGCACCGGTTGAAGATCGTCAGTTAAGCGACGCGCGCTTGCTGTTATCGGCTTCATATCTGATGGCATGCGGACCTCCGTAAGTCCTGCCGGTTACGCATCGAACATGGCGATTTTGGGAACTTCAGTCTTTCATTGTGTTTGAAAGTGTCAGCGTGTGGCTGAAAATCGGCTCGATAATGAGAAGGGTACGCCCGATATTGCCATCTCGCCTTGGCCGATTGCTGCGATGGCATCAACCATTTTTCCACGGCGTCCCAGCAGATCATCTGCGATCGAGACCATGAGCGCATTCGGCGTTGCCGTTTTCGAGGCGGTGCGAATGTTGCGGGCGATCAACGATTCGACGCCCTCGTCGTTGAGTGCGCATAAGGCGATAAAAGTAGCAGCCGTCGAGCGACTTATGCCCGCCCAGCAATGCACGACGAGTGGCCCTGTGTGATCCCATTCGCGGGCGAAGCGGAGTATTTGCTCGACGTGTTCCGATCGCGGATGAACGAGACCTTCCTGCGGCAGCGAAATGTCGTTGACCGCGATCTTTAGATGCCGTTTCGCCTCGATGCTGGTTGGCGTTTCGACGACGGTTTGGGCATTGATCACCGTCATCAAATGCGTCGCGCTCACGGTCGCAACCGTTTCTGGAACCGCCGCCAGTGAGCACACGTGGATGCGTGTGCTGGGCAGCTTCGAACTTAGAGATTTGCCGTGGGGCATCAATCGGGTGCGCTTTTCGAATGCGGCTACGAGGATATGGTATCATCGCGCGGACGTGCGGTTATTTCAAGTCACGCTAATGTTCCTGGCGCGTTTGCGTGGATGCGGACTTCGAGATCATCGCTCTAGGTCGAGAGCTGCCGGAACCGGGCCAGGAACGCTGCTTGCGCTGTATCGGCGGGGGCTGCGGTGAGGTGTTCGAGATCATTTTGCATTCCGCTTGGCAACAGCGGTGGCACGCCAAAGAACCGCTCCGCCTCTTCGGTCGCAAACCCCGCGAGCCGCGTCGCTTCATAGTAGGCAGCAATGCCATCGGCGGTTTTGATATGAGCAATCACCTCGTTGGGTAACGCTGCCGGTAATCTAAATCGAACGTGAATTGCACCCAGCAGCCGCAATTCGAAAGCCTTGTAGTCGAGGCCGATGGCGGCTTTGAACGGACTTATCAGGTCTCCGATTACATATTCGGCTGCGTCATGTAAAAGCGCTGCCAATTGCCAGCGAGGCTCCCATTCGGGGTCGAGGCCGCGCGCGATATCCTCGACGATCGATGCGTGTTGGGCGACTGACAGGGCATACGCGCCGATGGTCTGGCCATTCCACCGGCTGACCCGTGCAAGGCCGTGGGCAATATCCTCGATTTCGATGTCGGCGGGCGATGGGTCGAGCAGATCGAGGCGGCGGCCCGACAACATGCGTTGCCACGCGCGCGGCCGGCCGGTCAGTTGATCAAGCTGCGCCATGTTTTAGTCTCGGCAATTTGAAGGTCTTCATCAATGCGCTGCACTGGCGATGCCGATGGCAGCCGAGCAGATGGTCATTGACCAGTCCTGAGGCCTGCATGAAGGCGTACATTGTTGTTGGCCCCACGAAGCGAAAGCCTTTCGCTTTCAGCGCTTTTGAAATCTTTCTCGACACCTCGGTTTCGGACGGGACATCACCGTGCGCCTTATACCTGTTGATTTGTGGACGCCCATCGACGAAGCCCCACAGGTAATGGGCCAGCGAAGTAGTCTCGGCGAACTTCAGGTAGGCGCGCGCGTTGTCGATGGTCGCGTCGATCTTGAGACGATTGCGGATGATCCCGGCATCGCCCATCAACCGTGCTCGGTCGCCATCGTCATAACGAGCGATTTTCTCCACGTCGAAGTTGTCGAACGCCGCGCGGAAATTATTGCGCTTCCTAAGAATCGTCAGCCACGACAAACCCGATTGAAAACCTTCGAGGATCAATTTTTCAAACAGCGCGCGCTCGTCGACTTTGGGAACACCCCACTCGGTGTCGTGATAGTGCGTGTAGATTGGATCATCGAGGCCGGGCCATGTGCAACGGGCGAGGACTTCGGTTGTCATAGATCTATCACCGGCTTGGATGCGGCGCTGGCTCGATAATGATCGAGAGCTTCTGCATCGACGACGATTGCTTTCCCATCGACCGTCAAATGTTCGCCTTTTGTTGCAGCCTCTGCCGCGCGGTCAAGCCGGAGCATGGCAAGTGCCGCGTTGCCAGCAACCGAGCCGACAAAACCGGCGATGCCCGCACCGTGCTTGATTTCGGCCCCGGTTTTCAGTCCTTCACCTTTGATCGGCACGATCCGCTTGCGCACGACCGCTTTGTTTTGGGTGCGCGAGACCACTTCCTGACCGACGAAGCAACCCTTGGAGAACGATACACCGCCGAATAGATCGAAATCGGCTTCGTGTGGAAATGTGTCGCCGAGGGAATAGTCGCGCACCTCCTCGGGCACTCCGCATCCGACACGGTAGGCATGGTACGCGTCGAGGCTCGGCTCGAGTGCGCCCAGCTCGGTGAGCCGGCCCGACGGTAGTATCATCCGCAGTCCGAGGGTGGGGTGCCGCGGATCTAGATAGGCGAGAACACCCCTTGGAACAGGCGGCGTCGGCCCACCCCACGATACCGCTACTGACATCTCTGCACTTACGTCGGCAAACTGCGCGTCGGCGCGAAGTTTGTAGAAATTCAATCGTTTGACGAGCGCAGCCGCGTGGTCGCGGCCGACGTCCAGATAAAACTCTTCACCTGATTTCACAACGAAGAACGCAAACAGAATCTTGCCCTGCGGCGACAGCAGCGCGGCGTGAATGGCCGGCAGCGAAACGAGCGCATTCATGTCGTTGGTGATCAGCCCGTCGAGCAGTTTAGCGACATCTGTGCCGGTCGCGCGCACGACGCCCCGATCAGTCAATTGAGCAATGTGTGCGGTCATGGATCGTGAAGCCTTTCCGATATAGCCCTGTTATAGTACGCGGAGCCGAGATGACCAGAGCGCGAGGGCGATGATGACGACGACATTCGATGTGCTGGTGCGGGGCGGAACGGTCGTCAACCACGATGGCGAAGGGGTTCGTGACATTGGCATCACCGATGGAAAGATCGCCGCCATTGGCCAGCTCGGCAATGCCAAGGCCGTCGAAGTTGTCGACGCCAAGGGCCTGCACGTGTTGCCCGGCGTGATCGATAGCCAAGTGCATTTCCGCGAGCCGGGCCTCACTCACAAGGAAGACCTCGAAACGGGCAGCCGTGGTGCCGTGCTCGGTGGCGTGACGGCCGTATTCGAGATGCCCAACACTAAACCGCTCACGACGTCGAAAGAGGCACTTGCCGCCAAAGTTTCTGCCGCTCGCCATAGGATGTTTTGCGACTATGCGTTCTACGTCGGCGGCACGCGCGAGAATATTGCCGACATTCCTATGCTGGAGCGCCTCGAAGGCTCGGCCGGCATCAAGGTGTTCATGGGCTCGTCGACCGGCGATCTATTAGTCGATGACGATAGTTCGCTCGATCGGATCATCGCTCGGATCAGTCGTCGCGCGGCCTTCCACGCCGAGGATGAAGCACGTTTGATTTCGCGCATGGGTTTGCGGGTGGCAGGCGATGCGTCGTCGCATCCGGTTTGGCGCGATGCGGAAGCGGCTCTCATCGCGACGAAGCGGCTGGTGGGGTTGGCCGAGAAAAATCGACGTCGCGTGCACGTCCTCCACATCTCGACGGGTGAGGAGATGGAATACCTGAGCCATCACAAGGCTTGGGCGAGTGTGGAAGTCACGCCGCACCATCTAACGCTCGAAGCACCCGGTTGCTACCAGCGGCTTGGCACCTACGCGCAAATGAACCCGCCGGTTCGGGATGCCGCGCACAAAGCTCGGATCTGGGCCGGCATCGCCGACGGTACGGTCGATGTTCTGGGCTCCGACCACGCACCGCACACGCGCGAAGAAAAGGACCACGCCTATCCAGCGTCGCATTCGGGCATGACAGGCGTGCAGACACTGGTCCCTATCATGCTCGATCATGTCAATGCTGGACGGTTGTCGCTCGCGCGCTTTGTCGATTTGACAAGCGCTGGGCCGCAACGGATTTTCGGGTTGGCCACCAAGGGCCGGATCGCCATGGGCTACGATGCCGACCTGACGATCGTCGATCTAGGGCGCACGGAAACCATTCGCAACGCCCAAGTCGCTAGTCGCTGCGGCTGGACGCCGTATGATGGCGTCAAAGTGAAAGGCTGGCCGGTCGCGACCTTCATCAGGGGACGTGCCGCGATGCGTGACGGCCAAATAAACGGGCCCGCCACCGGCGAGCCCGTTAAGTTTCACGAAGTGGGATAGATATTAAGACCGGCGCCCTCTGGAAGCTACCGTCGTCGTTTCCTCATCGTCATTCTGCGCCATGCCGCGCGAGATCGACGCTGGCAAACGCGGCACCACATGCACGGTCGCACCGGTGGAAACTCGATTGAAAAGATCGACGACGTAAGCGTTAGTCATACGGAAACAACCAGACGAACTGGCGCTGCCGATCGATCGGCTGTCGTTGGTGCCGTGAATGCGATAGAGTGTCGAGCCGAGATAGATTGCACGAGCTCCCAACGGATTTCGAATTCCGCCCGTCATTACTTCCGGCAAGCCCGGCTGACGCTCGCGCATCTCGACAGGGGGGCGCCAATCCGGCCACTGAGCCTTGCGTGAAACCTTTTCGACGCCAGTCCAAGAGAAGCCCTCCCGGCCCACGGCGACGGGATATCTATAAGCCTGGGTAGAGGAGACGACCAAATACAAGCTGCGACCGCCGCTATCGATTACGACGTTACCCGCACCGTAGCTGGAATTAAAGGAGACGAGCGGAGGAGTGCTACCGGAAATCGAGGGCTGAGGACCGCCATCCGACGAATACAGTGCAGGCGGCGAAGTGAGGGAAGGGAGAGACGACCGATCAGCAGGGAAACCCTGCATGTTCGAGCGAGCCTCTCTCGTCACAGTTTCGGACCGCATTGGCGCTGTTCTGACTGTCACGGGTGGGCTTGAGCTTGTGCCATACGCGCCCGTTGTCGTGTGTAACGGACCGAAGGGGTTCCACCCCTGGGCTGCGACTGGCGATGCCGCCAGCATCAAGGCCGTGCCAGCGATAAAATAACGCATTACATTTATTTCCTCTCATCAAAGTTGCTGTCGTGGTGAAGTAGTTAATCGGTCTAAAAATGCCTAATGCGCGGTTCGGATATGGTTACTATCATCTTCAATCGGCTTTGCTAAACGTGTGCCACGTCCCATCCGCGCCAATTGCAAGCCGGTACCAAGTCCATTTTTTTTGTTCACGCATAAGTTTGAGCATCGCTGGCGTAATCAGCCTATAAATTTGTACTTCGTCCTCGGGACTGAGTTTATCAAGAGGTAGCTCGGCAAATCGCGGCCAAACAAATAGCAGATTGTTCTCGACGTCTTTGCCGACCGGCACGGTCGCGTGCCCCGCCTCCAAGACAGAGGCCAGAATGGCGAGGATCTCTCGGCCCGCCCCGTCGCCGGATTGCTTTTTGAAGTAGTCGATTGGATCGGACGTCGAATCTTTCGCAAATGCCGGTGGCAGCTCATTCCAGGCGATCGGCACTTGCAAATCTTCGATCCGACCCGATTTCACAGCGGCCAGGATGCCATCACGCATTTCCGCCACGGCTGCCGGTAGTTGGTTGATGCCCGGCTTATTCTTGGCTGGAGCCTCCGCTTCGGGCGCCGTTTTCGATTTCGGGCTGCGCGCGACACCTACATCTGTCGTCGCATGGACAAGCAGTAGGCCGCTTATTAACACTATGATGAGACGAATGATCGACAATGTGGCGCGCAACGGCATCGGGGATCCTCGATAGTGATGACAGCATCGACAGGACAATGCTGCATCATGCGTCAAATTACGTATGCCGATCCAGTTTCATCGATGAGCATGCGTAAATCCGCACGCCTCGGAGGCTCATGCAGTCCTTGATGCAACTTTTCCCCAATCCACTGATCATTCCAGTTGGTATGGCCGTCGGGATACTGGTGTCGGCACCCGTCGGCCCCGTCAACGTGCTGTGCATCCAGCGGGCGATTTCGCGCGGCGTGATGGGCGGAATTGCTGCGGGACTTGGCGCCGTGCTGGGTGACGGGTTCATCGCCCTGTTCGCGGCGCTTGGAGTGGGCTCGATTTCAGGTGCGGTCAAGGATTGGCGCAATAGCATCCAGATCGTCGGCGGTTTGGTGCTGCTGGGTTTTGCAATCAAGCTTTATCTGACGCCGCCGCCGACCTCTCCGCCTTCCATTGATGACGATGAGAACGCGACACTGGCCGACTTCGCCTGGGATATTCCGCAGACGTTTTTTCTGACGATTACCAACCCCGGTGCCGTGCTGGGTTTATTCGCGATTTTCGGCGGCATCAGTTCGTTCGTCGAGGTGAACGGTTATATCGATGCGCTGACAATGGTTGCAGCCGTCATGGCGGGCGGCCTGAGCTGGTGGATCATCTTATCAAACTTGATCGGTCGCATCCGCCATAAGCTCGATCTTCATCGGTTGCAACAGATCAACATGGCAGCAGGTTTATTGCTCGCGGTATTCGCGGTGGTGCTGATCGGCGAAGTGGTGCTCAAAGGTCTTCACGTAATTTGACCAGCGAGCGAGCGGATCATTGCACGGTTCGCGCAACAGTGAATTCGCCTTTGGCAACGCGGCCAACAAGACCAGTGAGCAAGCTGCCGACCGCGTCTTCGCCGAATGCGCCGACCAGATCCGTCAACGCTGTAAATAGTGCTGCGTAGGCCATGAGCTCCGGCGCGACGCCAGCGTCCGCACCTTCATCCCAGGCATCAAGGATGATGCCTAGAGCCATGAGACTCGCATCCGAGCTTTTCGCCAATTGGTGAATTTCCATCGTCGCCCCATGACCTCGTAATGCGCGTTTTCCTCAATCAATTCACGGTGACGACTAACACGCTGATCGCTGATCGATAGGTGCAACTGCAATTCAGGGTGAACGCGGCGGTCGACGAAGGTAAACGCGCTAGCTGTTAAACGTGGTCACGGAATCGACTTCACCAGTCCTTCGGAGATTTGCGTACCTTCGGTCAAGAAACGGACAACCGTCGTTTGGGCTGACGGCGTACAGGTTTTGTAGGTGCGACTGAAGCTCGTGTAACCTTGATTGAAACTCTGGGTAAGGCGTGCACGGCGCAACGCCGAAGAACCCTCAGCGTCCATTAGCTCCTTCATGCGGTCGCGCCAAAGGGTGCCGTCGTTCGAGCCGCACAGCTCACGCAGATAATGAACCGCTCCGAGGATTTCCGACAACCGGAACAACTTGTCGTCATAAGGTTTGCCTTCAGCCGCCATTGCAGCGTTGGCACACACCACAATTGCGACCGCAAAGATCGAGGTGCGAGCGAACCGACGCCCTATGGTGTGTTGTCTCGTCAATCGTGAACCTTACGCTAAAGCTCTGAGTTTTACGCGTGCTTGCGCAATGAGCCGCTTTGCTTCGGGCGTCAACGGGTATTCATCGAGTTGATCGAAGGGAACGAAGCGGGCGTCGCCAGCATCGCTCGCAGCAATCGGTTCGCCTGCGGACCAGCGGCCGTAGAACACCGCTAATAGGTAGTGAGCTTGAAGGTTGCCATCATCGTCGCGGATTATCGCATCGTGAATATCGACGAGACCCTCGGTTGTGGCAACCAAGCCGGTCTCCTCGACCAATTCTCGCAAAGCTGCGTCCGCCGCGCGTTCACCGGGCTCCACATGGCCACCCGGTAGGCTCCACATGCCACGGCGCGGCGGCTTCGAGCGCTCAATCAGCAAAACACTGTCGTCGCGAAATAGCGCAAAGCTCGCGCCCACTTTTGGCCAAGGTGGTCTTGCGGGCGGCTTGTCTGAGGTATCGGCAGTGGTCATGTTAGTGCGCCTGAGCGTTTCTAAGGAGCTGGAGAACCTCTTGTGTGTTCACGCTACAGTTTAACCTCGCCGCACGAAGCCGTGCGATCCTATTTCCGCTACCAGAACGAGCACGTATTTCCGCCGCGCTACAATATCGCACCGACCCAACCGGTCGGCATAGTCGGCCTCGATGCAAACGGCAACAGGATGTTCGACCTGGTCCGATGGGGGCTGCTGCCACCCTGGGTCAAAGATCCACGGACTTTTGCAACTTTGATCAATGCGCGGGCTGAGACCGCACATGAAAAGCCTTCGTTCAAAGGTGCCTTGCGCCACAAGCGGTGTCTCGTGCCAGTCGACGGATTTTATGAATGGACCGGCCGCGCGGGGTCAAAGCGTCCGCATCTGGTTCGCCCGAAAGCAGGCGGCCCGATGGCCTTTGCCGGGCTACGCGAGAGCTGGCTCGGGGCCGACGGCAGCGAGGTGGACAGCATGGCGATATTGACCGTGTCTGCGAATTCAACCGTAGCGGCCATACATGATCGCATGCCCGCGATTCTCGCGCCCGCTCAGTTCGACGCATGGCTCGATTGCAGAAGCGTCGGCGTCAGGGCGGCACTCACTATGCTGCGGCCAGCCGGCGATGATGTTCTGGAATTGATCGAGGTGAGCCCGCGCGTCAACAATGCGCGCAATGAGGGCGAGGATTTACAACAGCCCGTCTCCGATTCGCGGCTTGTTTGAATTCGATTAACCTCTTGCAGGCCTTGTGTTCTTTGCGGTCGCATGAATGATTCGCGGTTTTCGTGTGCTTCTCTGACGATTTGCCTTAGCCTAGGCCAAAATTTGCACACGATTGCGCGTGTACTTCAGATTATTGGCTGAGCAATCATACCGCCGACTTTTACCGAGAGAATGTCTGGTTGACCGATGCAGTTGGTCACCAGTCGGGGAGGATGAACAATGAGCTACCGAGGCAAAGATTTGGATCTGCGAACCGGAGATCCCGCGCGCAATATGGGCAACAAGGCGCGTCCAAGGCAGCTGCAGCCGAGCAGTGCTGAATCCGATTTGCAAGCTGCACTCTACGTCGATGACGCAGTGCTCGCCTGCTGCAATCATGCGTACGATCTGGCGTTGGCTTACCGGGCTCCCGAGGTTCGACTCGAACATCTAATCAATGCCATGACGCGCACCGACGCGGCTGTAGCGGTGATGGCGGCACAGGGAATTGACGTCACTGGCCTTCGCCATGATACGGCGACTTTGATCGCCGCCGAAGCGCCGATCATCTATGCGGCCGAGCGGCCGACACCTCGCCGATCCGAGGACTTGGCCGATGCCTTGAATGCGGCTGCTGCTGCCGCGGAGATGCGGCGTGAGCCGATTAGCGTCAACGACCTCTTACATATTCTTCTTGGAATGAACCGCGAACAATCGGGTCTCGTCATGTTGAAACGTAACGCTCAGGGTTGGCCGCAGCGTGGTTCCAGTGAAGCCGCTCGCCCTGAGCAACTGCCGCCACTGCTCGGCGGGGCCTATCAGCTTGATTCGCGCTACATGCTACCTGAAGTCCGGGGTAACGAGCCGCCACGGGAATGGCTGAGAATGCCACCGGTACCAACTTATTATCAGGCCCCGTTATCGCCTACGAGTGGGAGCAAGGCCGATGTCGTCCAGAATTCTCGGCTCGACCAGCTCGAACGGATCATCCGCGATCTGTCTGGTGAACTCGTCGGCCGAGGTGCCGACTACGGTGGCGCTGCTTCGGCATCGGCGGACCGGCTTACCGGTATCGAGCGCAACGTCGAGTCGAAGTTCAACGATATCGCGCGCGTTTGGTCAGTATTGGGCGAACGTCTCCAGGCGCTGGAGCACGCCGTGGTTGCCGGTCGCAGCGACACTGCAATGCCGTTGGGGCTGATCGATAAGCTGCAAAACCTCGATGATCTGGGGCAAGTATTAGCTGGGATCGGCGATCGTCTCACCGGACTAGAGCGCCAGGTATCGGCGAAATCGACGGCTAGTGTTGCGGTCAATCTTCAGCCGATCGTCGATCGTCTCGATGTGATCGAGCGGTCGCTGTCGGCACGTGCGTCCATCCCCGCTGCTAATTTGGCCCCTGTCCTTGATCGACTGACGTCGATCGACACCCGGGTAACCGAAGTCAGTCGTGGCGCCAGCACAATTGGCGAGCGGATTGCACAGTTCGAGCGCAAGCTAGAAGCCGGTTCGGGGGCAGCGACCCAATGGGGCGATCGCCTGCAAGTGATCGAGGAAGCGGTCGCAGCACAAAGCGGTGAGATTGCCGAATTGACCTCAGGCCTGACGGCCAGCGTAAAGGAACTTAGCCAGAATTTCGGACAGTCTGTGGTCGCGCAGAAGACCAGCGGAGAGCGCGTACAATCACTGATCGGCGAGCGTTTCCAAGGCTTTGCCTCGGCCTTTGAGCGTCAACGCAATGAGATTGCAACCGCTGTTACCCAACCGTTTAACGATCGCGTGGGAAAGCTGCAGGCTCTGCTCGATGCACAGCGCAATGAGGCCGCCCAGACGATCGCCGTTGTCTCCGACAAGCTTAGTGGGCTCGACAAGCTGATGCAGACTTTCGGACAACGCACGCTTGATTTGCACGCGGCGCATGGCAAGGACCTGGTCGAGCTGCACAACGCGTTCGTCAAACTCAACACCAATCAACAGACACTTGCAGCTTCAATGGACGAGTGGCGTCTCGACAACGGCACCGAATTCGGGACGATCGCCAGCAGGCTTGAGAGCATCGAGAAGGCGAGCGTGCGACCGGTTGAGTTGCTCGAAACGCTGCAAGATACCGTGCAGACGTTGCAGAAGACTTCGGTGAAGCGCGAAGAGCAAAAAAGCCGGTTTCGGCATTGGCTTATGGGAACGGACGACTGGTACGGCGCGAGCTGGGAACAGCCGGTGACAGATCGCAGTGTTCCTGTCACTGGCAGCAATGGGTCAGCTAAAGTAAGGGAGGCGATCGTCAATAAGCTTCGGCTGTCGCCCAACCGCTACAATACACCCAAGCTTTGATCGGCCAGCTAATTCGTCGTCTGAATAAGCTTGGCGTGGAACAGCACTGGGCCGGTTGGTTTGTTGATCGGTGAGCCACCCGCAGGCTCTAGGCTGACCGCGAACGTCGCATTTTCGATCACGCCGCGATCGTATTGAGCGAGAACTGGACGAGGTGATAAATCCCGTTCCGACACCAGACCCAGCGACCGAACACCTTCGAACGATGAGTGCGCCATCCAAAGTTGATAACTCTTGTCCGGTTGGGCGCTGGCAGCCACGGGTCGAACGGTCAGCATTCTGGTCTCGATGTCGACGGTCACCAGGAAGGACGGCGATGCATCGTCCTTCTGCATCACCGCGACGAAGGTTCGGGGAACAGCGAGCTGACGCTGCGTTTCGCGCACATAGATGACGGCCAGAAGGCTCGCCGCGATCGCCGACGC
>JANLXZ010000219.1:0-20126 GCA_031365375.1 Hyphomicrobiaceae bacterium | reverse complement strand
CTGCCCGAGCGGCCCCCTTGCCAGCCCGAGGACGCGCCGTGGCTTTCATTTCGATCATGTCGGCCATGACTGTCTCCAATAGAAAATGGGCCGCAAGCCGGCCCGTGCCTAGTACGCCCGGCCTCCAAGGGTGCCGCAGCGCTCTCTCGCGATCTGTTGCATGAGATGAGCGCTGTATACTGGTCATGGGGCTTAGATGCAATGCGAGAAGTGCAACTGTGAATACAGTTCACGAACGCATGGCGATGGTCGATTTGTCCAACCCGACGACGATCAGCCCAGTTACAAGCCCCCAAAATGCGGCTCCGATCCCGAGCACGGCGACACCAGACACTGTAACTGCGAACTTCGACACCGCTGCGAATCTGTCTTTCTCGATGCCGCGGTGCGAATGAAGCTTCTTCGCGATTAGCACAGTAACGAGCGTACGAGGAGGGTTTGCACACTTGCCAGGGCCGTCCGAAATCGCATAGAAACGCAAACTATGCGGGTGTAGCTCAATGGTAGAGCAGCAGCCTTCCAAGCTGAATACGAGGGTTCGATTCCCTTCACCCGCTCCAAATTTACTGAATGAAAACAACAATTTAAGACGATTGATCAGTTATGATGGATTGTCTTAAACCTTTTAGGTAAAAGCGGATTTCAGGGCCGGCTCGCGAAATAGCGGGCGGCATCGTCCATTTCGGTTGGCGTCATCTGACGTGCAATGTTGCGCATTTGCTGGCTGATGTCATTGCGGCGAGCGCCGGTAGCGAATGCTTCGAGCTGTGCTTTGACGTAGACGGCAGAATGCCCGTCCAATGATGCACTGCCCAATTTGATGTCGCTACTGCCATGACACGACGCACACGGTGGGATGTTTCGCATCGGCGCGCCGACCGTGACGATCAACGGTGCGGCCACGGTCGGGTCGGGCCGCGACCCGCGCTGCCGCGGCAGAGAACCGTAGTAGGCCGCCAAGTCCAGCATGTCCCGCTCGCCAAGATTGGCAGCGAACGGCCCCATGATCGTGTTGATACGGGCGCCGGTTTGGAAGTCGCGCAGTTGCTTGTAAACCATCGCTCCGGGCTGGCCATCGAGATTTGGGGTGTCGACTTGCCCCTGCCGGTTGCTGCCGTGACAGATAGCGCATTGCAGCGCCAGCGTCGCGCCCCGGCCGATGGATCTGCTATCCGTCGGCCCCAGCATTTGCGCGTTCACAACAACGTTCGACGTCTTGAACGTGGGCGTGATCATTTTCGACTGCGCCGGTGCACGCGGCACACCCGCGGCACTGCAAATCGCGTCCCAAAGGCCTGAGAGCTCAGTCCCGGGTGCCGCATACGGGAGGATAACAAATCCCACAATAGCGGATACCAAGGCCAACCCCGCGGTGGCAGCGACACTGGCGCTAAACCAACGATTACTCCAAGTGAACAAGCGCTCGGCGTTCATCGTGGCGTTCCCATGTAGATCGCAGGTACAGCGTTTCCTTTGAGCGCCAGCAATTGGGCGACAGGAAAGCCATAATTTACGAGCGTCAGCCCGATCATCAACGTTACCCAGAGCGCGAAGCCATTGAGCGCGGTTGGGAGTTTCACCGGCTCGTGCACCGCCAGGCTGAAGCGGTACTCGCCGGGATCCACTTGTTCAGCGCGATGCCCCCGGATCAGGATCGCGATGAACAGTGCGCCTGAGATCACCAGCAACATTCCGCCGACGACCGAGATCGAGACGGAGAGCGCCTGCGGTGCGATCGCGGGATTGGTGTAGTCGTAAGAGGACATCCGGCGCGGCATGCCCAAGATGCCGACGTAGTGCCAGGGGAACGTCGTGACGATCATGCCGACAAACCACAGCCAAAGCTGCGCCTTCATCAACCGACCCGTTTCCAATGCGCGACCGGTCAGATGGGGCCACAGATCATAAGCGATCGCAAAATACATAATCACGATCGCGCCGGCAAAGATCAGGTGGAAATGGCCGGTAATCCATTGCGTATTGTGGATGCTGGAATCGAGCTGGTAACTCATATTGATCAGGCCGCCAGCGCCGCCGAACCCCAGCATGAGGAAAGAAAATGTAACCGCCAACAGCATCGGATTATCCCACGGCAGTGCCGCGATCCAGCCGAACGGCCCTTTGCCGCCACGCAGTCTGCCGGCGATTTCGGCAGATGCGCAAATTGTGAAGATCGTCAACAAGGTAGGTAGCGCGACCATGGCGGTGAAAACGGAATGAATGAACTTGAAACCGGCACCCACCTGCGGATCGGCAAAAAGGTGATGCACGCCGATCGGCATCGACACGACCACGAACAAAATAAAGGCGATCCTGCCCATCTCGTCACTATAAAGACGTCCACCGATCGCTCGCGGAAAGATGGTGTAATAGGCGATGTAGGTCGGCATCAGCCAGAAGTAGACAATGGCGTGTAAGGTCCAGGAGAAGAATACGCGCGACAGCCCGGCGTCGATCGTCGTCCTGAAGCCGAGAGCGACAGGCAAAATGAGGACAATCACTTCGATCGCCGCGCCAACCGCTGTCCAGCCCCAAAGATAGGCGCCAGCGACGTTGGCGAACATCGCAAGTGGAATTGGCTTGCCTGGGTTTTCTCGCTTCCACGCTGCCAGATTGATCGACATGAGTGCGACCCAGATCCAGGAGCCGACAACCACGAGCACGATGCCGATGTAATAGAATGGATTGCCGATCATCGGCGGATAGAATGTGTAAAGAACAGAAGCGAGGCCAATTGATACCGGGATCATCGCAGTTACGGCGCCGATGGCCACAAGCGCCAGACCGGCCCACGCCCAGCGGTCGCCAATCAATGGCTTCTTCAATGCAATCTCGGTAATCGCGTAGCCAAATCCCATCGCAACCAACGTTGGAAACACGTATCCCAAAGCGGTGCCGTGCGCGGTCACGGATCGGTAGTAAAGCTCGGCGCTGCTGGCCCAAGGATTGAGCGGGCTGCGCGCAAACATCTGCCATTCGCCGAGCAGCAGGGCGACACCAAAAATCGCGAATGCCAACCAGAAGTGCGCGAGAATGAGTTTCTTATTGGTCAACACAGCTAAGCCTCCGCTGGTCGGCGGCTAGCTTAAAGAACGCTGCCTTCTCGATTACTTTGATCCGCGCCCACATGCCTTCGTGCCCGGTTCCGCAGAATTCGTGGCACGGCATCACATGATCGCCTGGCTTATCAAATCTGGCCGGCAACACCGAGATATATCCCGGAACGAGCATCGAATTGATGTTCGAACGCGCGATTAAGAATCCGTGCACGGCATCGGCACTCGTTGCCCGGAACGTCACCGGGGTCTCGGCCGGCAGCAACATGCATTGCGGCGTGAACGAGAATTGCTGACCCAGCACGCGGACGGTCACCGAGCCGTTAGCCTCGACCGCGCTCCCCAAGTTGCTTTCGACGAATTCCCCGCTGATGTGCAACGTTTGAGGATCTGCGACTTCGACCCACGTTTGCGGCATCGTTGCGCGATGAATGCCGGCGAAGATCGCCATCGCGACCAGCAGCACGATTATGCTGGCCGACACGATCGCCCATCGCTGTTCGGTTCGGACAGCGATCGCCTTGCCTTGATCATGGCCGGACGCTTCGGGGCCGGTTGGCGATGTCATGACCTGACGAACTTTCTCATAGGGCGGGCGCCCTCGGCAAAAACACCAGCAGATAGAAGGCAAACCACATCATGATAACGATCGCGGTGGCTGTTCCCGCAACTGCAATTGCCCCGCCGGGGCCTGCACGAATGATCGTGTCGATCGCGGCCTCATCGGTATCAGGCGCCGCAGCGTTGTCTTTCAGCTGGGTGATCATGGTGCGCCTCTATTGCAGGGGGACTGAACGCAGAGCGTTGGCTTGCGCCGCCGATACCGACGCTCCGTGATTGCCCCACGACACGCGAATGTAGGTGACAACGGCCGCGACCTCGTCGTCCGACAGTGACTGCGCGAACGGCGGCATTCCATACGGCATCGGGTTGCCGGCGGTGCCGGGCGGATAGCCGCCATTGAGAACCATCCGGATCGGATTGACCGCTGACTGCATCTGGATCGATTGGTTGGCCGCTAGTGGCGGATAATGGGGGAGCCGGCCGCGACCTTTGTCGCCGTGGCAGCTCGCGCATTTGTCGGCATAAATGGTTTGCCCCAGACGCAACAGCAGGCTGCTTTCCTGTGGGGTGGTGCTTGGAACGGAGGTGTCGGCCACCGAGAGGTCGGCGAGGCTCTTGAGATAGACGGCCATCGCGAGCGTGTCGGCCTCGGTCAGGTACTGCAAGCTGTTGTAGGTAACTTCCGCCATCGGCCCATAGACCGCGCCCCGCTTCGATATGCCAATCCGCAGCAAATCAGAGATGTCAGTTAGGCTCCAATCACCAAGCCCACCCTGCTTGTTCGACGTCAACGATGGCGCATACCAATTCTGCATCGGAATGAGGCCGCCTTCGAAGGCCTGCGCCGCCGAGCTCCCGCCAAGCGCGTTGATCGCGGTGTGGCACATCGAGCAGTGACCAAGCCCCTGCACCAGATAGGCGCCACGGTTCCACTCATCAGATTTCATGGGGTCTGGTTTATATTCACCCTCGGTAAAATAGAGCGTGCGCCACCCTAAAATCAAAGACCGGTTGTTGTAGGGAAATTTCAGATCGTGCGGACGGTTCTGCAGCTTGACCGGCGGCACCGATTGCATAAAGGCAAAAATTGCGTCGGTATCTGCGCGGGTAACCTTCGTGTAGGCCGCAAACGGCATCGCCGGATAGAGAAGCCCACCATCGGGCGAGCGTCCCGTGTGCATCATGGTGTAGAACTGGTCGGCGGTCCATTTGCCGATGCCAGTGTCCTTATCGGGCGTAACATTGGAGGTAAACAGAGTTCCAAACGGGGTCGGCATTGCGCGGCCGCCACCAAACGTCGGACCGCCCGGCGCCGTGTGGCACGCAATACAGTCACCAGCCTTCGCCAGATATTCTCCGCGCGCAATCAAGGCGCTACTTTGCTGACTAGGCTGCTGTGCCGAAGATGCCCCGATGGTCAGCGCTGTTAGTGCGACCGTGATGACCGCCTGGAGAACATATGCTGCACCTGAAAATCTCCGCGCCATCGGTTTCGCTTTCAGTTCGTTTGGCTACCGCAAGGGAGCGGCATCGCCAACGAGCCACGTGCTGCTGGCATCGGGTTCGCCGGCGCGGGGCGTGACGCCAGCCACGCGGCTAGCGCCTCCACATCTTCTTCCGTCAGGTGTCCAGCAACGATCTGCATGCAATCCGGAGCGGCCGCGGTGCGTGTGCCATAACGCCAAGCTCCTAATTGGGCGCTGATGTAGTTCGGCCGGAGACCCAACAGCCCGGGAATTGCCGGCTCCATACCTGTGAACGACAGCCCGTGGCAATTGACGCAAGCTGGGATATTTCGGTCGAGGTCCCCCTTCAACGCCAGTGTCTGCCCCCGCATCAGGATTGCGTCGCTTACGACCGGTTTTGTCGGTTGCGGGAAAGGTGGCTGCTCGCCCGCAAAGTATTCCGCCATCGCTTTAAGATAAGGGTCCGGCAGAAATTCAAGAAGGTAATTCATCGGCGGATACTTCCGTCGGCCCTCCCGAAATGCGAGTAATTGATTATACAGATAGCCCGCTGGTTTGCCGGCTAGCCGTGGAAAATAATCATCTTTTGTACCCTGTCCTCTCTCTCCATGGCACGACGCACAAGCCAGCACGCGCTCAGCCATGGTGTCGGGAACAGGGTCGCCGTCCGCTGCCTTTGCGGATACTAACTGCACCACGAAAATCGTGGCGATGAAAGCAAACGGAGTAAAACAGCGGCTCAATGAAAGCGCCTCGCGAGATATCGCAACTGTCTGTCGATGGGGAGAGCGTTCCCGCAATTACCGTAGGCGTGATGTGTTGTGCGTCCTAAGCAAATATCGAGCTTGCGGAATGGAGCCGCGCAAAAGACATTTTCGAAAGACAGATTCGCATTTCGATCCGGTCCAATCGCGCAGGGTGGCGAGACACGGTTTATATAACATCCGCCAGCAGAGAAATATAGGCCAAGGGCAGCTGCCGCCGGTTGACTTACGTTGGTCAAGGCTGGTGCGTCTTAGCCTAGTCTGTCCTCTGAAGCAGGCTAGCTGACGGATTTTACTCGTCCTGTCGCCTAATCTTCGTTACCAGGCTCTGGCAACCGAGTGGCCGCGGTCCACCTTCGGTCCGTTCAACGGATGTGTATGGTATGACTAAACCTAGCTTACCGATCTGCGCTGCAGCGCTCTACAAATTCAGTGCCATTGAAGACTGCGCGAAAGTTCGAGGACCTCTGGCAAGCTTATGTCAGGCGCAGGGAGTCAAAGGTACGCTGCTCCTTGCCCCGGAGGGGATCAACGGAACCATCGCCGGATCGGATCAAGCGATCGGGCGCGTGCTGGACCATATCCGCCATCTCGTCGGTGGAACCAATCTCGAGCTGAAGTTTTCGCGCGCAAGAGTGCAACCGTTCCATCGCATGAAGGTGCGGATCAAGCGCGAGATCGTGACGATGGGGGAGCCGAACATTGATCCGCTGGAAAATTCCGGCCAATATGTTTCGCCCGAGGATTGGAATGGGCTGATCCGCGAGCCGGGCACAATCCTCATCGATACACGCAATGATTATGAGGTGGCCGTCGGCACCTTTCCGGGGGCGATTAATCCGCGGACCAAGATCTTCGCTGAGTTTCCAGCATGGTTCCGGGCCGAACGCGAACGTCTGTTGGGGCGTGGCATTCCGCCAAAAGTCGCGATGTTCTGTACGGGTGGCATCCGCTGCGAGAAGTCGACTGCCTTCTTGAAGGCACAAGGCCTGGAAGAGGTCTATCACCTGCAGGGGGGCATACTGCAATATCTTGAGTCTGTCCCGCAAGAGGAAAGTCTTTGGCAAGGCGAGTGCTTTGTATTCGACCAACGCGCGACGGTTGGTCACGGCCTTGCGACGGGCAGCTATACTCTGTGCCACGCTTGCCGCCGGCCCGTGAGCGAGACAGATCGCACGTCAAAACTGTATGAAGCCGGGGTCAGCTGCCCTGCTTGCCACGCGGAACGCAGTGACGATCAACGAGCAAGTTGCCGGGAGCGCCACCGCCAGGAAGGTATCGCGGCTGCGCGTGGAGAGGCTCATGTTGGCGCAGCCCTTGCCGCCCGGCAAAAACGTGACGGCTAGGACCGCCCTCTTCGATTCCCTTCACCCGATCCACTCCTTAGCTTATCGTTGGATTCGAAGCAGGGCTGCGTGCTCGCATTCTTCGCGCCAGGGCGGGGAGCAAAAACTTCAAACCCTTGAACAGGCTGTACAAGCCGAGTTCTACCACGGCTGTGAGCAACAATAGGAAAAGCGAGCGCTGGCCCAGGTCGTCCGTGATGGCGCCGCGAATTTTGTACTTCATGTCTGTCGGCGCGTATGTTTCGACCAGCGAGAACAGCCCGTTCGTGAGCGGCAATAGTTTCGAATAAAACCAGCCGAGCCAGTCCAGCCGGAAAGCGTGCAGATAGGCATACGTCGCCCATACGACGACAATGGTGATGGCGAGCAATGCCACTTTGGCGAGGAAGAGCCACACAAACGAGGGCGTCGTTCGCGCTGGAGTGTGCTGGTTATCCGTCGCCATGTTGCCCTTCGCTACTCGCGGTGATAGCGCGAGCTTACAGGATTATCGCAGCCCTTGATCGATCCCGGCTTTATCCTATCTAGCGGTTTGCGCCGCGACGTACCTATTCGGCGCGAGCCAGGATTTGACAAACACGGTTCGCTGGCCGCCAATGAGCGGTAACCGGTGCTCCGCGTCGCCGTCGATCAGGTCGCGATCAATTCGCCGGTTATGTTTGGAACGACACAAGCCGCGTCAATGAAACTTGAACTCGTGCGTAATCATCCGCAGTTCACGTGGCTGAATGAGGTGGCGGTGGGCGACGCGAACCTTGTGCAGTTGCCCCTCAAGATTTTTCGACCAGAAGTCGAGGAAATTTTTTAGCTTGGGAAACAACGGGTGCAGATCGTAATCTTGCCAGACGTAGGTCTGGAGCAATGAGGGGTGGTCGGGGAGCCGGTAAAGGATCTCGGCCGTGGTCAGGCTGAAGCCTTCGAGTTGTTTGCGGAAGTCGGAATCGGCCATGCTGTTTCCCTTGAGTGAGCGCTGCGCCATTCGAGGATTGAAACTGGGTACGACGAGCCAAGCGACAACGAATCTAACAAAGATTCGTTCAGTTAAAAGACAAAAAATGTATTAATTTCATGATGCTAGCAGCCGCGCTGTTGTGGTGCTGCTAGTGGGTTCCCCGTAAATGACTTGACCGCGGACGCGAGCGCATCGAAGACACATCTTCCAGTCGGCCGGGCGGCCGCTGTTCGCATGTCCGGCAACGCATGTGCGGGTGGAGGAAAGTCCGGGCTCCAAGGAAATACGGTGGCGGCTAACGGCCGCCGGGGGCGACCCCAGGGATAGTGCCACAGAAACAAACCGCCGGTTCGCGGCCTTCGGGCCTCGGACAGGTAAGGGTGAAAAGGTGCGGTAAGAGCGCACCGCGGCTTTGGTAACAAGGCCGGTCCAGGCAAACCCCACCGGGAGCAAGACCAAATAGGGGTGGCCGGACGCGGGGGAAACCCTGGCGTCGAGCCGGTTTCCAGGCCAGTCACCCGGGTTGGTTGCTTAAGGTCCGCAGTAATGCATGACCTAGACGAATGGCCGCCGCGGGGGCGCAATCCCCCAAACAGAACCCGGCTTACAGGCCGACTGGAATTATCGCTCGAAACAGTATTCCATCAAAGTTGCCAGCGGACGGTCGCGTCGTGCTACGTACGCGTCATGATTGCTCTTTTGGTGGCAAGGTCTCATCGCCAACGTGAGTGCGTGGCCGAAACCGGCTGTTCATCCGCGCCCCGCCGCCGGGAGAGCAATTTGAGATGATCGATACAGCGTTGTCGGACTGAGCCTGTCAGTTTGTCCTAAACAAGGAGCCTACCCCATGAGCATATT
This sequence comes from Hyphomicrobiaceae bacterium, assembly GCA_031365375.1. Classification (GTDB taxonomy): domain Bacteria; phylum Pseudomonadota; class Alphaproteobacteria; order Rhizobiales; family Hyphomicrobiaceae; genus JAKFWF01. The sequence continues at coordinate 11,120 of JANLXZ010000219.1, read as the reverse complement.
CGGCAAGATCGCAGCGGCAATTTTCGGCGGTACCGCAACCGCTTCGGAACCAGCCCCAACACCAGCTGGGTCGCCTGCTGCGGCTAATCCGGCGGCCGTCCCTAAAGCATCCGTGCCCGGTGCAACCCCGGCGGCCACCGCGGCAAAGTCCAATGTCGACGTTGCGGCCGTTCTCGACAAGTTGGACGAAGATAGCGACGAGAGCCTCGATTGGCGCGACTCGATCGTCGACCTGATGAAGCTGCTCAAGCTCGACAGCAGCTTGAAGTCACGCAAGGAGCTGGCGACCGAACTCCACTATACCGGCGATATGGGCGACAGCGCCGGCATGAACGTCTGGCTGCACAAGCAGGTAATGACCAAGCTCGCCGAAAACGGCGGTGTCGTGCCAGCCGAACTCAAGCACTGAGCCGAGCGCAACTGTAAAAAAGGCCCGCAACGGAAACGTTGTGGGCCTTTTTGCATGGACGTGATCGTGTCTGATCGTCAGAGCGCGGCTCGCGCCAGCACGCGTTCGGAATGTTTGAGATGCGGTATGTCGACCATGTTCCCATCCAGCGACAGTGCGCCTTGACCAGGATGATCGGCGAACAGTTGCACGATCACGTGTGCTCTGGCGATAGCGTCCGGCGTCGGCGTGAAGGCCGCATTGATTGGGCCGACCTGATCGGGGTGAATCGCCATTTTGCCGGTGAAGCCGTCGCGGGCCGCAGCCTCGGCTTCGCGCGTCAGTCCAGCCACATCGCGAAAGTTTACGTAGACCGTATCAATTGGAAACACGCCGGCAGCGCACGCCGTAAATAGAGTCAGATCGCGAGCCATCTGGAATGGCGAAGTGAACGAACTGTCGGCGTGGCGATTGGTCGACGAACCGATCTCCGCCGCGAGGTCTTCCGCACCCCAGGTCAAACCCGACAGCCGCGTCGAACAGCCAACGTAGCTTGGCATCTGCAGCACCGACAGAGGTACTTCCGTCGCTATTGGCAATATCCGGGTCGAACCTTGGAGGAAGCCGTACTTGTCCTCGAATGAGGCGAGTGCCAATGCCAGTTGCTCCACGTCGGCGCCGGAGCGGGGCTTGGGATGCATGATGCCATCCGGTGCCGCCGCCATCACGCCAGCCAAATCTTCTTGCCAATACGCCGATTGTAAACTGTTGATGCGGACGTAGAGCTGCGGCCGGTTGGGTGCTGCCTTAGCTGACATCAACCATGCCTGTGTCATCTCGCGCGCAGCCGGTTTGCGGGACGGGGCAACGCTATCTTCAAGATCGAGGATCAAAGCATCCGCGCCAGAGGCAAGGGCCTTCGACTGCTTCTTTTCGCTGTCGCCAGGAACGAACAATAGAGATCGCATGAGTGTCAGACTTTCTTTGTGGGAGTTTTCCGCATAAACGCTTGTCGACGGCATTCGGCGACGAGTTCAGTGCGCTGATTGAACGCGCGATGATGAAACTCGACGAGACCGGCATCGGGCCGCGATTTGCTCTCGCGTTTGGTCATCACCTCAGTTGTGACGCGAATGGTATCGCCATGAAAGACTGGAGCGGGAAATTTCACATCCGTCATGCCGAGGTTGGCGATCGTGGTGCCGAGCGTGGTGTCGTTGACCGATATGCCGATCATCAGCCCGAGGGTGAACAGGCTATTGACGAGTGGGCGTCCCCACTCGGTGCTCGCGGCAAATTCGTGGTCGATGTGCAGTGGCTGCGGATTGTGCGTCAAACAGGAAAATAACGTGTTGTCCATCTCAGTCACGGTACGGCGCAGCGCGTGCTCGAACACGCGGCCGACCTCGAATTCCTCGTAATGTAAGCCTTGCATGGGTCACCTTGGTCAATATCTGAACTGTTCAGACAATATGCGCTCATCCAAACTGTGGCCGGGATCGAACATCATCAACAGATCGACCGAGGCATCTTCCTGGATATCGACGCGAACGACGGAACGCGTCTCGGCGTGATCGGCGACGGCGTTGACGGGCCGTTTGTCGGCTTCGAGGATATCGATAGTGATGCACGCCCGGTTCGGCAACAACGCACCGCGCCAGCGCCGGGGGCGAAACGGGCTGATCGGCGTCAACGCCAAGAGCGCGGTATCGATCGGTAAAATCGGGCCGTACGCCGACAAGTTATAAGCTGTGGATCCAGCAGGCGTCGCCACCAGAACGCCGTCGCAGATCAATTCCTCGAGCCGCACTTTGCCATCGACGGTAATCTTGAGTTTCGCTGCCTGATGCGTTTGGCGGAACAGCGAGACTTCGTTGATGGCAAGGCGCCGATGTGTGCGGGCCTCGACGTCGGTTGCGATCATCGTGAGAGGGTGGGTGATGGTGGTCTCGGCAGTGTCTAGCCGGCTGTGAAGTTCATCTTCGCGATACTCGTTCATCAGGAAGCCGACCGAGCCGCGGTTCATCCCGTAGATCGGAATGCTGCGATGCATGTATCGATGCATGGTCTGGAGCATGAGCCCGTCGCCGCCAAGTGCTACAACCGCTTGCGGGTTCTCACCGTTAAACTGGCCATAACGCTGCGTCAGGCGGTGCAAAGCCGCCTGCGCCTCCGCGTTTTCGCTCGCAACGAACGTGACACGCTCGAAATTTGGTACGGCCTTTGGCATACGGAGATCGCATTGCACCTTGCTATTTGTCGATCGTTGAAAGGCTCGCTCAGTTGGCGGTAAACAACAAGATGTAATTGGCAAATGCAGCTAATGTTAATTTGCACCGCGTCTATGCAACCCGGGAGGCGGGTGGCCGAAATGCAAAATCAGGGCTCGTTCAGATGCAAATCAAACTCAATCATGATCTTGGTGGTGTGCTGCGTCGGGTCGGCGTCGTTCCCGTACTGACGATCGATAAGCTCGATCAGGCGGTGCCGCTTGCGCGGGCCTTGGTGGCAAGTGGACTGAACATACTCGAAATCACTTTGCGGACAGGCGTCGCAATGGAAGCGATCCGCGCCATGGTGCGCAACGTTCCGGGATCAATCATCGGCGCCGGGACCGTACTGACGCCCGAACAGGGGGCAGCAGCGATGGCCCATGGCGCGCGTTTTTTGGTTTCGCCAGGGATGACGCCGCGTTTAATCGATGCTGCGAATGCATGGCCGATCCCGTTTCTGCCGGGCGTTGCCACTGCATCTGAAGCGATGTCACTCGCGGATATGGGATATCGGGTGTTGAAGTTTTTTCCAGCCGAGCCGGCAGGGGGAACTGCTGCTCTGAAAGCGATTGGCGCTCCGCTGTCTGATCTGTTGTTCTGTCCAACCGGTGGTATTAGTGCTGCCAATGCTGGGAGTTATCTTGCTCTGCCCAACGTCGCGGCGGTCGGCGGATCTTGGGTTGCGCCGGCAGAAATGGTGGCAGCCGGCGACTGGCCCTCGATCACGGCATTGGCAAAGGAAGCAGCGGCGTTGCGCTCATGACTTTCCTGACACGAGACCTGATTCGTCACGCAAAGGAACGCTCCGTCCGACAGCAACGACGATTTTGAACGCCGATTAAGCAAAATTAGAGCTTCCGGACGGTGGGCGCATCTATGCGTGAAACTTTTCTACACGCCGAACGTAGTTACTTCAGCTCGACTCTGCGAGCCTAACTGTAACTGTCTGGAGTAACCCGATGAAACATGTAGTAGCCGCCATCCTTCTAGTTGCTATCGCGACGCCAGCGACCGCCCAAATGATGAAGGGCGAGATGAAATCGCCTACAATGAAGCAGTGCCAAATGGGCTATAAATCGTCCTACATGAAGTCAATGAAGTGGTCGAAAGCAACGTTCAAGAAGGCGTGCTCTGATAAGATGGGAATGATGAAAAACGACAAGATGATGAAGAAGCAGAAGGCGATGTAAGCCGATTGCGGCGTGCAGCAAATCGCGCGCCGCAATTGCCTTCTGGAGGACAGTTCGTGGGCGATAGTTCATCTACCGCCCTTTTCTTTGCCCTCGAGTGCCCGGCGGCTAGATGTTGGTTTTCAAAACAACAGCCGTGGCCTCTCTGGGCACAATCGCACCAGAATGCTGGATAACGACAGCTGCAAGTTTGTGCGCATGCGCGGCAGCGGCATCCGGCGTACTCCCTGTAATTCTGCGCGTGAGGTAAGCGGCGTTGAAGCTGTCGCCCGCGGCGGTGGTATCAACTGGTTTGGCAGTCAAGGGCGGTGGCATCACTAGCCGGTCGCAGCCTTCAAAATGCACAAGTGCGCCCAAAGCACCATTTTTAATCACGATCTCGGCCATGCCCAGGCTTGCCAATCTCTTGGACGTGGCGGTTGGCGTGGTGTCACTCCATAATGTTTGCTCGTCCTCGAACGTCGGCAGTGCGATGTGGCTCAAGCACCAGAACCGCTCAAAGGTTGAGCGAGCGCGGGCGAGATCATCGGCCCAACCGCGGGGCCGGTAATTGCTGTCCATAACGATGACACCACCATTGGCTCTTGCCGCCGCCAAAGCACCAGCGAACACGTCAAGGCCGTACGGGCTATAAAGCGACAACGTGACTCCTGAGAAATAGACAACGCCCGCTGCCGCGATCGCCGCCACCGTTGCATCGGCGTTGGCCCCTTCAAAAAGTTCCCGCGCGGCCGAACGATCGCGCCAGTACCAGAACGTGCGTTCGCCCTCGGGCGTTGTTTCGATGACGTAGAGGCCGGGCATACGACCGGCCATGGTTTCGATCAGGTCAGTGCCTACACGTTCTGCCTTGGCGAACCCAACAATGCCGGCACTGTAAGGGTCATCGCCAAGTGCCGTTGCGTAAGTCACGTCGGCACCGCCGCGCGCCATGTAAACGGCGGTGTTGAACGTATCGCCGCCGTAGGCCAAGCCGAACCGTCCATCGGGACCGCGCGTCAGCTCCACCATGCATTCGCCGACCGATATCACCGAGCGCCCAGCCGGCGACGAGAAGGGCGGCAACTGAATTATCATTGCAGGCAAGTCCTTTCGCGCGCGGCCCAACTTATTCGCTCAGCAAAGCATGCGCGCGCGCGCCTTGAAACCCCTGCCGAACTGGCCTAGGTCTGCGCCCTGCTAGCCGCGAGGGCTTTGGGGATTTGATATGAAAATTTGCATGATCGGCGCGGGCTACGTCGGCTTGGTCTCAGCTGTATGTTTCTCAGAATTTGGTTGGACGGTGACGTGCGTCGATAAAGAGCGCGATCGCGTTGACAGCCTTAAACGTGGCGAGGTGCCAATTTACGAGCCAGGGCTCGACGATCTCCTGGTTCGCAATATGGCTGCCAAACGGTTGTTTTTCACGCAGGATCTAGCGGCGGCGGCGACCGATGCCGACCTTATATTCCTCGCCGTCGGCACCCCCATGCGACGCGGCGATGGGCACGCCGACTTGTCCTATGTTTTTTCCGCTGTGGAAGAGATCGCGCCGCATCTGAACCGATTCACTGTCATCACCACGAAGTCGACGGTGCCGGTCGGAACGAGCCGCGAGATCGAACGTCGGTTGCGCACCCTCCGGCCCGACGCCGATTTTGCGGTTTGTTCGAACCCCGAGTTCTTGCGCGAAGGCTCGGCAATACAGGACTTCACCCATCCCGACCGTGTTCTCGTCGGCTGCGACGAGCCGCGCGCACGTACACTGATGGAGCGCTTGTACAAGCCGCTGGCACTGCGAAATGCGCCGTTGATGTTCGTCAATCGCGAGTCGGCCGAACTCGCCAAGTATGCCGCAAACGCGTTCCTGGCCATGAAGATCAGCTTTATCAATGAGGTGGCTGATCTCTGCGAGGAGGTCGGCGCCGACGTACAAGAGGTTGCGAGTGCGATTGGAAAGGATCGTCGCATCGGCGACAAATTCCTTCATCCGGGGCCCGGATATGGCGGCTCGTGTTTTCCCAAAGACGTCTCAGCGCTTGCCCGCACCGGCAAGGAGCATCGCGCGCCGCTGTCGCTGGTAGAACAGGTCGGCCGCGTCAACGATGAGCGCAAAATCGCGATGGCCGGCCGCATCGAACGGGCAGCCGGCGGTTCGGTGCGCGACAAGACCGTGGCGATTTTGGGGGTCACCTTCAAGCCGAACACCGACGATATGCGGGATGCGCCGAGCCTCGTCATCGTGCCGATGCTGGTGGAAAAAGGCGCGCGTGTTCAAGTCTATGATCCCCAAGGAAAAAAATTCGGTGGGCCGCTTTTGGAGGGTGTTATCTGGTGCGAGGATGCGCTTGCCGCGGCCGCAGGAGCTGATGTGACGGTGGTACTGACCGAATGGAACGAGTTCCGTGCACTCGACCTATCGGCATTAAAGGCTGCCATGCGAGGAGTTGCTCTGGTTGATCTGCGCAATATCTTTCAACCGCAGGACGCGCTCGCCGCCGGCTTGAAATACGCGAGCATCGGAAGGCCAGCCAGGGTTTAACGCGCCACCCATTGCTCTCGTGGCCTCGGCTTGGTATGGCTGAGCCGTCTGTAAAGGTTGAGAAAAGCTTTGCTCATGCCTTCAACGAGCCGAAAGCGATTGCGATGAAGCCGACGACGAACCTGCCCGAAATTCTGCGCCGGTCCGGTTTGCGGCCAACGCGTCAGCGGTTGTTACTGGGTCAACTGTTGTTCGGGCGAGGTCATCGCCATGCAACAGCCGAGATGCTGCACGGCGAGGCAGTCGAGGCCGGCGAGCGCGTGTCGCTTGCGACGGTGTATAATACTTTGCATCAGTTCAAGCGAGCAGGCCTTTTGCGGGAGTTGGCGATCGACGGGTCGAAAGCGTATTTCGACACTAACACATCGAATCACAATCATTTCTTTTACGAGCGGGAGGGCAAGCTCGTCGACATCCCCGAGGATAAGATCCAAGTCGACGGTGTTCCTGCAGCGCCGGACGGAATGGTGATCAGCCACATTGATGTGGTCGTACGTTTGGCGTCAAAGCCATAGAATCCAACGCTATTTCACGAACTCGCCAGGGTAGACACCCCACAACTTGTTTTGCTCAAGATATCCTTTGAAGTCGCCGATTACGACCGAGCACCAACGCTTGTCGCAGCCGCGCACATTGGCGATCACGCCGGCTTCGACCATCGCGACCGAGCGGCCGGAATCGCGATCGGCTTCCTTCAGCGCAACCTCGACGGGGGGCTGACCGGGCTTTGCTTCCCACGGCGTGACGACCGCCGTTCGTCGTCCCGACAGCATCGTCTGCAAGACCCATCCAGTGGCGCCTTCCGCATCTCGGACTTGGCGCCACGCGTCGAATTCCTTGATTATCTCGACCGGCATACCGGCGCGCCGGAACACCCACGTCGTTGGATATTCGGTGCCCGGACCACTGCGCAGGTTCACGCGGTCCGACTTCAGGCTGACAAATCGTGGCACCGCCAACCCAGATGCCCCGTTCGACGGTTCTGCCGTCTGAGCGTGGGAGCTCGATGAAGGATACCCAAACGCTGCTGTCAGGAGCGCAAAAACGGTCCATACGCAAGATGCTCGTCGATGCCAGTTCAGGGGAAGTCCTTGGTGCTGAAAAACTATGAGCTTGAATTGGAATTAGTCACCTCAGACTTTGTCATCGGCAAGACCATCTGTTATGCCGAAGGGGTAAGGCCAGAGCGAGCGTTGTGCAAGCAGCGCCAACGTCTGTACCCTACGTTGCACAAAATACGATACAAGTACGAAACCGCCAGCGGGAGCAAAACGACAAACAATGCCCAACTCGGCAAAAAAGCCAATCGTGATTGTCACCCGCAAGCTGCCTGATCTGGTGGAAACGCGCATGCGCGAGCTATTCGACGCGCGTTTGAACGTGGACGATAAGCAGATGTCACAAGCACAATTGATCGAGGCCATGAAGTTAGCCGACGTTCTAGTGCCGACAGTGACGGACCGGATCGATCGGGCGGTATTGGCGCAAGCCGGATCGCAGCTGAAGCTGATCGCAAACTTTGGCACCGGGGTCGACAATATCGATCTCGATACTGCCCGCAATCGCGGCATAATCGTCACGAACACTCCAGGTGTACTGACCGAGGATACCGCCGACATGACGATGGCGCTGATCCTCGCTGTGCCCAGGCGTTTGACCGAAGGCGCGGCAGCGTTGCGCTCATCTCAAAGTCCCTGGAACGGCTGGTCGCCAACCTGGATGCTCGGGCAACGCATCTACGGCAAGCGCCTCGGGATCATCGGCATGGGCCGCATCGGATTGGCGGTCGCCCGGCGGGCCAAGGCATTCGGTCTGCAGATCCACTATCATAACCGCCGGCGGTTGCCCGCGGCGATCGAGCAGGAGGTTGAGGCGACTTACTGGGATTCGCTGGATCAAATGATCTCGCGCATGGACATCGTATCGGTGAATTGCCCGCACACACCGGCGACGTACCACTTGCTGTCAGCGCGCCGGCTCAAGCTGCTGAAACCAACCGCCTACATCGTCAATACCGCACGCGGCGAAGTGATCGACGAAAACGAACTCGCCCGTCTTATCGAGGCCGGTGCGATCGCCGGTGCGGGTCTCGACGTGTTTGAACACGAGCCAGCGATCAATCCGAAGTTGCTGGCGTCGGACCGGGTCGTGGCGTTGCCGCATATGGGTTCTGCGACCATCGAGGGACGCATCGACATGGGCGAAAAGGTCATCATCAATATCAAGACCTTCCTGGATGGTCACACGCCGCCCGACCGTGTGCATCCGGCGATGTTTTAAGAGGCGCCAACACGATCAACCCTTTTTGCGCACCACGAGTTTCGACAAGAACACCGGCTGCGAGGACACGGGCAGGAGGCCAACGTCCGAGAACAGTCGATCCAAGTCGTCGATCGCGTAGTGCCGGAAGTATGGCTCATGAAAACGCGTCGGGAACGCCTCTAGGAGGCCGTCCCAGCCCGGGCGATCACCGATCTGTAAGCTGTCGATAAAAACCATAAGTCCGCCCGGCTTCAACACGCGAGACATTTCTGCGGCAACCGTTCGACGCACCTGCGGCGGCAATTCGTGAAACATAAAAATGCAGCTGACGATATCCTGGCTGGCGGTTTCCAATGGCAGGTGCTCGGCGTTCGCAGAGATGAACTCTACCTGCCGCAAATTCCTCAAATGTCGCTGTGCCTCGGCGAGGTAAGGCTCGGAGAGATCGATGCCTGTGAGTTTCAAGGCCGGAAACGCGAGCCTAACCTGCCGCAGGAACCGCCCTGTACCGCAAGCAACATCGAGCATCGAGAGCCTTCGCTGATCCTGCCCACGCATGAACTCTGCGATAGGACGAAGCGCTGAGCGTCGCATCACATTGGCAGAACCGTAGAACAACGTCTCGACCTGCACGTCGTACAGCTTGGCGGACTGTTCCGACAGATACCCACCCGTTTGGAAGTGAAAATCTTGGGTGAAATAGTCGGGCAAACCTTCCGCTTCGGGCATCCGTCGCGCTGATTCGGCATCGTTCATGCCACGCCGTTCGAGCGCCTCCGGCATATCGGCCATCATCAGTCGCAGTCGAGCAAAATGGTCGCCGATCGAACCCGGCTCATCCCGGCTGGGCGGGTAAAGTCCATCGCTAACCGCTGCAGCATCGGCGATAAGAAGGTGTGCTAGATCAGCCAGTATTTCTTGCTTGGAAGGTACGGGCCGGGACGGCTTGTATGAAGGTCTTGCGGCTCCGAGCCTCGTCGCCTGCCGATCCATCAGCCAGTTGATGCCAAAATACCAGCCAAAGCGCGCCGTGTTGCCCGCCATTTGCACTGCTTGCGAAATTGGATCAGTCACGCGGCACCTCGTTCGTTACCGGGACCAGATAAGCATTGCGTGGATCGAACGGCTCCCGCAATTTGACGCATGCGCACAGGACCTGCGTGAGACTCAGGACGTTCATGCCGCACTATAATAACATCGTCATTCTCACCGGCGCCGGACTGTCAGCTGAATCGGGACTGGCGACATTTCGCGACAAGGGTGGCATCTGGTCGAAAGTTCGCATCGAGGATGTGGCAACGCCGGAGGCATTCGAGCGTGATGCCACGCGGGTGCATGCGTTTTACAACACGCGACGCAGCGATCATGCGGTGGCAAGGCCGAACGCGGCGCATTTGGCATTGGCTCGACTAGAGCGCGAGCACAAGGGCAACGTGCTCGTCGTCACGCAGAACATCGATGCGTTACACGAAGCTGCGGGACAACGGCATTTGCTCCACATGCATGGCGAGTTGCAGAAAGCGTGGTGTCTCGGTTGTGATGCGCGTCCTGCTTGGCTTGGCGATATTTCGTCGACGTCCGTGTGTTCGACATGCGGGGCGAAGGGGCTGCTACGTCCCAATGTCGTGTGGTTCGGCGAGATGCCCTACCACATGGAGGCCATCGAGAATGCCTTGGCGAGCGTCGATCTCTTCGTCTCGATCGGCACCAGCGGCAACGTTTATCCAGCGGCAGGCTTTGTTTCTCTGGCACGACACGCAGGTGCCCACACGGTGGAGCTTAACCTCGAGCCGTCGCAGGGTTCACGCCTGTTCGATGAGGCGATCCACGGACCCGCAACCCAAGTTGTGCCTGCTTTCGTCGCTCGGCTGCTGGCATGAACCTCACACTGATCCTCGCATTTCACCGGGTCGCTGCGGCGGGGAGCTTCACGCATGCAGCCCGCATGTCCGGTGTCAGCCAGCCGACGCTTTCCGGCCAAGTTCGAGCGCTTGAAAAAACCATCGGCAAGCGCCTGTTCGAGCGTACCGGCCGTCGGGTGCGGCTCACGGAAACCGGCGAGGCTTTGTTGCTATCGACAACCCGTCTCAGTGACGCGATCAGGGAGGTCGAGCGCACGCTGGATGGCACGAAATCGGGCAAGACAGGGGCTTTGCGAGTGAGCGCCGATAGCGCAATCCATGTGCTACCGGTGCTGGGGATGATGAAGAAAGCGTCGGGCGACCTCCGGTTCACGCTGCGTATCAGCAACTCGTCCGAAGTCACGGCGCAGGTTCTAAACGAGGAAGCCGATGTCGGCGTAATGGCCCGGGCTACCAGCGATCCGCGGCTATCTGCAACCCGGATTAGGCAGGATCGGCTGGTGCTGCTAGTCTCGCGAAAGGATCCGATGGCGTTGCGCAAACGGGTGCGCCTCGCGGAGTTCCATGGTCGCGACCTGGTTGTGCGGGAGAAGGGATCGATCACCCGCGAGGTGATCGAGCAGC
>JANLXZ010000199.1:0-6575 GCA_031365375.1 Hyphomicrobiaceae bacterium | reverse complement strand
CGTCGCGTTCCTCGCCGTTGGCCTGTTCGTCACCTTTGGGGTCTTTAATGGCTTCGCCGACATCTTTGCGCGCGCCGAAGCTACGGGCGCCGCGCTGACACGGCTGTTCACGATCGATGGCGTGGCGGCCCATACTAGCTGGTGGACGCTCACACTGCTGGCGATGGCGGCCATTGTCGTGCTGCCACGCCAGTTCCAGGTACTGGTCGTGGAAAACGTCGACGAGCGGCATCTGCGGCAGGCGATGTGGCTGTTTCCGCTCTACCTGTTTCTCATCAACATCTTCGTGTTGCCGATCGCGTTCGCCGGCCTCCTCGAATTTCCCAGCGGAGGCGTCAACGCCGATACGTTTGTGCTCACCATCGCCATGAAGGAGCGCGCACCGCTCTTGGCACAGGTAGCATTTATCGGCGGGCTGTCGGCGGCCACCGGTATGATCATTGTCGAGACCGTTGCGCTCGCCACCATGGTATCGAACGATCTCGTCATGCCCCTGCTGTTGCGGATCGGACGGCTTCACCTTTCCGAACGCCGGGATCTGACCGGCATCGTGCTCGCTATCCGCCGCAGTACCATCATTCTGGTGCTGCTGCTTGGCTACGTGTACGCATTCACGATCGGCGAATCCTACGCCCTGGTGACGATCGGATTAGTATCGTTCGTCGCGGCATTGCAGTTCGCGCCGGCGATACTGGCTGGGCTCTACTGGAAGGGGGCGTCCAAGGCCGGGGCGCTCGCCGGACTCATCGGCGGCTTTGGGATATGGGTCTATACACTTCTACTTCCCTCGTTCGCACTCTCCGGCTGGATCACGCCAGGTTTTGTCGAGGCGGGGCCATTCGGCATCGCATTGCTCAAGCCCTATGCGCTGTTCGGTCTCGAAGGCCTCGACCCCATCTCGCATACGACCATCTGGACCATGGTGATCAATATCGGCCTTCTGGCCTGTGTTTCGCTATTCACCACCCAGTCGATGGTCGAGCGCAGCCAAGCGGTGCAGTTCGTCGATATTTTCAAGTTGGCAGCAGGGGGCGGGCGCGAATGGCGCGGGCGCGTGAGCGCTGGTGATCTGCGGTCGTTACTGGCGCGTTTTGTCGGCGAACCGCACGCGGATGCCGCCTTTGCACGCTTCGAACGGGAAGACCAGCGTGGCCTCGACCGTGAGGGCCAAGCCGACTCGGCATTAGTGTCGTTCGTCGAGCGCCAGCTCGCCGGCGTGATCGGCGCAGCATCGGCCCGCATCATGGTGGCGTCAGTGCTTCGTGAAGAAATGCACGACGTCGACGATGTCACCCGCATCTTGGACGAGGCGTCCCAACTGGTCGTCTACTCGCGACGCCTGGAGGATAAGTCGCAGGCACTCGAGGCCGCCACCGCCGAACTCCGGGCTGCCAATGAGCGCTTGAAGGAGCTCGATAAGCTGAAGGACGATTTCATGGCGACAGTCAGCCACGAGATCAGGACGCCGCTCACCTCGATCCGCTCCTTTAGTGAGATCCTGCGTGATAATCCGGATCTTGACGCCGAGCAGCACCGTGAATTCGTGACCATCATTGTGCAAGAGAGCGAGCGGTTGAGCCGGCTTATCAACGACGTTCTCGATCTTGCGAAGATCCAGGCAGGGACTGCCGATTGGCACATCGAGGAGCTGGCACCACAGGCGGTTCTGCACCAGGGACTGGCCGCGACAGGCGGACTATTCACCAAACATCCAAACGTCAAGCTGGAGGTCAGGATCGCGGACCGTCTGCCGCCAATACGGGTCGACCACGACCGCTTCATTCAAGTCGTGGTCAATTTAGTGTCCAACGCCATCAAGTTCTGCGACGCCGCTAGCGGTGTCGTGCGCGTTGTCGCGATCGAGGAGAATGGATGCGTCCGTGTCGACGTGCAGGACAACGGGATCGGCATAGCCCAGGCTGACCATGCGAAGATATTCGAGCGGTTTCAGCAAGCAGGCAACGCGCTGACCGATAAGCCGCAGGGCACCGGCCTCGGACTGCCGATCACACGTGAAATCCTGCAGCGCTTCGGAGGTGACATTTCTGTCGACAGCGAAATCGGCAAGGGATCGACATTCACCTTCCGCATTCCGGCAGTTAAGCCGGCGGCACGGAAATCCAATCTTGATCCGCTGCGGTCCATTGCGGATGGTCCGCCATGATGATCGCCCTCTTTGCTGATGTACATGCCAATCGCGAGGCACTCACCGCCTGTCTTGCGGACGCCGAGCAAGAGGGGGCGGAAAGCCATGTCTTCCTCGGCGACCTTGTCGGCTACGGCCCCGATCCGGTCTGGGTGGTCGAGCAGGTAGCCCGCATGGTGGAGAACGGGGCGCTGGCCGTCCAGGGCAATCACGATGCGGCGGTCTACGATCCCGCTCAAAGACTGTCGGCCGTGGCGCAAGCTGCCATCAACTGGACCAGGCCGCGGTTGGCTGCGTCGCACACCGACTTCCTGCGTATGCTGCCGCTCGACCTGAACGAGGACGATCGGCTCTACGTGCACGCCAGCGCCGCCGCGCCACCGGATTGGATCTATGTCATGGGGCCGCGCGAGGCGTTTCAGAGTTTCAGGGCAACGGCACAGCGACTGATATTCTGCGGCCACACCCACATTCCGGCACTCTTCAACGAGAGCGCAACAAGGCTGCCCCTGCACCACATCCCGTTTGACAGCCGGCCGATGCCGCTCTTGAGCCAGCGGCGATGGATCGCCGTGCTCGGTGCGGTCGGCCAACCGCGCGATCACAATCCGGCGGCCTGCTATGGCCTGTTCGACACCACAACGAACCGCCTCACCTATCGGCGCGTGCCATATGATGTGGACGTGACCGCACGCAAGATCGCGTCTTCTGGCCTCCCCATGGTCCTTGCCAAACGCATCGTGACAGGAAGCTAGCGCATGGCCAAAGCCCAGCTCAACGCCGGAATGATGATCGACGGCTTCCGGCTGGAGCAACGGCTGCATCGTGGCGCCATGGCGGTGATCTGGCGCGTCAGCCATGCCGACTTCGATTTCCCCATCGTCATGAAAGTTCCGTTTCTCGACTACGAAGGCGACTTGTCGGCACTCGTCGGTTTCGAGGTCGAGCAGATGATAATGGCGGAGCTGACCGGCTCGCATGTGCCGCGCTGGATCGCCAATGGCGATTTCGCGGTGCAGCCATTTATCGTCATGGAGTATCTGCCCGGACCGACGCTGCAAGGGCGCATGCACGGGCAGGTCCTCGGCGTCGAGAGTGCCACCTCGCTGGGAATTGCGATCGCCGACGCGCTGAGCGATCTGCATCATCAGCACGTGCTGCATCTCGATCTGAAACCGGCCAATGTTCTGTTTCGCGCGTCGGGCGAAGCCGTACTGATCGACTTCGGTCTATCGCGCCACGAGCACTTTCCCGATTTACTGGAGGAGCAGTTCCATCGGCCGACCGGTACGACAGAATACATGGCACCCGAGCAGCTCCTGCGCGTGCGCTCTGACACGCGCAGCGATCTTTTTGCGCTGGGAGCCATCATGTACCAGATCGCGACAGGCGAGCTGCCATTCGGCGCGCCCGATCGGATCGCCCAGGTTCGCCAGCGCGTCTGGCGTGATCCGCTTCCGCCGAGAGTGATCCGCCCCGAAATGCCGCCGGCGCTGCAAGAGATCATTCTGAAGTGTCTGGAGCCAATGCCAGACCGGCGCTATCGCTCAGCCGGAGAGCTTTCCTTTGACCTGCGCCATCCCGATCTCGTTGACCTCACCGAGCGCGCAACCCGCACTGAACGGGCGAACCTGAAGACGACATTCAAACGCTGGATGGGTGTCCGCAAGACCATGCGAGCAATCTATGACAGCTCGACCAAGCCGCCACCGCGCGCGCCGATCATCCTGGTGGCGGTCGACCTCGCACCTGGCCAAGAGGAGTTGCGGCATGCGCTACTCGATACCGCGGTATCGGTGCTTGCCAACATTCCAGGAGCCCGGCTCGCGTGCCTCAATGTGATGCCGACATCGCTCATAGTGATCGACGAGAACGTGGATGCGGCTGGTGATAATGTCCATGTGCAAAGGATTGCCGAATTGCGCCGGTGGGCGGAAGCGCTACAGCTGCCGCGCGACAAGATCACTTACCATCTCGTCGAAGCCCGCAGCATCCCGGCCGCCATCATCGACTTTGCCCGATCAAATAAAGTCGATCACCTCATCATCGGGGCACGCACCCTGGGCGGCAGCGGCAAGAACCGTGTCTCAGCGCAAGTGTCGGCCCAGGCCCTCTGCTCCGTTTCAATCGTACGCACTGGGATCAGCAGCAGCCGCCAAGGTGGAGGAGAAACCGGTGAACCGCTTGCCAACCCACAGCCGCACCAAAACCCGACCTGAAGCAGTGATAACGAGAGCCTAATGCATCCAGGCGTAGTGCGACGATGTCCAAAGGAACTGTGACGGTTCAAGTTCAACTCCGCCCGGTCCTGCTCGAATAAACTCTGATCTCTGGTTGAATAAATTCAAAGATGACAGAAACCGGAAATAGGTATAAATCTTCGTAACTCGGGTCGCATGCGAACTCGACTAGTTCTTTAAGTGAATGATTTCGCATCTTGCGATGTTGCGACCCCAGCCACTCCAGTTACGGAGATTTGGCGATGGCGCAGTTGGACATAATTCCTCCCGCACTTCCCACCGACGACTTGCCGGTGGTCCGATCGCTGCGCGTTCAAGATCTTCGTGATGCTCTACGAAAAGGCTTGGAAGACTTTTGGGCAATACCGACCCATGTCGTCTTCTTAGGCATGATTTATCCGGTTGTCGGCCTACTGCTGTTCCGTGCCACGTTTATCTACGATTTGCTCCCATTACTTTACCCACTTGCCGCCGGATTCGCGCTTTTAGGCCCGTTCGCGGCCATCGGCCTTTATGAGATCAGCCGCCGGCGGGAGTTGGGCTTAGACACGGCCTGGTCGCATGCCGTCGACATCATTCACTCGCCATCGTTGCTGCCGATCTTGGCGCTCGGAGGCGTATTGTTGATAATATTCGGCGCTTGGATTGCAGTTGCAAACGCGATCTATGTTGCGAACTTCGGCGACCAGCCGCTGACTTCGCTGACCGCATTTGCCCGCCAAGTTATGACGACGCCTGAAGGCAGTCGACTAATCATCATCGGCAACGCAGTTGGTTTTGTGTTCGCTCTCGTGGCCGCTTCGGTGAGCGTGATTTCGTTTCCTCTCCTGTTGGACCGTAACGTCGGATTTGGGGCGGCCGTGCTGACTTCCATAAAAGTTGTCGTCAAGAATCCAGTGGTTATGGCGACGTGGTTCTTCATTGTTGCTGGCGGGCTATTGATCGGATCGTTTCCGTTGCTCGTCGGGCTGGCGGTCGTATTGCCGGTCCTCGGGCATTCGACGTGGCATTTGTATCGTAAGGCCGTCGAGCCGGATTTGAGTCCACGTCCCGAGTATCATCCGCGACAGAAGCGCAAACGTTACGCTGCTGATTTTCCAATCTCTTTATTTGTTCCATCCAGTGACAAGGACAAGCCATCCTAATCACGACGGGAGGACCCCGATTATGGCAGTCGCCATCATACTTGTCTTGATTGCGGTCGGCTCCGTCGTGTTTCACCTTTTGAGCCCGTGGTGGTGGACACCGATCGCGTCGAATTGGCACTACGTCGACGACACCATCGTCATCACATTTTGGATTACCGGCCTCGTCTTCGCAGCCATCGTTTTGTTCATGGCCTACTGCGTATTCCGGTTTCGTCACGTCGATGGGAGACGGGCTGAGTATGAGCCCGAGAACAAAAGGCTCGAGTGGCAGCTGACCATCGCGACTGCGGTTGGCGTTGCAGCTATGTTGGCGCCCGGTCTAATCGTTTGGAACCAATTCATTACGCCACCCGCAGATGCGACGGAAGTCGAGGTTGTGGGTCAACAGTGGCAATGGAGTTTCAGGCTCCCGGGCTCGGATGGCCGCCTAGGCAAAGCCGATACCAGTCTCGTCGATTCGCGCAACCCGCTTGGACTGAGCAAGAGCGATCCCAACGGTCTGGATGATGTCGTGATCGAAAACGACGATCTGCATCTTCCGATCGGTAAGCCGGTCAAACTGCTGCTCCGCTCGATCGACGTCCTGCACGATTTTTATGTCCCGCAGTTTCGGGCGAAAATGGACATGGTTCCTGGCCTTGTTACCTACTATTGGTTCACGCCAACCAGAACCGGAAAATTCGAAGTCCTCTGCGCCGAGCTATGTGGCGTCGCGCATTCCCGCATGCGTGGCATTGTCGTGGTCGAGGAGGATGGTGATTACCGGGCGTGGCTAGGCAAGCAACGGACCTTTGCGCAGGTGCTGGCCCGCGCGAAGTAATTTGGCGGCGATAAAACCATTGTACGGCAAAGAGGACGGTGATGTCCAATCACACGACCAATCCAAGCTTAATTGCCCCACCGGCCGAAGTCGGAGATGTCGAGCTTTACCATCCCAGAAGCTGGTGGACCACGTACGTCTTTTCTCAAGATGCGAAAGTCATTGCGATTCAGTACTCGATCACTGCATTCGCAATTGGCTTGGTGGCATTGGTGCTGTCC
>JANLXZ010000163.1:0-3453 GCA_031365375.1 Hyphomicrobiaceae bacterium | reverse complement strand
TGCGTCCGCTCCGGCCGCCAAAACTTTTTCGGCCGCGATCCGCGTTTCGCGTGCCTTTCGAGCTGCTGGTTTTATGTTGGCTTTGAGCCAGGCCTCGTACCGCATCGCATCGCGCGCCACACCTGCGTGCGAAAACCCTGCAGGCTGCGCTGCGGATGGAGGCGAAGCTGACTGAGCGATAGCGGCTGTTGGCAGGGCCAGCAGAGCCGAAAGCAAGGCAAGGCGCGGCATGACGAGCATGGGAAACCCCTGGGACATGAGCCAAACCGGGGTTCACACACGAATTAAGGCCCCGGCATCTCACCATCATCCAGGATGATACGTCTGAATAGGGGCGTGGGGATAAGTCTTGTCCGAGTTTCCGGCGCAATCCCCTAAATTGCTGCCACTTTCCTAGAGTTTCCGTCGCCTCTCGTCGCTTCCGGCGCTCCGCGAAGCGGTGTCGGAACCGACCACTAACGAGCAAAAAAAAACCGGTGCGCTCGGCACCGGTTTCGAATTGAACAGGAGAGGATGTAAACGAGCGTAACTTAATGCCGCGTCGAGGCGACCACGGTCGATGGGATCTCCGGCGCCGGCAGTGGGAATTCGTCGGCCGCGGCCGTTGCCCGTTCTTCGAGAGCTGGAGCCGAACGCGTCATCAAGATCGGCTGACCAAACGCCCACAGCCGCTCGAATGCTTTCGCACTCCAGTTGGCAGTGTCGGTGCAGCCAGACGCATAGCATTCGTAGGCATCACGCTTGGCTGGTTCCCGACGCATGCAGTCGCCGATCCAGCACGTCGTGCTGTCGAGCCTGAGTTGCTCATGCGCATCGAGAAGTCGAACGTCCTTCGTGTATCTGACTTCGCGTGCAAGGCCGATCAACGGATCGATTGCGCTATCGGCGACACTAGGGGCTGCTTGCGTGAACAGCAGTTCAACCGTGATACCAGCGGTTTTGATGTCGGCTGAGAGCGCCGACAAGGCAAGTATGACCGGGCTCTCCATCGACCTGGCGATGACACACCATGGTTGTTCACCGCGCATCGCACTCGGCGATGTAAAATGATTCAAAATGAAAGCCTTGAGCTTGGTTTCCTTGTCCTCTCGTTTAACGACATCCATTCTGGGCTTAACATTCGGCGTCATATTTTATGGTCCTCGAAGGGGCAGGGACCGGTTGGCAACAGAACTGCTGCCGGGACCAGTGCTTGAACTTCAGTACGGGACGCTTAACTGTCGATTTGCGAACTGGTCGATAGTGCGCATAACTGACTTTGAGGCGTTCCAGTTAATTTTGAATTGAGCACCGTTCGCATTCGGTGCATGGAGTGCTATTCGCCAAAATTATTTTCATCCCGCTATTCGATCGGCTCACGACCGACTGACCTTTCAGCTGGCTCGTGTTGATCACCGGCTGTCGATAAAATTTCCATGTCCGCGCTGGTCTTGACGGATGTCTTCTGTTGGGCGATCGACGTGAAACCAGCCAAGGCTGCCGGCAGAACGGCTTCGCTCGCCGGCATCGTGTAGCGGATTGTTTCTCGCGTCATTTCGACATCGACGCCGGCTTGACTAGGCGACTGGCTACGGTTCACCGGCATCGCAATGACGTTCTGCGCCATATGAAGTTCCGGCACGAGGACATGTACTTCAGCTTCGCGCCGCGCGACCTCGGTCGACCACTGTGCAACTTCGGCGTCCAAGTGTGGTTGAGGATATGCTTGCGCCGCCTGAAACTGAGCATAGGGGCCAAACGCGGCGACTGTGTCGTTTGCCGGAACGGGCGAGGGCATCGGTTCGCGCTGCATCGGTTTTGGCGCCGGCACGAACGGAGCGGACATCGGTCGCGCCCCTTGCTGCCGAAAGGGCTGAGCGATCGGCGCTGCTGCTGACGTGTGTTGTGGCGGCAGCGGCGACACGCCCATTTCGCGACCAAGATCCTGGAACGCTGCGGCAACGGGACCAGGTGGAGCGAACTGCGGCTCTGTGCGGCTGGTCGCACCATCGAGATTGCAGCGACGCTTTTTCTCCGCCTCGACGCGCTTGGCCGCGCCCATCACCGCGCCGAGAATAATTTCGGACCACGCGCCGTCGGCAAATCGATAAATACGAAACGCCTTGCAGTCGGCGAATTTCGATCCTTGGCGGGCGAGCTTTTTCTGAATGCGCGCAGTCTTCAGGAAGGGCGAGTAAACGCGCTTGAAGATCTTTTCCTTCTCGAAACTGGAAAACAGATTAGAAAGCAAATGCGCTTCGGCCAACAAGTCTTGTTGCTCGCTCGGATTACGATTCCATGGTGCATCGAGGGGCACGGCTACGTAATAATCGCCGCCGTAGTCAAACACGACGTGGCGAAAAATTTCAAACTTCTGGCGCATGTCGGCATCGGCATGAATGTCGGTGAAACGCGACAGGATCTGATAAACCGGGCCCTGCTCGGCCGCGTGCATTTTCGGCACTAATCCCTGCAGCCGATTCATTGGCCGGCCCATCGATACCAGCAACAGACAGATGTCGACGAAGATCGCGATTGCGAGTGGCACATAATCACGCTTCGACAAACCGGCCTGCTCACCGTTGTAGGATTTCATCACTGCAGCCGTAGGTGTCTCGACCGATTGCACAGCCTTCTGCTGCAGCGCGCGCAGCTCGTCGGCCGATGGCGGCATTTTGAATGTGAGTAGGCCGAAGAAACTCGTCGTCAGCCGGCGGAAGGCTTCGATCGTCGCTTCCGACCCTTCAACGGCGGCGATGGTTGGTTTTTGCAATTCGGGAAGTTGATCGATTGCGCGCACGACGCCCTTCAGCGCACCCTGCAACTGCGGATCGGGACACGAGATGCTCCCGCCCCGGCCATCTGCAATCGTCGTTTTGTCGGACCGTTCAGCCAAATCGGAGCGGATCTGCTTCAACTGGGGGTCGGTGCGAAATGCGTTGAACCCGGTCACCGTCATGTCGAGTTTGCGCCCCAACGCTCGCATGAAATCGTTGCGGGTGCCGCTTTTCGCGTCGATCGTCGACTTGTCGTCTTTGACGATTTTGGCGAGATCGACGTCGAGCGCCGACATCTCAGACTTCACAGCCGATACACGACCCTTCACGAAGTCCGACGCAAACGAAAACCGCGCGGCATCGTCTTCGCGCATTTTACGGCGCGGACCTTCGCCCGGTTTCGAATTCGGGCATGACGTTCCGTTGGCACGCTCCTGTTCTGCTTTCTGTGTCGAGATCGCGGTCAGGCTGACGAGCGTGCCGTTGAGCTGTTCAAGGCGGGTCGCTGCCGATTTGAGCGCGCCCTGCACTTGCGTCACAGCGCTTTCAGCCGAGCGGGAAGCTTCCGACCGGCTTTCGAGCACTTTCCAATAGAAGCCGAAACCGAAGCCGATCGAGATCACCGATAGGAACACGTATCCGGCCGCATAGATGGTTCGCGTGAAAAAACCGATGGGCGCGAACATCTGATCGAGCA
>JANLXZ010000138.1:0-7923 GCA_031365375.1 Hyphomicrobiaceae bacterium | reverse complement strand
TCGGATTGGTTTCATCTATCCTCAAGATCCCATTTTCTGTCGGCGCAGGGCATCTTCGTAGTCTTTGCGGGCTGCCTGAACCTGCGGGCGTTCACTGACTTCCGGAACCGCCACATTCCACCAATGACCACCGGCGGCAGTCGAGATAAGGGCATCGGTGTCGATGACTATCACGGTGGTTCGATCATTGGTCTTGGCACGTCGAAGCGCCGCTTCGAGATCGCCAATCGACGCAACCTTTTCCGCGATGGCGCCGAGGCTTTGCGCGTGGGCGCGGAAATCGATGGACGGCATTTCGTCGTGCTTGGAATCCTTGAGAAGATTGTTGAAGTTCGCGCCGCCGGTCGCCATCTGAAGGCGGTTGATGCAGCCAAATCCTCGGTTATCGAGCAGCACAATGGTCAGCTTGGCGCCCAGCATGATTGACGTCGGGATCTCGGAGTTCAACATCAGATAAGAGCCGTCGCCAAGCATGACGACAACGTCTTGTTCCGGTTTCGCCATCTTGACACCGAGACCACCAGCAATCTCATAGCCCATGGTCGAGTAGCCATACTCGGCGTGATAGGATCCCGGTGCACCTGCCCGCCACAGCTTGTGAAGTTCACCCGGCAGTCCACCTGCTGCATGCAGGACCGTCGCGGTCGAACCGCAAACACGCTGGACCGCACCGAGTACTTGTGCGTCGGACGGCAGTGTCGCGTTGGTGGCGGCCGTCGCGAGATCGGCAAGGTGGCGCCAAGCGCTCTTGCCCGAAATCGCTTTTTCACGCCAGGCGGCAGGGGAAGTGAAGGTGCCGACAGCGTCGCCGAGTTCACGTAGCCCCTCTCGCGCGTCGGCGACAAGCGAGATTGCCCGATGCTTGCTGGCATCAAAGGCTTGCACATTCAGCCCGATGATCGACTTGTCTGGGTTCTTGAACAGGCCCCACGAGCCCGTTGTGAAGTCCTGCAGGCGGGTTCCTATCGCCAGCACGACATCGGCTTCTTCTGCAAGCGTATTGGCAGCCGCGGTTCCAGTCACGCCGATCGCGCCCATGTTGAGGGCATGATTATCCGGCAGCGACGATTTTCCGCCCTGCGTCTCGCACACCGGGATGCCATGGCGTTCGGCAAACGCCGCAAGCATTTCGCTCGCTCCCGAATAGAGAACCCCGCCACCAGCGACGATGATCGGCTTTTTGCCAGCCTTTAGCGCATTCGCCGCGAGCGAAAGCTCACCGACGTCTGCGCGCGGACGCCGTACTGACCATACCCGCTCATTGAAAAAACGTGATGGGAAGTCGAAGGCTTCAGCCTGGACATCCTGGCACAATGCAAGAGTGACCGGGCCACAATCGGCGGGATCGGTCAAGACCGCCATGGCGCGTGCAAGAGCGGGAATGATTTGCTCGGGGCGGGTGATCCTATCGAAGTAGCGCGACACCGGCCGGAAGCAATCGTTTGCGGACACGGTACCGTCCCCGAAGTCTTCGACCTGCTGCAGCACCGGATCGGGCAGCCGATTGGCAAAGACATCGCCGGGTAGAAGCAGGACCGGCAGTCGGTTCACATGCGCCAGCGCGGCAGCAGTGACGAGATTGGTGGCACCCGGGCCAATGGAGGTTGTCACCGCCATCATGCGCCGGCGGAAACTCGCCTTTGCATAGGCGATTGCGGCATGAGCCATCGCTTGCTCGTTGTGAGCTCGAAAGGTCGGTAGTCCATCCCGCGCATGCCACAAAGCTTCGCCGAGGCCAGCTACATTGCCGTGGCCGAAGATGGCCCAAACTCCCGCGAACAGTGGAAGTCTCTCGCCGTCGATATCGACCTTCTGTTGTCCAAGAAACCGGACTAGCGCCTGCGAGGTCGTGAGTCTCACGCTGTCGGACATCAACCATCTCCAACTCTAGAATTCATTGTGCCCGCGGACCGAGCAGCAAGCCGAGATCAGACTTTGGAAGCGCCCGGCCATGTCACTGACAGCATCGGCGTCAGAGATCCGACCAGCGAACCAATCGTCGGCGGCGCTGGCAAATAAAGTTCGGCCGACGGGATGGTAGAAGCAAAGGCATTTCATGCAGTGGGTGACGGGCCATTCGTGCAATTGGGCCCGGAAGGCTCGCAAGGCAGCCGACAACGTCGCCTCACCGGAAGCGATCAGTACCTCTTCCTCGGTGCCGACGAGCCCCCAAGGGTTTGGTCGATAGTCGATGTCGAGAACAACGCGGCCTCCGGTAGCTTTCATGATTCGCATCGTTTTGCGCTGACGTCCAGCGTACGTATGCCGGTATGTGCGGTCATCGGCTCGAGATATCTCCCTATCGGTAGAGTTTTTGTGCCCTTGGCGTGGATAGTCAAGATATGGCGATGAGATCTTTCAGTGTAGACTTGACTCAGTTGATCGGGAGCGAGCTCATGACAAATTCGCAAGAGAAACGAGTTAATCGGATAGCTGAAGGCAAAGGCTATCGCCTGGAAAAAGTCGGCAAGGGCGCACACCATGGTCGTTTTTCGATCGTAAAAGTGGCGGAGGGATCGCGGGTTGCTTCGGGCATCCCCAACGACCCATTCTCCTTCTCGCTCGAGGAAGCAGAGGCTTGGCTGACCAAGCACCACTCGTAGTCCCCAATCAGCGCGGCTCAGCCCAGGTCATTGCATCTTTTGAGGAATGGTGCGTTTGCGGTGTCGTCTCAGCTCCAAAGGTACTTGTTCATTAGGTAGAGGTGCATACACCTCATCGCTAAGTCCAAAGATTATCGCTTTTCACCGCCGAAGCGTTGTATCGAGTTCGCGCTCGATCGACCTCGACATCGCCGACAGGATCATGCAGATCATGAAAAAGATGCAAGCCACGAGCACGTAGCCCTCCGCCGCGGGGCCAAGCCATCACGGTCGGTTCGGTCTTGCTCTGCCTAGAACACTTTCTCGTTAACCGTGGGGATCAAAATCGCGTGAACCGGAACACTCCTGGAACTGAAGATGCTGCAAAAAATTGAATGGTGTAGGTTCATTCCACGATTTACTACTGGTCTGTGTTGAACGCAGACTGGGCTCTTAAAAGGATCTATATGGCTATCCAGCCGCCAACTCTGATTGTCGGCATCGGTGCCTCCGCTGGCGGTCTCGTCGCCTTCAAGAGCTTTTTGTCTAACGTTCCCGCCGACTCCGGTATGGCATACGTCTTGGTCCAGCACCTCGCTCCACATCACAAGAGCCTGCTGGTCGAGCTGCTCGGATCGCAAAGCCCGCTTCCCGTAATGGCCGCCAGGGACGGGCTTGCGGTCAAAGCGAACTGTGTTTTCGTTATCCCGCCGGATGCGACGCTGACCATTAAGGATGCCGTCCTCCGTCTCGAGACGCCAGCGCCGGTGCGGGAGCATCGCCGGCCGATCGATTCCTTCCTGACATCGCTGGCAGCAGATTGCGGCGAGCGCGCCGTCGGCATCGTGCTGGCGGGTGTCGGTAGCGATGGCACGATCGGCATCAGGTCGATCAAGGAGCAAGGCGGATTTACGATGGCTCAGGCCGAGTTCGACCACCACGCCCTGAGCGGCATGCCGCACAGTGCCGTTGCCTCCGGCATGGTCGATGACGTTATGCAGGTCGAGGGCATGCCGGCCCGGCTCATCACTTATCAAAAACATCTGATCGAGGTTGCGCAACAGAAGGACGGCAACGGCGACCGTCAGGACATACAGCAGCACTTAGCGGCCATTACATCGGTCCTGCACACCCGCAGCGAGCACGACTTCAGCGGTTACAAGGAAGCAACCCTGACCCGGCGGCTGCAGCGCCGCATGCAAGTGTTGAATATGAATAGTGCTACGGATTACGTCGAACGGTTGCGAACAGACCACAGTGAGGTCGAGGCGCTGTTTCGTGAGTTCCTCATCGGCGTGACCCAGTTCTTCCGCGATCCGGAGGCTTTCGACGCCCTGAAGGCCCTGGCGGTCACGCCAATGCTCGACGCCAAGGTGGATGATGAACCCATTCGCGTCTGGGTGCCGGGCTGCTCGACCGGTGAGGAGGTCTATTCCCTTGCCATCCTGCTTAGAGAGGTCCTGCAAGCCCGCAGTCGCACTAACGCTGTGACCATCTTCGGCACCGACATCGATGCCAGTGCCGTTGCGATCGCCCGCAGCGGTCGCTATCGAAATGCCGCCTCGGGCCTGTCGCCCGAGCGCTTCGAGCAGTGGTTCACCAAGGTCGGCGACGATTATTGCCCGGTGCCGGAGATCCGCGATATGTGCGTGTTCTCGACCCAAAGCCTGGTCAAAGACCCGCCGTTTTCGAGACTCGATCTGATCTCCTGCCGCAATGTCATGATCTACTTTGACGAGGAACTGCAAGATCGGCTGATGCGCACGTTCCATTACGCCCTGTTGCCCGGCGGCAGTTTGTTGGAACAGCCGAAAGTGTGACCCGCAACGCGAGGCTGTTCACCGCTCTCGACAAAAAACATCGCATCTTGCAACGCCGCGACGCTGGCGCGGTATTGCCTACGCTGCAGCCCAGGGGCATTCCAGCCGCCGCGGCGCCGCCGTCTTTGCCGCCGCGGCGCCGTTCCGCTGACGATAGGATCGAAAAGGCCGTCGGCCGTCTGATGCAACTCTATGCACCAGCTTACTTCGTCATCGACGGCAACCATGAGATCACCCGCTTTTCTGGCGCCGAGACCGGCCATTACCTCGAGCCCTCACACGGCGCGGCAAATCTGAACCTGTTCAGCGTCTTGCGCAAATCGTTGCGATCCGCGGTCAGGGCGGCCGTCAGCCAAGCGCTGGCCGACGGACAGCGGGTGATCAATGAGAACCTGACCATCCGCATCGATGGCCGCGCTCGCGCGTTGACGCTCATCGTCGAGCCGATCGGCGGCGAGAACGACGCCAAGACTGGCGGAAGCTGCGTGGTCGCGTTTCGTGACACATCCCCGCTGGCCGCGGAGAATGAAGATGCGGTGGCGCCGGCGGAACGTAACGAGGCCACCGTGCAGGTCCTGGAACGCGAACTGCACGGCACCAAAGCGCAACTGCAGGCCGCCAGCGATGAGCTGGAGATGCGCATCGAAGATATGAAGTCGACGACCGAGGAGTTTCAGGCCGTCAACGAAGAGCTGCAGTCCTCGAACGAGGAGCTCGAGACGGCGAAGGAGGAGATGCAGTCGGTCAACGAGGAGCTGCAGACGATCAACAGCGAGCTCGGCAACAAGAATGAGCAACTGACGCGCCTCAACAGCGACATGCAGAACCTGCTGGAGAGCACCCAGATTGCTACTGTCTTCCTCGATGATCAATTGCGCATCAAGCACTTCACACCTGCTATGACGAAACTATTTCCGGTCCGCGATTCCGACCGCGGCCGTCCGATCACGCAGTTCGTCACCGAGCTGAGCTACACCACGGTCCAGGCCGACGTGGAAAAGGTGCAACGCGATGGCGAGATCGTCGAACACGACGTGACTCTGAAGGATGGCACCAAGTCGTTCGTCATGCGCATCCGCCCCTATCGCACGACACAGAACACGATCGACGGCGTCGTCATCACCTTCGTCGAAATCACCGAGCGTAAGCAGGCCGAAGAGGCGGTGCTCTACAGCAACGCGCGGTTTCAGGCTCTGTTTGATGCCTCTCCGGTAGGGATGTATCTGGTCGATTCGAACCTTCGCATCCGGCAAGTGAACCTAATTGCGCGCCCGGTGTTCGGCGATATTGCAGAGCTGGTCGGTGTTGATTTTGTCGAGCACATCCATGTCCTATGGCATCAAACGTACGCGGATGAGATCGTCCAACGTTTCCGCGATACGCTCAATACGGGTGAGCCGTATGTCACTCCGGAGCGCATCGAGGAACGTCGTGACCGAGGGGTAGTCGAGTGTTACGAGTGGCAAATCAATCGCATCGGGCTGCCAGAGGGCGGTTACGGTGTCGTCTGCTATTTCCGGGATATTTCTGAGCGCAAACAGGCCGAACGGCGCCTCGCCCTGATCTCAAACGAGTTGCAGCATCGCAGCAAGAATCTACTCGCGGTGATCCAGTCCGTTGCCAATCGAACTTTGGTGGACGGAAAGCCGATCGAGGAAGCGCGTAAGGCGTTTGTCGCTCGGCTGTATGCGCTCGGGCAAGCAAATGAGTTGTTGTCGCAGACCGATTGGCATGGCGCGTCTTTAAATGATGTCGTCGAGCTCACCTTGAAGCCATTCGCCAATCGCTACTCGATTGAAGGTGATCGCGTCACACTGAACGCGTACGGGACGCAGGGCTACTCACTTGTCGTCCATGAACTTTGCACCAACGCGCACAAATACGGAGCACTCTCTACGCCTAGTGGCTCGATTACCATTCGCTGGTCGATCGAAGGCAAAGGTAACAATGCGGCCAGGCTTGTATTCCGCTGGCAGGAACACGGTGGCCCGCAAGTGAATGCACCCAAGCCAGCGAGCTTCGGCACGCAGCTGCTCAAGGGCGCAATCAGCGGCACCAACGTGCGCTTCGATTATGCCGCGGATGGCTTAATCTATACGATCGATAGCCAGCTCAGCGAGGTCGGAGAACTGGAACGTGGTAACACGATGGGACGTTCGCGCGTTTCCAGTTCGTGAGCGGCTGAGAGGTTCGTGATGGCCGAAACTGCTATTGTCGTGATCGGGGCTTCAGCCGGCGGTGTGCAGGCGCTGAGACTCTTGGCCTCGGGCCTCGCTACCGACTTTGCCGGCGCGGTGCTCATCACGCTCCACGTTTCCCCCTCGAGTCCGAGGCTTCTGCCTGAAATTCTACAGGTAGCGGGGCCGCTGCCTGTCCGGTACGCGCGAAACGGCGACAAAATCGAGGCGGGGCACATCTATATTGCGCCGCCCGATCGTCATATGCTCATCGAGGCGCCGGGGCGCCTGATGCTCAGCCGTGGGCCGAAGGAAAATCACGCGCGCCCCGCCATCGACCCCCTGTTTCGGTCGGCCGCCCTCACCTTCGGAACGCGCGTCGTCGGCGTTATCTTGACCGGCGGTCTCAACGACGGTGCGAGTGGATTGCGCGCGGTTAAATTTTGTGGCGGCATCGCCATCGTACAGGATCCGAAAGAGGCGGAAGCGCCCTCAATGCCGGCGAGTGCGATGCAGGTTGTCGATGTCGATTATTGTCTGCCGCTTGCCGAGATCGCGCCGATGCTGACGCGCGTCGTAATGGAAATGAAAGGCCGGCCAGTTCACAAAGTGGAGCGCACCATGCGCAAGGCCCTGGAGATTGAAACGGGCATCGCCGCCGAGGATAAATCCCTGCGCGCCGGAGTTATCTCGCTCGGCGATCCGAGCCTTTTCACTTGCCCGGAATGTCATGGCACCTTGCTTGAGCTGCACGACAAGATGCCGTTGCGCTATCGTTGCCACACTGGTCACGCCTTTACAGCCGATAGCCTGTTGGCAGCGCTGCGCGAATACTCTGAGGACGCGGTGTGGAACTCGATCCGGACGTTACAAGAATCCGCCATGTTGATGCAGCACATGGCTTCACATGCGCAACGCAGCGGTGACCCGGCCGTCGCCGACGAGCTAGTGCACGCCGCGCGTGCGACGCAAGCGCGGTCTGATCAGATCAGAAACGTCCAGCTCGAAGCGGAAACGATTATGGGTCAGAAGTAATCTCGACGCAGTGAGCAGAGCGATCACCTTATGCGTGCGTCCCGCATACCATTTTGCGCGCGTAGAACGCCCCGCGTTGAGGGTGTCAGCCCAACCCGTCTGGATCGGAACCGACAGCAAGCCGGCCGGTTCCGCCCCCTTCGGGATCAGGCAGGAGGGCGACGAGGGCTAGCGCCGCGACGGCGACCGCTGCGAGCACGGCGAATGCCACGCCGTAACCGGCCCAGTTGACGATCGTGCCGGCCACGACATTGCTCAGGCTGCCGCCGACGCCTTGCACGGTGCCAACGACGCCACGGCTCATGCTGT
>JANLXZ010000101.1:0-9163 GCA_031365375.1 Hyphomicrobiaceae bacterium | reverse complement strand
GGAAGTCACTCTAAGGATAACTGCGTAACGGGCACCTTCACATTTGACATGCGATTAATTCAGTTGCCCGAAGTAATCGCTCATCAAGTGATGGCGTTTCTGAAACGCAGATCTACCAGAGTCTCGTTGATAACCCTGCCTTGTTTCCAAGACATGTTATCCGCAAGGACCCCGCCGTCTGCGTTTCCTTTTCTTCATATTCAATTGTCAAAGAGCAGCCCATCGACTTCGCCTTCACTACCCTATTTTAAAAGGGTAGAGACTGAAACAACAAGACTTCGCCGGAAATTCCCGGCGTAGCCTTCGGGTTGGATCAGAAGTAGGAGCCCGTCAAGGGCGCCGGAGCAATGTGCGCCCCGGACAAGTCGGAATAAATAGAAAACCCGTGCTGGTGTCAACATCATTCTTAAAAAAAGTTCGCGAACGCTCTTGGAATCTGCCTAACCAGATGAATCATATAATGATTTTTTTGGCGCTGTTGTTGGCAAGGTGGTGAGCTACCCCGATCCGAACGCCGGCGAGGGCGGATTCAGGTTCCAATTTGGGTCAGATGCTAGTCTTTGACCGCCAAATGGTGGGATGCCAGCTGGTAGAAGCTTTTGGCGGTGCATAGCTATCAACACCCCCTTATGCGGGGGCCGTCACAGCCCGATCTATTGCGCTCCCTATATGTGATGCGACCGGCACCGAACACGCAGGACGCGCCCCGCCGGGTTGCCGCAGTTACGCCACCGTCCAGATCTAGTTGCAAATCTCGGCTCTTGCGTTGACAGGGCATGGCGCAGTCTGGCCATAGTCATGATCATGGAGCACACCAATAGGCCCACTGTTTCTGGTCAAGCGATGTGCCGGCAAAAGGCGACTGCGACGTGATTGATCGACGCCGACACGCGCCAGTGGGGCGCTCTAATACCGCGAGAACGCCTTTGCGTGGCAGTTCGAAAGCCGCAGGGCTCTCGCACGTGTATCGTGGCCGGGCTAGCCGCACACACTCAGACGTCTATGATGCAGATCACGCCGCCGGTAACGGCGGGGGCAGGTTTCGATGGCTTCTTAGCACATTTCTGGCAGCCGGTGTCGGTGCCGTCGCCATCGGCGTAGCGATCTTCGGGTCGCTCGATGGCCGTGAGACCGGTGGCAGCGGTGTCATGAAGCTCAAAGGCATTCGCGATCCTGCCCCGCTTTCTTCGTTTTCTCGGGCGACCACGACGGAGGGGCTCAATTGGGCCGTTCCGAAGTCAGATCGGTTGCAGCCGATCGGAGACGCTCAATCCGCCAAACATATTATTCGCGAAAACGTGCAGGTTCGCAAAGACGGTCGGCCGTTCCTTCAGATTAAGCCTTACATGCGCGTTATAGCTCGATTGGCCGCGATTCCGGCGCGAGATGCGGAGCTGGTTCCTGCATTCAATCCCTTCAAACTCTACGCAACGCAAGCAGGCGCTGAAACTGCGCCCCAGGAAGGTGAAGGATCGGAGGGACGAACCGATGTCGCCATTCGCGTCGTAGACCTGGTGCTGGGCATATTGCCCGCCGAGGACGGGCAAGAGCTCGACCAACAGGAAGTGGCCGATATCGTTGCTCAAGCACGGGAAGCGGAAGCGTTCGCCATCCGCCCCGGGTTTCAAGCCGACGGCGCCGATCAGCTCGGCCCGCGAGACCAGCAGCTGATCGCACCGAAACGGCTCACTCCCGAGACAGCGCCGGCAAATACGACGATTCTAACGAAAATAGCCGCCGAAGCCGACGATGCGATCGAGGATTTGGAGCGAAGTGAGCAGCGCGTGCTGCGCGCAGGGCGTGGCGATACCTTGGTCAGTGTGTTGCGGCGCGCAAACGCGGACAAGGCACAAACGGACGCCATGATTGCCGCGGCACTACCAGTTTTCCCTGATAAGGCCATGCAACCGGGGTACGAAGTTCACGTGACGCTCGTGCCATCGCTCACCCGACCGGACCGCTTGGAACCCGCACGTTTCTCAGTCTACGCCGACGGGCATCAGCACAAAATCTCGGTCAACCGGAACGCAGCCGGCGAGTTCGAATCGCGCACCACCCCATTTGACAGTCAGATCAATCGCTCGGTGCTCAATACCGACGGTGGCAACGCACAAGGGTCCAGTTTGTACGCGAGCTTGTATTACTCCGCACTGGTACAGGGTGTGCAGCCTGAAACTATTTCGCAGATACTGCGAATTCACGCATATGAAATCGATTTCCGCCGCCGGATCAGGCATGGTGATCAAGTCGACTATTTTTTCGATGTCAAAGAAGAAGCCGGCGCCGATACTACACCTGGCGAGCTGCTGTTCACGTCGATCGTAACGGGTGGCGAAAACCAGAAATTCTGGCGCTTTCGTACGCCCGACGGATCTGTCGATTACTACGACGAATTTGGCAACAACAGCCGCAAATTTTTGATGCGTCGCCCGGTTCGCAGCGAAGGCGCCAACTTCGTATCAGGCTTCGGCATGCGGCGGCATCCGGTGTTAAACTTTCTTCGGATGCATGCCGGCGTCGACTGGGCCGGGCCGATTGGCACGCCGATCATGGCGGCTGGCACCGGCGTGATAGAAGAAGCTAAGTATAAAGGCGAATACGGCAATTATATTCGAGTTCGGCACGCCAACGGCTACAGTACTTCGTACGCTCATATGTCCAAATTCGCGCCGGGAATGGGGGAAGGCACCAAGGTCCGGCAGGGCCAAGTCATTGGTTTTATAGGAGCGACCGGCCTTGTTACCGGCCCCCATCTTCATTACGAGGTGCTGGTCAATAATCGACCGGTCGACCCGATGGCGATCCAAGTGCCACGCGAACGACGATTGTCCGGCAAACAGCTTGCCGACTTTCAGAAAGAGCGATCCCGCATTGACGATTTGATGCGAAGACCACCGGTCATGACGCACGCGACGAAACTCTAAAGCACGTTGGCGAACACCACATGGCACCAACAGACGCCACCGCGAGTTCCGCACCCAAGAACGAGCCCTATTGGTGGCAAGCCGCACCCCGGGAAGCGCCACTCCGTGAGCCGCATCCACTGCCCAAAAAGATAGACGTCGCGATTATCGGGGCCGGGTATGCTGGATTAACCGCGGCTCTTACCCTCACGCGAGCCGGGCGTTCGGTGGTCGTACTCGATGCAGAAACGCCTGGCTTCGGCGGCTCCAGCCGATCGGGCGGCATGATCGGCCACGGGCACCGATTGTCATATGCGGCGCTAAAAGAGCGGTATGGACAAGCCAAAGCAGTGGCCCTGTTGCGAGAAGGCATGGCCTCGCTCGAATACTTGATAAAATTTGTGGCGGCCGAGAAGATCGACGCGCAGCTCCAACGCACCGGCAGGTTTCGCGGCGCTTGGCTGGCGGCAGACTATGACGCCATGGGCCGCGAAGTCGACATCCTGCGCTCCGAGGTCGGCCTCGACGTCGAAATCGTTCCCCGCGCCGAGCAGCATCGCGAAATCACCACCGATGCCTATCACGGTGGCATGATCTTTCCGAGCCATGGCGGCCTGCACCCGGCACTCTTGCATACCGGTCTACTGGGGGTTGCGCGCAAAGCCGGCGTGACTGTCATCGGCCACACACCTGTTACTTCGATTGCAAAAACCGCAACTGGACATGAGGTTCGAACATCGCGCGGCACGATATTGGCGCGCGATGTGATTGCGACAACGAACGGATACACCGGCAAGGCGACCCCGGGCCTCGCACGCCGGCTGGTCGCGATGCCGAGCTATCTGATCGCCACCGAACGGCTTGGTGAGAACCGCGTCAAGAGCCTCATCCCCAACGGTCGAATGATCGTCGAGACCGGCTCGAAGCATCTCTACTATCGCCCCTCGCCCGATCGCACGCGCATCGTGTTTGGCGGCCGTTCTGCTCTGCATCCGATTCCGCCACAGAAATCGGCTGCAAGACTCTTGAAGTCACTCGCGCAAATCCTGCCAGAACTGAAGGCCGTGCGAGCGGAGTATGCCTGGAGCGGTAACATCGCGTTTACGCGCAGTGATTTAGCTGCGATCGGCCGTCACAGGGATGGTATTTGGTATGCGCTCGGCTGCAATGGCTCCGGTGTCGCGCTGATGAATTATCTCGGCCACAAGCTCGCGCTGAAAGTGCTGGGCGACCCGGATGGCGCTACAGCCTTCGACGACATCGCATTCAAGGCCGTGCCGCTTTATAACGGCACGCCCTGGTTCCTTCCCCTGATGACAGGCTATTATCGCGCCAAAGACCTCTGGCGCGGTGATTAGGTCTTTTTCGCAAACCCGGATTCGCGTCCACGCAGTAGCGCCACTACGACGTCGTTGACCGGAGTCGGCACGCCCGCCGCCAAGCCTTCGCGGCAGATTGCGCCGTTGATGTTGTCGACCTCTGCTGGCCGGCCCGCCATGTGGTCGAGCAGCATAGAGGGACGTGCGCCCGGGATCTTCTGTCCGAATGCCTTAACGTAGGCGACCGGATCGTCGAAATCAAGCTTCACGCCCTTCTTGCGGGCAACGTTGAATGCTTCCGTCGCACAGGCGGACGCAATCTTCCAAGCGTTCGCATCGGCCTGTACCTGACCGACCTGCAAGCCCATCATCGCACACGGACCGGAGTAGGTCGTGTTGCAGATCAACTTCTCCCAGATCATTTTGTGGATGTCATCGAAGGTCAGAACCTTGAAGCTGCCTGAACGCCACGTTTCGGCGACTTGCTCCAGGCGCGGGCTCATTCCGCCGTCCATTTCGCCGAGGCGTAGGAATTCCATGCCGTTATGGTGGGCGTGCCCCGGTCCCTTCATCGAGGCGCCGAAGCCACCGACCACACCGACCATGATGCGCTTGGAGCCGACAACTTCGGCAACCTTGTCGGCCGAACCGAGGCCGTTCTGGATGGTGAGGATCGGTGCATCTGGCTTGGCCATAGCGAGCGCTGCCTTAGCCGCCGGAGTGACGCCGTCATACTTCGTCGCGATGATGACGAGGTCACAGTCTTTCACGTCCGAAGCGTTGGTCGTCGCCTTGACCTTGACCGTGCGATCGCCGCTGGCACCCTCGACGCGGAGGCCATTGTTGTTGATCGCGTCAACGTGGTCTTGCCATGTGTCGATGGCCCAGACGTCGTGCTTGCCAACGTCGGCGAGGAGCGCGGCATAAACCGACCCCATGGCGCCAACCCCGATGATGCCGATTTTCATTACCGCGTTTCCTGTGATGTTTTTGGAAGTGTCGACGGCACATTAGCGCCGTTGATCATCCAGCGCGAGTAGTAGCGCATGCCCCGAATGGCAGGGCTGATATCAAGCGGCTGCATTGGCCGGCCTAGTCAGCCATTTGGCGCCGATTGACATTCGGCCAAAGCTCACTCGTCCAGCCAGACAACCGGTAGACGATCAACCCGATGTATTCCTTGATCGCGGTGTCGGTCCGCCGCAAGCCGCTGTCAAGGCTGTCGGAAGGACGGAGCAGGTCGCCAGTCCCCGCAGTTCGATAATCGGTCGGCCACGCTACCACGTCAAAACCTGCGTGCCTAAATGCTGCGATAGCGCGCGGCATATGGAAAGCCGAAGTCACCAGCAGCGCGTGTTGGGTTGCGGCTGCACAAGATCGAAGGTCATCGTCGCGTTCTCTCGCGTGTTTCGCGACGCATCTTCCAAAACGATGCGATCGACCGTTACGCCCGCATCGACGAGAAATGCGCGCACCTTTTCGGCGGCAGGCTGAACCCGCCCCAACCAACCGGCCGCCCCACCGGTGGAGATGACTTTCGCTCCGGGGTAACGGCGCGCCAGCGTTATAGCCTCGGTCAATCGATCGGCTGCCTCGTTGAGCGACAGCGTTTGCCGCGCTTCGCTGATGCGCGGCTCCTCAAAACCGCCGAGAATAATGATGCCGCCGATGCGGTCGCCGAGATCAGCAACAGCCGGTCGCGGAAAACGCTCTTCCAGCGGCCAGATGAGGACGTTTCCCAATGGAGAGAACCCCGCGATCAACAGAGCGAAAAACCCAGTCGCCACGGAGCGTTTGCCGACGGAGGCATAACGTTCGGTTCGGATTAGGACCGTGCCACCCAGCAGCAACGCCACGCACAGCGTCGACGGTTGCACCAGAAAGAAAATAATCTTCGACAGGACGAAGAACATCGGGCGCCGCTAGTTGATCCGCTCGATTGCGACCGCCGTCGCTTCGCCACCACCGATGCACAGCGACGCGACACCCGACGACTTGCCGTACTTCTCCAGAGCTGACAGTAGCGTCACAATGATACGCGTGCCGGATGCCCCAACGGGATGGCCCAGCGCGCATGCGCCGCCGTGCACGTTGACCTTGTCGTGCGGCAACGCGAGATCACGCATCGCCGCCATGGTGACGACTGCAAATGCCTCGTTTATCTCGTAAAGATCCACATCTTTGGCCTGCCAGCCAATTTCATCGAGCAGCTTCTGCATGGCGAACACTGGCGCGGTGGTAAACCAGGCCGGTGCCTGTGCGAAGCTCGCCGTGCCGACGATACGCGCCAGCGGCTGCAGCTTGCGGCGTTTGGCTTCGGACGCTCGCATCAGCACGATCGCCGCACCTCCATCCGAAATCGACGACGAATTGGCCGGCGTCACCGTGCCATCGGAGCGGAACGCCGGTTTCAGGTTCGGGATTTTCGATGGATCGGCGGTGAAGGGCTGCTCGTCGCGGGCGATCTCGGCTGAGCCCTTACGGGATTTCACCGTCATGCTCGCGATTTCCTTGGCGAACGAACCGTCCTCGTTTGCAGCCTTCGCCCGCTTTAGGCTCTCGATCGCGAAATCGTCCTGCGCTTGGCGCGTGAACTGATAGTGGGTCGCGGTATCCTCGGCATAGGTGCCCATTAGACGCCCTTTGTCGTAGGCATCCTCCAGACCATCCACGAACATATGATCCAGCACTTGCGCGTGCCCAAGCCGTGCGCCCATGCGCATCTTCGGCAGCAGGTAAGGCGCGTTGGTCATGCTTTCCATACCGCCGGCACCGATGATGTCGCGCGGCCGGGAATGAAGCGCCTCGTAGGCCTGCATCACGGTTTTCATGCCCGAGCCGCACATCTTGTTGACCGTGGTGCACGGCACGCTATCGGGGATACCGGCACTGCGCGAGGCCTGCCGCGCCGGTGCCTGGCCAATACCCGCCGGCAACACGCACCCCATCAGCACTTCGGCAATATCATCGGACTTGAGTCCGGCGCGCTCGACCGCTGCCTTGATCGCCGCCCCGCCAAGCTCCGGTGCGGTCGCCGATGCGAACATGCCCTGGAAGCTGCCCATGGGCGTGCGCGCCAAGCCGACGATGACGATGGGATCTTCGGTTGTTGAGGTCATGTGCCTTCTCCGGAACGACAGATCGTTCAAAGCAGGGAACACGGCAGCACGGTTGCGGTCAACGGCTGTGAAGTATTTCAGTCCGAATGCGACCAACGGTTACTTGGCAACCCATGATAGTCAGCGCGAAACGCATCAAAACCACTTCGGCTGCCACCAGTGGAGTGCGGCCGTCACATACGTTGGTGCGATGAGATAGGCGACACCCACGATCAGCACGGCGACGATCAGCAACGCCACCGCCGACGCATTCAACGGCAACTGATAGCTCATCCCGGTGCCGGGCACGCCGAGTGTGACCGTGCGCTTGCCGCTGGTGCCGACGTTGACGGTCGCGCCATGGCCGCCAATGCTCGTGCTCGCACCCGACTTGCTCAGGTTCACCTTGACGCCGGGAATTACGCTGATGATCTTGCGAAATCTGAAGCCCATGTGATGCTCCTAGGGGCCGATGGCCCACGAGTCGAAATCAAATTTCTCTGACTCATGTCAGAAATCTAAGGCGATCGGAAGCTCAATCAAGACACGGGAAGACTGTTTCAACGCCTCAGGATCGATGCGAAATACCGGTCCTTAATTCGAATAGGGCCTTCACAAAGCTTTTGACGCCGCACAGAATTCGTCGAACAATCGTGCAACTCATCCGCACACACTAAAGAGGCTAACATGCGTGCCGCCGTCCTCACTGAAGTCAACAAGCCTCTCGAAATTCTCGACCTCAAGCAGGATGGCCCGAAGGCGGGCGAAGCGCGCGTGAAGGTTCGAGCTACCGGGGTCTGCATGAGCGACTGGCACATCATGAACGGCGACTGGCCGCTCCCGCTGCCGATGGTGCTCGGTCACGAAGCTGCCGGCGAAGTGGTCGAGGTCGGCGAGAACGTCATCAATGTGAAGAAGGGCGATCACGTCATCTTCTCGTTCCGCGCCCATTGCGGCCACTGCAATTATTGCGCGCGCGGCCGGACCGTTTTATGCACCGGGCACGACGACACGCCGCGTTGGGGCATGCACGATGGTACTAGCCGCGTCAGCCTCAACGGTGAACGCATCAACGTCATGGCGCGCATCGGCACCTTCACCGAATACTCGGTGTGCCCGGCCGAACAACTGGTGCCGGTCCGCAAGGATCTGCCGTGGGCGCACGCCGCGATTATCGGCTGCAGCGTCGCGACCGGCGTCGGCGCCGTCATTCGTCATGCCCACGTGGAGGCCGGATCGAGCGTGCTGGTGGTCGGCTGCGGCGGCGTCGGCCTCAACATCGTGCAAGGCGCGAAGCTCGCCGGCGCCAGGACAATCATCGCCTGCGATTTGCTCGACAATAAGCTGGAGATGGCGAAGGGCTTCGGCGCCACCCACACGATCAACGCCAAGAAGGAAAAGGTGCTGGACCGCGTACGCGAAATGACCGGCCTCGGCGTCGACTACGCGTTCGATGCGATCGGCAGCGAGCCGACCGTCGTTCAGATCGTCGATGCGTTGGCGCCCGGCGGCCATGCGGTGATCGTCGGCATTCCATCGTTCGCGACGCACGCGCCGATTACGCCGCATCTGATGGTGTACGGTGAGAAGACGTTGTCGGGCAGCTATTACGGCTCGGTGCGCCCCAGCATCGATTTCGGCATCCTCGCCGACATGAGCATGTCAAAACAAATCAACCTCGATAGCCTGATCAGCCGAACCTATAAGTTCGACCAGATCAACGAAGGCTTCCAGCGCATGATCAAGGGCGAGGTCGCAAGAGGCGTGATTTTGATGGATTGAGGGTGTGGCCGGTTCAGGCGATGGCCGAATGAGTGTGTTGGGTGGGGGGAGTGGTTGTGGG
>JANLXZ010000010.1:0-19037 GCA_031365375.1 Hyphomicrobiaceae bacterium | reverse complement strand
AATTGGCTAATCATTCCAATCTGGATCACAATACTCGAATTGCGATCAATATGCGTCGGGGCAAATTGAACGCAGTTGACGAAACGTACATTACCATGAATTCTATCGGAGGCCTCGTGCAGCGAGCGACGTTGCGGAACTAAAACGCCACCGCGAGCATTGTTGTTCGCTCGGAAAATTAGGTTTTGGCGAGCGACGACGCGCGCAAATTGCAAAGCGTTGCATCGGCGGGGTAGATTTGGGTGGGAAATCAGCGCGTGCAAGCTGCTGGCGACCAGTTTCGACTGTTAATCTACAGCCACGACACGTTCGGGCTGGGGCATTTGCGCCGTTGCAGAGCGATCGCGCACGCGCTCGTCGACCATCGCAGCGACATTTCGGTTCTCATTTTGTCCGGGTCACCAATCATCGGTTCTTACGGGTTTCGTCCACGCGTGGATTTTGTGCGCTTTCCAGGCGTCGTCAAATTACGCAATGGCGACTACTCACCGCGCGGTCTCGATATTTCCATCGAGGATGCGATTTCAATTCGCGAAAAATTGATCAGAGCCAGTGCCGAGGCTTTCCGGCCGCATCTGTTCCTGGTCGATAAGGAACCGCTTGGGTTGCGCGGCGAAGTGGGCCCTACTTTGGAAATGTTGAAAAAGAACGGCACGCGTCTGGTGCTGGGCTTGCGCGACATCATGGACGATCAAGACCAGCTGGCCGAGGAATGGGACCGGAAGGCTGCCATGCCGGCGTTGGAAAATCTGTACGACAATATCTGGGTCTATGGTTCCGATCGAATTTATGACCCTCTGGCCGGGCTCGCGGTGTCAAATACCGTTCGGCGAAAAATGGCATATACTGGGTACTTGCGGCGCGATTTTGCGTCCGATGGTGCGGCGGGCGGATCGCAATCGTCAGAGTTGCCGGATAATTTTGTGTTGGTGACGACGGGTGGCGGCGGCGATGGCGCGACACTCGTCGACTGGGTGATCAGCGCATGCGAACAGAACCCTTCGATCCCGCATAATATTCTGATTGTGCTGGGACCATTCATGCCGGCTGAACTGCAGGCATCATTTCGCGCACGCGCAGCACTGTTACCCCGCGTCGAAGTGACGACGTTCGTGCCGGATTTGGAGCGCGTGATGAGCCGATCGTCCGGCGTTATCGGCATGGGTGGCTACAACACGTTTTGTGAGATACTTGCCGCCGACAAACCGGCGCTGATCGTGCCTCGCACGGTGCCGCGTCTCGAACAGTTTATTCGCGCCGACCGCATGTCGAAGTTGGGCGTCGTCAGCATGCTGGTTGATGACGATGACAGATCGATCGCCGCTATGGCGCAGGCGATTTGCCGTCTGCCTTATCAACCCTCGCCCTCCTCGGTGGATTTGCCTGGCTATCTCGACGGTTTCCAAAACATCAATCGGATCGTCGACGGGTGGCTCGGGACGAGCGTGGGAGCTCCACGCGCACTCGCGTTGGTAAGTTGATGGGCGCCTTGTCGATCGAAGTCGAGCGAGGCGTGGAAACTGCGCCACCGGTTAAAAACGTTCATGCACTTGCGATCGTAATGAAGGGCTATCCGCGTCTGTCGGAGACGTTCATCGCCCAAGAACTGCTGAGCTTGCAGCGGCGCGGCATACCGTTCGTCATTTATTCATTGCGGCGCCCGACCGATGTGCGGGTCCATCCGGTGCATGCGGCGATCACCGCGCCGACGCGATATTTGCCGGAGTATCTCTACCAGGCGCCGTTTCGGGTGGTTGCAGCGTGGTGGCGCGTACGCACTATGTCGGCGCTGCGATCGGGCTATGCACGAGCGTGGCACGCCTGGTTGCGAGACTTATGGCGTGATCCGACGCCAAATCGAGTGCGGCGGTGGGGTCAAGCACTGGTCTTGGCCGACACGCTGCCGGCTGAGACGCGCCATCTTTACGTGCACTTTCTGCATACGCCGGCGTCAGTAACGCGGTATGCGGCGATGATCAGGGGGCTGACATGGAGCACCTCGGCCCACGCCAAAGATATCTATACAATTCCCAATTGGGAGAAATCCGAGAAAATAGCCGACATGGCCTGGCTTACGACGTGTACGGCCGCAAACGTTGCGCATTTGAGGGAGGTTGCGGGTCCGCATGCGGCCAAAGTCGAGCTTCTGTATCACGGTCTAGATTTTTCTCGCTTTACCAGAGCCGGCCATCTTCGCAGTGGGCGTGACGGAAGTGACGGGTCGCAGCCGGTTCGCTTGCTGTCGGTCGGGCGTGCGGTCGAGAAGAAGGGCTACGATGTGCTGCTCGACGCGCTCAGTCTTGTGCCTGCAAACCTCGCCTGGCACCTGACCCATATCGGCGGCGGCGTGTTGCAATCGACGCTCAAAACGCAGGCGAAGCGTCTGGCACTTGAGGATCGCATCTCGTGGCACGGTGCGCGAACGCAGGAAGATGTGCTGGCAGCGTATCGGGAAGCGGATCTTTTTGTTCTCGCCTCTCGGATCGCCGACGATGGCGATAGAGATGGTTTGCCGAATGTTCTAATGGAGGCTCAAAGCCAAAGCGTGGTTTGCGTTTCGACCGACGTATCGGGCGTTCCCGAACTGATCCGAGATGGCGAGACAGGGTGCCTCGTTGCCCCAGGTGACGCCAATGCTCTGGCCAAAGCGCTCGAGAGGTTGATCCGCGATCCATCTCGCAGGTCCGCGCTGGGTCAGGCCGGCGCCGATCGGGTGCGAAGCAAATTCGATCATCAATTCGCGATCGACAGGCTTGCGGACCGTCTGCGCGCGCACATCGAGGATCCGGTCACATCGGTGCGGCCATGAACGTTGCGTTCTATGCGCCATTGAAAACACCAGACAACCCTGTGCCCTCCGGTGATCGCCTGATCGGCCGGATGTTGTGGCAGGCCATCGAGGCTGGTGGCCATCATATCAATCTGGTGTCGCGCCTGCGCAGTTTTGACAAACACGGCGATGCCGGTCGCCAGGATCGCATCGCGCGTATCGGTGATTGGGCGGCCCGCCGTTTGATCCGCCAATTTCGCGATCACGGCAAACGCCCCGACGTTTGGCTGACCTATCATCTCTACCACAAGGCACCGGATTGGCTGGGACCGGTGGTGACGGCGGAGTTGGGCATTCCCTATTGTATCGCCGAGGCATCTTCATCGCATCGGCAAGCGCACGGCCGCTGGAAACTTGGCCACGCGGCGGTCGTCGCAGCACTGGGCGCCGCGGACCTCGTCGTCAGTCTCAATCCCAAGGACGAGCCCGGGATCGGACCCCTGGTCGGACGCAAGACCCGAATGATCAGGCAGCAGCCCTTCATCGATGGCCGACTGTTCCAAGCGGCGCGATCGGAGCGGGCGGATCATAGGACGACCCTGGCGCGCACGTTGGGACTCGACGCGAATGAGCCTTGGTTGCTAGCGGTCGGGATGTTGCGACCCGGTGATAAGGCTGCAAGCTACTCCGTGCTCGCAGCGGCGCTCGAGCGTCTGCAGGACCGATCATGGCAACTGGTGATTGCAGGTGACGGGCCGGCGCGGATCGAACTGGAAGAACGCTACTCCGATTTTGGCAGCCGGGTGCGCTTCGTTGGTGAGCAATCGTCTGCGGCGGTGGCAGCGCTGATGGCTTCAGCGGATTTGTTGGTGTGGCCGGCGATCAACGAAGCGATCGGCATGATTTTCATCGAGGCAGCAATCGCTGGTCTCGCTGTCGTCGGTGCCAACCGGCCTGGGATTGCGGCGGTCGTCGAGCACGGCGAAACCGGGCTGCTCGTCGCGGAAAACGATGTCGCAGCCTTCGCCGCTGCGGTCGATCTTCTGCTCCGCGACCCGGCGCGACGGGTGACGATGGGGAGAGCTGCGGCTATCCGCGCTGCCGCCCAAAATGACATTGACTTGGCCGGCCCATGGCTTTGCCGTCAGTTGGAGGCATTGGTCTAATGAAGCCGCGCGTATTGTTCTACGTGCAACATTTATTGGGCGTAGGGCACGTGAAGCGGGCAGCGGCGATCGCGCGGGCAGCGGCCGAGAGGGTCGATCTGCATGTGGCGCTTGGTGGTGAACCGGTCGCGTTAGCCGACTTTGGACAGGCGATAGTCCATCAGTTGCCGCCGGCGCGAGCCGAGGATTTATCGTTCCAAATTTTACTCGATGCCAATGGCCGGCCGATTGACAAGAATTGGCGCAATCGTCGCCGCACGGCATTGCTGGACCTTGCCACCTCGATCGATCCCAAGGTGCTGCTCGTCGAACACTATCCGTTCGGTCGCGGCAAATTCGCCTTTGAACTGTTGCCACTTTTCGAATCGATGAGGGCCCGATCGAACCGGCGCATTCTGTGCTCCGTCAGGGACGTACTGGTGGAAAAAGGCGATACCGCCAAGTCCGATAAAATCGTGCGCCTCGTGCGGCAATGGTTTGACAGCGTGCTCGTACACGGCGACGAAACCGTGATCCCGTTCGCGGCGACGTTCCCCGCTGCCGCTGCCATTGCGGATCTGCTGCACTACACAGGCTACGTCGTCGATGGCAGTCCTGTGGCTGAACCGACGTTTGCGGTCGCCGATCGGCCAGGTGAGGTCGTCGTATCGATCGGCGGTGGGGCGGTCGGCCAGGAGTTACTGCAGGCCGCACTCGCAGCCGCGCAGTCAGGCGCACTTTCGCCCCGTCATTGGCGATTGCTGGCCGGAGCAAATCTTGCCCCGCCCGTGTTCGACGCGTTGCGGCATCAATCTCTCGGCGACGCTCGCGTGACTGTGGAGCGAGCGCGCTCTGATTTTCGCACGCTTCTGGCTCGAGCCGAGCTATCTATTTCACAGGCCGGGTACAACACGGTGATGGATATCCTGATTGCCGGCTGCCCGGCGTTAGTCGTACCTTTCGCAACCGAGGCCGAGAGTGAGCAGTTGTTCCGGGCCCGCGAGTTTGAGCGTCGCGGCTTGCTGACGGTGTTGGAGGAGGGCGGCATGACACCCGCCTCACTCGTGGCGGCGGCCGCGCGTGCTCTCGGGTCGAGCCGCACAAAGCCCGGCAAGATTAATCTCGACGGCGCGCGCGGCACGGCGGAAGCGCTCGCACTGCACGCGGGGGTAGCATGATCGGGAATATCGACGAGTGGCGGCCGCTGGATGTCGAACTCGATGCTTGGGCCGCCACCGGAAGGCCGGCGACATTCTGGTGGCGCGACGACGATGCAGTGGAGCCGACCCCGGCACTCGATCGGATGCTGGCGCTGTCGCAGCGCTTTGCCGTGCCACTAGGCCTCGCCGTGATTCCAGCGAAAGCGACCTCAGCCTTAGCCGAGCGTCTGCATTCGGCGCCGACCGTCGACGTTTTGCAGCATGGCTTCACGCATCAGAACCACGCGA
This sequence comes from Hyphomicrobiaceae bacterium, assembly GCA_031365375.1. Lineage (GTDB taxonomy): Bacteria > Pseudomonadota > Alphaproteobacteria > Rhizobiales > Hyphomicrobiaceae > JAKFWF01. The sequence continues at coordinate 13,674 of JANLXZ010000010.1, read as the reverse complement.
ACCCCGGCGAGCGCGCAGCTGAGTTTGGGCCGCAGCGGCCCATCGACGTATGTTTGGCCGAGCAATCCGACGGCTGGCGGATACTCGATGGGTTTTCGCGCCGCGTGCCGATTTTCGTGCCACCGTGGAACCGGTACGACCGGGCATTGGCGGCCGGCTTTTCTTCCCAGGGGATGAAGGTTATTTCGGCGTTTGGAAACGCCAATCGATTGCCATCCCCAATCGTCGAGTGCAATTGTGACGTCGACATCATAAGCTGGCGGACGACGAGAGGTTTTGCCGGAGTGGCCAAGACCGTGACGAAATTGGCCGATCATTTACAGGCGAGCCGGATGAATTCCAACGCAGACGGATCGCCTGTTGTGACCGGATTGCTGTCCCATCATCTGGTGCACGACGAGGATTGTTGGTCGTTTCTGATCGAGTTGTTTTCGCGCCTGCAAGATCGCTCGACGGTTCATTGGGTCCGACCCATGGACGCCGCCCGCCGCCCGCCAATCACGTAACGGTCCCATGAATCAGACAATTGCCGCCCCCGCCGACATCATTCAGGTTCGCGATCTGCGAGTTGCCTTTGATACTCCGGGCGGCGCCATCGAAGCGCTGCGCGGTATCAATTTCCGCATTCGACCCGCGCAGACGGTGGCGCTTGTCGGCGAAAGCGGATCCGGCAAGAGTGTCACTGCTCAGGTTCTAATGGGATTGCTGCCACGGGTCGCCCGAATTGCCAGCGGCGAAGTGTTGTTCCGCGATGCCAAAACGGGTTTGGTGCAGGATCTGGCAAAGGTTGATCCACACTCGGCGGAATTTCGCGCCATTCGCGGTGGCCGCATTTCGATCGTGTTCCAAGAACCGATGACTTCGATGTCGCCGTTGCACCGGGTCGGTGAGCAAATCCAGGAGGCGTTAGAGCTACATCATGCGGTGTCGGGGGCGGCTGCGAAGACCCGCGTCCTCGAAATGCTGCGATTGGTGCGCTACCCAGATCCGGAACGTGGCTACAAGAGCTATCCGTTCGAGCTGTCTGGCGGTTTGCGCCAGCGCGCGATGATCGCAATGGCGCTGGTCTGCCGGCCAGCATTGTTGGTGGCCGACGAACCAACCACCGCGCTCGACGTTACCGTTCAGGCGCAAGTCCTCGGGCTGATCAAAGACTTGCAGCGCGAGCTAGGCATGGCGGTGCTAATGATCACGCACGACATGGGAGTGGTGGCTAATGTTGCCGATGAGGTCGTGGTGCTCTACCGCGGCGAGGTGATGGAATCGGGTGTCGCAGAAGATATATTCCGCACCCCGCGTCATCCCTATCTCAAGGCTCTAATGGCCGCGGTGCCGCGTATCGATGCCGATCCGGCGCACCGGCTGATGCCGCTTGCAGATCCCGACGATCAGGCACCGGCGAAGTTGGCGATCAAGCGTCCCCTCGTTCTGCCCGATGCCAAACCGCTCCTGACGGTTCATAATCTGTCGAAGTCATACGCCATACAGGCGGAGTCATTCGGCTTCAAGAAGACGTCGGCGCGCGTCGTCAAGGCGGTCGATAAAGTGAGCTTTTCGATCGCCGAAGGCGAGTGCCTGGGGCTCGTCGGCGAAAGCGGATGCGGCAAGACGACAGTGTCCAAAATGATCATCGGCGCAATCTCTGCCGACGAAGGCTCAATCATTTATAACGGCGATGCAACGCCTGTCGATCTGGCACCGATGAACGACGCGGCACGTGCGCCTTACCGGCCGCGCTTGCAGTATATTTTCCAGGACCCGCAAGGCTCGCTCAATCCGCGTATGACGGTGCTCGATTTGGTCGCCGAACCGTTGAAGGTCCAGGAGATCGGTAACAAGGCGACGCAGCGTGCGCGCGTCGAGGAACTGCTGGGTCTCGTCGGCATCGATCCGCGCTTTCTGAACCGTTATCCGCACAGCTTCTCCGGCGGCCAGCGGCAGCGGCTCGGCATTGCCCGCGCGCTCGCTCTGTCGCCAAAGCTGATGTTGCTGGACGAGCCGGTATCGGCGCTCGACGTTTCGACCCAAGCGCAAGTGCTCAACCTGTTGAACGATCTGCGTGCCAATCTCGGCCTGACCTTTCTTTTCATTTCGCACAATCTCGCGGTCGTGAACTATGTCGCGGATCGCGTCGCCGTGATGTGCGCCGGGCGCATCGTTGAAATCGCGCCACGGCGCACACTCTTCGCCAATCCGCGGCATCCCTATACGCGGGCTTTGTTGGCGTCCGCTCCATCGCCCGACCTCGATCATCGGCTCAATTTCGATGTCATTCGCGATGGCGCTGCAACAAATCCAGCGAACTGGCCACCGCCTTATGACGAAGGGCCAGAGCATTCCAATGCCCTAGTCGAGATCGACCAGGGTCATTTCGTTCGCGCCCACCAGAATGCAAGGGTCGAGGAGCTCGTATGATGAAGTGGACGAATATCTTACCTCTGACATTCGTTCTGCTGGTCATGTCGGCTGTCTCGACACCGGCGCAAACTTTTATTGAACCCCCGATGTTTGCCGAGCAGGTGAAGGCTGGCAAATTACCTCCGGTTGAAAAGCGGGTGCCGGCCGAACCTTCTGTCGCCAAGCTCGATGCGCCGGGGCAAGTCATCGGTCGTCACGGTGGTTTGATGACCAGCCTGATGGAGCGGGCAGGCGATATACGGCGAATGTCGGCCTACGGGTATGCTCGGCTCGTTGGATACGTTCCTGGGTATCAGATCGAAGCCGACATTTTGAAATCGTTCGACGTGAAGGACGGCCGCGAGTTCACCCTCGTCCTTCGCCGGGGGCATCGCTGGTCCGACGGGCACCCGTTTACTACCGAAGATCTCCGCTACTTTTGGGAGGACATGGCATCCAATAAAGAACTGAGCCCGGATGGCCCGCCGAAAGAGATGCTGGTGGGCGGTCAACCGCCGAAAGTCGAGATCATCGACGATGTGACCATCCGCTATTCGTGGGACGCGCCCAATTCCTTTTTTTTGACGTCACTAGCAGCAGCGTCGCCGCTGATGATCTTTCGTCCCGCCCACTATTTGAAACGTTTTCACAAGCGCTACGCAAAGCCCGATAAACTCGACGAACAGATAAAGAAGCGCAACCGGCGCGATTGGGTCGATTTGCATTTCAATCGCGATCGCTCGGCCCGGCTCGACAACCCCGAGATGCCGGTGCTCGATCCGTGGGTCAATACCACGCCATCGCCGTCGGAACGCTTCATCTTCGAGCGGAACCCCTACTATCATCGCGTTGACGCTGACGGCCGCCAGCTCCCCTACGTCGATCAAATCGCGGTGACGATCGCTGCTTCGAAACTGATTGCCGCCAAGGTCGGGGCCGGTGAGGCCGAGCTGCAGGCGCGGGCCCTGCAATTCAACAATTATACCGTATTGAAGCGTGCCGAAGTGCGGGAGAATTTCAAAGTACGTTTGTGGCGAAGCGCGCGTGGCTCGCAGATGGCGCTTTATCCCAATCTCAATGCCACTGATCCGGTTTGGCGCGATATGATGCGCGACGTCCGCTTCCGCCGGGCGCTGTCACTGGCGACCGACCGGCACGAGATCAACATGGTGATCTACTATGGCCTGGCCCGCGAAAGTGCCAACACCGTGATGTCAGAAAGCGCGTTGTTTCAACCCGAATTGGCGTCCATGTGGTCGAAGTTCGATCTTGCAGCGGCGAACAAACTGCTCGATGAGATGGGTCTCAAAGAACGCGACAATCGGAATATCCGCTTGCTGAAAGATGGCCGGCCCGTCGAGATCATTGTCGAAACCGCAGGCGAGGGTGCGGAGCACACCGATGTGCTCGAGCTGATGCGGGATACCTGGGCGAAGGCCGGCGTGGCTCTCTACATCAAGCCGCAGACCCGTGAGGTCCTGCGCCGCCGGGTAAAATCTGGTACCGCAATCATGTCCGTATTTTTCGGCTTCGACAATGGGATCGCCAACGCCGATACGCCGCCGAACGAATTGGCACCCTCCCTCGAAGATCAGCTGCAATGGCCGCAATGGGGGATGTATTACACGTCGAGCGGCCGCAGCGGCGTCAAGCCCGACATGCCCGAGGCTGCCCGGCTCGGTGAACTGTACGCGTCTTGGATGACCGCTAAGGATACGGCCGAACGGACACGCATTTGGGCGGAGATGTTGATGATCAATGCCGATCAGGTCTTCTCCATCGGCACGATCAACGCGGTGCCGCAGCCGGTCGTGATTTCAAACCGATTGCACAATGTGCCCGAAGTGGCGCTCTATTCCTGGGAGCCGGGTGCCCACTTCGGCATCTTCCGGCCCGACACGTTCTGGCTCACTGATCCAAAGCAGGGCTCTTGATATGGTGCAGTACCTGATCAAGCGGGTGATTACGATGGTGATGACGCTGGTCGTCATCTCGGCCCTCGTTTTCATCATCATCAAGCTGCCGCCTGGCGACTATCTCACCACTTACATAGAGGAGTTGAAGGCGCAGGGTGAAAATGTTGACCAGAGCCGGATCGATTTTTTGCGCAAGCGCTATGGGCTCGATTTGCCCGGCTGGCAACAGTATCTGAACTGGGCGACAGGACTACTGCGTGGTGATCTCGGATGGTCCTTCGAATACGATCAGCCAGTGTCGCAAGTCGTCGGTGAAACGCTGTTTCTGACGATAATTCTAAAGCTCGCAACCGTATTTTTCATCTACGCCGTCGCTTTTCCGATCGGCGTTTATTCGGCCACCCATCAATACAGTTGGGCCGATCACGGTTTGACGTTCCTCGGCTTTCTCGGGATCGCCGTGCCCAACTTCTTGTTCGCGCTGGTGATCCTCTATGCCGCCAATGTCTGGTTCGGAACTTCGATTGGCGGGCTGATGGATCCAAGCTACATCGATAAGCCATGGACGTGGGGCAAGTTTGGCTCGTTGCTCGAGCATTTGTGGGCGCCCGTGCTCGTCATTGGCATCACCGGTACGGCCGGCATGATCCGGCGGCTGCGCGCGAACCTTCTCGACGAGCTGCAAAAGCAGTATGTGACCACGGCCCGCGCCAAGGGCATGCCGGAGCGGCGCTTGCTGCTACGCTATCCGATGCGCGTGGCGCTCAATCCTTTTATTGCCGACGTTGGTTCGCTGTTGCCACAACTCGTGTCGGGCGCGGTGATCGTTTCTGTGGTGATGAGCCTGCCGACAAGCGGGCCGCTGCTGCTCTCCGCGCTGCAATCACAGGACACCTACCTCGCCGGCTCATTCTTGATGTTCCTGGCGACGTTGACTGTCGTCGGCATGTTCATCTCGGATGTGGCGTTGGCAATCCTCGATCCGCGCATCAGACTGGAGTGAACTGATGCAAGATACTGCTCCCGTTCAATCGCCGGATCGCCTCCCGCATTACGTATCAAATGCGCCGTTCAATCCAGGCCGTCCAGCGCCGATGAGTGCTGCGCTCGAGGAATATTACACCGCGTCGTCGTTCACGATGATGTGGTGGCGTTTCCGTCGTCATCGCATCGCGGTAGTGTCGGGCGTGGTGCTGCTTGTCGCCTACATAGCGATCCTATTTGTCGAAGTCATCGCGCCGTATGCAATCGACCGTCGCGACACCAACCACATTTATGCGCCGCCACAGGGCATTCATCTATTTCACAATGGCTCGCTCGTCGGCCCCTTCGTTTATCCATTGATTTATCGTCTCGACATGGAAACTCTGAAGCGCGAGTACACGTCCGATCGGACAAAGCCGCAACCGATCCGCCTGCTGTGCCTCGGCGACCATTACAATTTCTGGGGTTTGATCCCGGGCAGTTTCCATCTCTTGTGCCCTCCTAATGACGGCACGATGTTCCTGTTCGGCACCGACCGCCTCGGGCGAGACATGGCATCAAGACTTGCCTATGGCGCGCGTATTTCCCTTACCATCGGGCTGATCGGCATCACCGTGTCGTTCATCCTGGGCATCACGATCGGTGGCATTGCCGGGTTCTTTGGCGGGTGGGTGGACAACGTGATCCAGCGAGTGATCGAAATCCTCAAATCGCTGCCTGAGTTGCCTTTGTGGCTCGCATTGTCGGCGGCGCTGCCGGCAAACTGGAGTCCGATCCTGGTGTACTTCGGCATTACAATCATCCTCGGCTTACTCGAATGGCCGGGGCTCGCGCGTGCCGTTCGCTCGAAACTACTGTCGCTGCGGCAGGAGGATTACGCGGTTGCCTCGCGCCTGATGGGGGCCAAGCCGCCGCACATCATCGGACGACATTTGCTGCCGAATTTCATGAGCCACCTCATTGCCTCCGCGACGCTGGCTATTCCGGCGATGATTTTGGGCGAGACCGCCCTAAGCTTCCTGGGGCTCGGCCTGCGTGCGCCGGTAACCAGTTGGGGCGTGCTGCTGTCGGAAGCTCAGAACATCGAGGCGATCGCGCTCTATCCGTGGCTGTTGATCCCGATGATCCCGGTGATCATCACGACGCTCGCCTTTAACTTTTTCGGCGATGGCCTGCGCGATGCCGCCGATCCGTATCATTGACGGCACTTGAAAGGGTAAAAGTACGCCCAGCCTTGCGATTTATGGCCGATGACGCGTATACCCGGCTGAGAACCGCAAAGGATGTTACAATGCGCCTGCTCATGCTGGCGACCGTGGGTGGCGCCATCGGTGCTGGCGCGCGGCACCTCGTCAATGTTGGATTTGGCCGCTGGCTGGGACCTTCGTTTCCCTGGTCGACGGTGTTCGTCAACATTGCAGGCTCACTCGTTATGGGCGTGCTCATCGAGGTGTTGGCGTTGCGTTTCAACGGTTCGGTCGAGCTGCGCACGTTCCTGGCAACAGGAATTCTCGGCGGCTTCACGACGTTTTCGGCGTTTTCGCTGGACGCGGTTACGCTCATACAACGCGGTGACATGTCGTCGGCCGCGCTCTACATCGGTGGTTCGGTCATGTTCTCAATTCTTGGTCTTTATGCGGGCCTCGGCCTCGCGCGGGCGGTGCTCGCATGAGCGATCCAGTTGAAACCATCTCGGTCAAACCCGATGAAGCAGGCTTGCGCCTTGACCGTTGGTTCAAGGCCCACTTCCCCGATGTCAGCCACGTCTATCTGCAAAAGCTGCTGCGTTCGGGGCAGGTGCGGATCGATAGCAAGCGCGTGCAATCGAGCGACCGGCTCGAGCCCGGCATGCAAATACGCGTGCCAAAGGTCGTCCGCTTGCCACCGAAGGCAGGGTCACCGGTCAGAACCGGATCCGCCGTGTCGAAGGGTGACCGTGACACCATCGAACAGATGATTATTTTCGAGGACGACCACGTGTTGATCCTCAACAAGCCGTTCGGCATCGCGGTGCAGGGCGGCACCGGCACGACCCGCCACATCGACGGGTTGCTCGCCGGCATGGTCGACCGCTTCGGTGACCGCCCCCGTCTCGTGCATCGCCTCGATCGTGACACCACCGGCATTCTGCTGGTTGCCAAAACCCGCGATGCCGCCGGCAAACTTGGCAAGATCTTCCAGACGCGGTCGGCTGCGAAGACTTATTGGGCGCTCGTCAAAGGCACCCCGAAACCGCCGCAGGGCAAGATCGAGGCGGCGCTCGTCAAGGCCGCTGGGCCTGATGGTGACCGCGTGCGCAAGGCGCTGCCCGGTGAGCAGGACGTCGCGATGCATGCAACCACGCACTACTCCGTGATCGACCGCGTCGGGCACGTCGCATCATGGGTATCGCTGAAGCCGGTGACCGGGCGCCAGCATCAGCTGCGTGCCCACATGGCGATGATCGGATGTCCGATCGTCGGCGACAACAAGTATGAAGGCTGCGACGTACTGGTCGACAGCGGCATCGAGCAGAAGCTTCATTTGCACGCCCGCCGTCTAATCCTGCCGCATCCCGATGGGAAAAAGCGGATCGACGTAACGGCCGCGCTGTCCCCGCACATGAAACACGCATGGGATATGTTGGGGCTCGACGCCAACCGCTTCGACACGGACGCCGACGAGGAGAGCTAGCCTTTTTCCTGAGAAGCAGCGCATGGTCATGAACCTCGTCATCTTCGATTGCGACGGCACATTGGTCGATAGTCAGCACCTCATCGTGTCGGCGATGGATAGTGCGTTTGCCGCGCACGGCCTGAAAATCTTGACCCGGCAGACAACTTTATCGATCGTCGGGTTGTCACTCGACGAAGCCGTTGGCCGGTTGATCCCGGACGCCGACGCAGGCTTCGTCAGGCAGGTCGCGCAATCCTACCGGGATGCGTTCGGCATGCTTCGGCTGGACGCTTCGAACCACGAGCCGCTGTATCCTGGTGCGCTCGAAGTCATCCGGCAGCTGAGCGCGCGCGGCGACACAGTGCTCGGCGTTGCCACCGGCAAATCGCGACGCGGAGTGGCAGCGCTATTCGATCGCATGGAGCTGCACCCGCATTTCGTCACGATCCAGACCGCCGATACGCACCCCTCGAAGCCGCATCCCTCGATGATCATCACCGCCATCCAGGAGGCCGGCGCCTCCACCGCCTCCACTGTGATGATCGGCGACACATCATTCGATATGGAGATGGCCCGTAATGCCGATGTGGCAAGCATCGGCGCCGCCTGGGGTTATCATCCCGTCGACGAACTCAAAATCGCCGGTGCGCATGAGATCGTGCACGGCTATGGCGACCTAGTCGCCGTGATCGACCGTTTGCTGTCACCGGAGTTCCAACCATGACGGAGCCCTCCGATCCGCCGATCCCAGGCATTATCAAAGACACGATGCGCCAGCCGCTGCCGAAGCGCTTCTACAAGGAGGTGACGGCCGAGCCACGCAATGGCGCGTTCGCGGTGTTGCTCGATGATCGCCCGGTTCGCACGCCGAAGAAGGCGTTCCTGCAGGTCGTGACCTTGCAGCTCGCGGAGGCGATGGCCGTCGAATGGGCCGCACAGGAATCCGAGATCAACCCGGCGCGGATGCCGTTGACGCGGCTGGTCAACACCGCGATCGACGGCGTCACGGGCCGCGAAGCAGAGGTCGCCGCCGAGATCGTGCAGTACGCCGGCACCGATCTGCTGTGCTATCGCGCGGCTGGTCCGGCGGCGTTGGTCGAGCGTCAAGCCAAAGCGTGGGACCCGATTATCACTTGGGCGGAAAAATCGATCGGCGGCCGCTTCATCCTGGCCGAGGGCATCGTGCACGTAACGCAGCCATCGGCGACGCTGGACAAGCTGGCGGCGAAACTCTCCGGCAAAAACGCGTTCGCGTTATCAGCCCTCCACGTGATGACGACGTTGACCGGATCGGCGCTATTGGCGTTGGCGGCCGCCGAGGGTGTTGTTCCGGTCGATGCCGCCTGGGCTGCCGCCCACATCGACGAAGACTATCAAATCGAGAAATGGGGCACCGACTTCGAAGCCGAGCACCGCCGCGCCGTCCGCTGGCGCGACATGGAAGCAGCGTCAATGTTGCTGGGGTTGCTCTGACCAGCCGGGTCGACGCGCCGAACCGTGGATGGCCGTCTGCGGCTGGGCGTTCCTTGCGGAACGGCAGCGATGACAACCGGTTCTGCTATAACAAGGGCGGGTAGAGGTACGAGACGCGACACTTCGTGCAGCCCGCCGCGCTCACTTCCCCACAGCCGTCATCCCGGCGGAGGCCGGGACCCGTCCTAACTACTCCACCGCTGCCACGGCCCTTCCGGCATCGACGATGCCGGCCCCTAAACCGCGACCGGAGGCGGAGCGGTCAGGGTCGCGGGCGGTGCTGCTGAGGATCGCGCGCACGGTCTCGATCGTCAGGGTCGGTTTGCGTTCAAGCATGAGCGCTATGATGCCGGATACATGGGCTGCTGCGAGCGACGTCCCAGACGACATCTCATAAGCAGCCTGCGGGGCGAGCGCCAGAATGTCGACGCCCGGCGCTGCCACCGCAATGTAACTGCCGCGGTTCGCCTTGTCGTAAAGCTGGTCGTCGCTGTCGGATGCGGTGACGGCGATCACCCGATCGAAGGCCGCTGGATAGGCCGACGATGCGGAGGGTCCACCATTGCCGGCCGCCGCCACCATGATCAGCCCGCGCTCTTGCGCTGCCTCGATCGTCGCTTGCAACAGTGGATCTTTCGGCCCGGCAAAGCTCATGTTGACGACGCGCGCCGCATTGGCCGCCGCCCAATCGAGCCCCTTGATCAGCGACAAAGTCGTCGCCTCCGGTTTCCGCCGAACGCCGCCGGAGCCAATGCCGCTGGAGAACGAGCGGACTGCGAGCACGCGCGCGTCCGGCGCCATGCCGCGCATCTGTTGGCGCGCTGCGACAATGCCGGCGATGGCGGTGCCGTGCGCCTCGATTTCGACTGGACCTTCGCCGATCGCGTCGAAACTCTCGGCAACGGCGCCGGCAAGTTCGGGGTGATTGCCATCCATGCCGGTGTCGATAACGGCAATGCGGACATTGCGGCCCAGAGACGTGCGATGGGCTTCCGTGAGGCGCACCTTTTCCGTTGCATACTGAGGCAGCGGTGGCGGGCTGAGGGTTGCCGGCGTCGCACTTTGGCTCGCCTCGAACACGAAATTAGGCTGGATCGCGAGAATACGCGGATCGGTCCCCACTGCCTGGATCACAGCGGCGAGGACTTGCTCGCGCTGGCGGTTGTCGGGAATGCGCAGGCGCACGATTTTAACACCGAGCAGGGACGAGCGGTACTGCACCTCGACATTCAATGTCAGGCCTTGCCCGAGAACGATCGTGTCGGCGTCACTTATCGTGTCATCGACGGCAATGATGATTTCGCTGTCGCGAGAGCGCACGAGGTCTGGTGCGGGCGGCAACGCCAACGGTGCGCGGCGTGGCCGGGGAACGAACTGCGGTGGTAGCGGTGGCAAGTTTGGCCGCCCTGGTCTGAGGGCTGGCGACACGAACGTGCTGATCGACGGCGGGTTGATGTCCGGCCGCCCCGGTAAAACAACGATCGGGTCCCGGCGGGGTGGCCGGGGGGTCGTCTCGCGTGGTGGCCTTTCACGGGGCGGCTTGGGCCGCTTAGGAGGTTTAGGTGGCTGCTCGCGCGGAGGCTTCGTTGTTCTGGGCGGCTTAGGAGGCTGCTCGCGCGGTGGCTTCGTCGTTCTCGGCGGTTTGGCAGGCGGATCTTTCGGCGGAGCCTTGGGTGGGACCGCAACGCGCTGACTGCGGGTTGGGGTTCGACTTTGACCGGTCGGCCTCGACCCTGTTCGATCTGCATTGCCTGTCGATCTGGAATTCGTCGACCTATCGGTGCTGGGCCGCCCGGAGCCGGACGCGCTGTTTCCGAATTTGTCGCCACCGCCGCCGCCCCCACGCCTGGCGACTGCCTCGCTCATCGGCGCCATCGCAATCGCGATTGCACTTATGATCACCGCAAAATGACGCGAGGCAGTAGGTATCATTGCGCTGGTCCGACAAACGAAAATATATCAGAGCGGGCTTTCAGCTTGGCGATCGCGTTAGCACCATCGGCTTTTTCGGATGCAATCCGGAGACGGTAGATGCCGCCCGCTTTCGGCCCATCGATCATAGAAGCCTTGAGCTCCATCAACGTACCCGTGAGTGCGCCGCCTGTCACGCCTGGCTGCAGCACGACGTAAGCCTGAATGCCGTCCGCAATAGCGACGGGACCGCCGGATGCGGTCTGGTAGCCGGCACCCGCGTCGCGCTTCACCAGGACGCCGATGGTCGCCGCTTGTGCAACCAGAACAAGCGCTGCAGCCGCTGCCGCAAAGCCTACCGTCTTCGGAGAAAAACTGCCGACAAAGCTTGCCACCTTCTCCCACACCGAAGCCGGCGAGGGCACCGAGATGCTCCGCGCTTGCGCGGAATTGGCGACCGACGCCATCAAGCGGTCGAGGTTAGCTGAACTCGGGGCCGAGATCGTCTCGTTACCGGAGATCGCCGCTTCGCGTTCGTCACGCGCCAGCGCCACGTGGGCCGCAGCCTCCGGGTGGGTCTCGAGATAGCGCGTGACACGAGCGGTCTCGGTGCGTGTCAGCGTCCCGGCGACGAGCCACGGCAACATTGCTTCGATTTCTTCCGCTTCGCTGAGCGGCTTCAAATTGGGTTCAGACTTCATTACGGCCATCCTCGGTCAACACCGGCTGCGAGCAGCAGCTCGGACAGTTTTTTGCGGGCATAGAACATACGCGTTTTTACCGTTGCTTCCGGAACACTCATGATTTCTGCGACTTCTGCGACGCTACGTTCCTGGTAATAAACGAGATCCATCACGGATCGGTGGTCGGCACTCAATTGGTTCACGCAGGCGCGAATGAGCTGCGCTTTGTCGAGTTTCTGCGAGATCACTTCCGGCGTGTCGCTATCGTCGGCGATCTGCTCCGTCGCCTCTTGATCGACGCCCGCCGTTTCGCGACGCTTACGAAGCGTGCTGATCGCCTTGTTGTGTGCGATCGACAGCATCCATGTCATCGGTGCCGAGCGGGCTTCATAACGTGCCGCATTCTGCCAAACCGCCAAATAGACCTCATTCATCACCTCCTCGGCAATCGCCTCGTTGCGAAGCTGGCGGACGAGATACCTGTAGAGGCGGACGTGCGTCAGCCCGTACAGATGCTTGACCGCCTGACGATCGCCGCCAGCTATGGCCGCGATCAGTTTAGCCTCGGGTGCGTCAGCGTGGGCGCTGAGCCCGCTAGGTTGATCCATGTCTCGCATTGCCGTTGCTGTCATCTGAGACGCGCCGCCTGCGCGAAAGGTTCAATCGGTATTGAACGATCATAAGCTGGAACGTCGCGTCTTCAACAGCGGATATCTACGCAGCTTCGTGGCAGCCTCAGGCAAGCCAGGGTTGATGCAACTTATTGAACGCGGCCTAGCGTTGGACGCAAAAAAGGGAGCCTTTAGGCTCCCTTGATGCAACTCGATTATTTGAGACCGATCACTCGGCGGATGTAACGACCGGGCGGGCAGCGCGGTAAGACGCCCGGGTTTGAGCCGAGCGGCGAACGACTGGCCTTTCGACTTCGTCGCTGCTGGCAATTGCGCCGCCGCCTTGGAACCGCTGCCACGTGACGGTGACCTTGGTGCCGACCGGCACGCGATCATAAAGTTCTATCACGTCCTGGTTATACATGCGAATGCAACCTTTGGAGACCGGCTGGCCGATCGTCCACGGCGCATCGGTGCCGTGGATACGATATGTGCTGGAGCCGAGGTAAAGACCGCGAACCCCGAGTGGGTTCATCGGATGACCGCCTGGGACCCACATTGGCAACCGTGGGTTCTCAGCACGCATCGTTGGCGTCGGTGTCCACGATGGATTAACGCGCTTCTGGGTGATCGACATAACGCCTTGCCAGCGGCTTTGCTCGCGCGGGATGGCGATCGGGTAGCTGATCGCTTCGCCCTGACGCACCACGTGGTAGATCCGGCGGTCGCCAAAGCTGACGACAAGTTCTCCGGACTTATAGGTTGGGCTGAAGCGCACGGCCTCACGACCGCTGCCGCCGATAGTGCTACTGCCACCCCAATCCCAGCTTTGGGCGGAAGCCGTTGCTGTCACGGCGACTAAACCAGTGAAGCTCATGGCTGCGACAAGGGCTGCATGGCGAACAAGCTTACGAAAGATCATCTCGTGAGGCTCCTAATAGGGTTCTTCTCGATGCCATCTCGTTGGATGAGCATGGATGCGCGAAAGATACCGGCATCCTGAACTGTCATAGTGAACGGAAGGTATACGCTTGAGGTTTGGCT
>JANLXZ010000083.1:0-2020 GCA_031365375.1 Hyphomicrobiaceae bacterium | reverse complement strand
CAATCCATGCAGCGCGCGGCCTGCTTCTGCACCTCCTGCGGTGGCAGCGGCTCGACGAATTCCTTGAAATGCTTCAGTCGCTCTTCGACTGGCTTATAGCCGCGATCGGTGCGGTCGATTTCGAGGAAGCCTGTAATCTTGCCCATGTCTCAGTGTCCGTAAGTTAAGTTCGAGTAGCAAAACTCAAGTCGAGGATGACACTTGAGGTGGGGTCGGCAGTTTTGCATCATAGCTTGAGCGCCTTCTCGCAAGCTGCAATCCAGGAGCCCACATTTGGCCGTTCGGACAAATCAAACCCGCCCTCATGCGCGGCGCGGGTGTAGGCAACGAGTGCGATGTCGGCGATGGTGAAGGTGTTGCCCACAAGAAACTTGTCCGCCGCTTCCCGCCGGCTCCCGGCAGGGGAGTCGGAAGCGGCAACCAAAGCGCGTTCCATGACATCGAGCGCCTTCTCGCCACGCTCGACCCGCCAGGCCTCGCGCGCGTCTTTTGGGCGTTTGAGGTAGAGCATGTGGAAGCGGCAGACGGCGATGTAGGGCTCATGACTGTACTGTTCCCAGTTGAGCCACTCGTCGATCTTGGCCTGGATGAAAGCATCGTCCGGCAGCAGCCGCGAGCCGCGCGCCAGATAGCGGATAATCGCGTTCGACTGCGCCAAGCATCGGCCATCATCCAATTCGATCATCGGGATCTGCCCCATCGGATTGCGCGCAAGGAAGTCCGGCTTCTTCGTCTCGCCTTCGAGCGCGGACACGGTGACCCACGTGTACGGCAGACCGAGATGGTCGGCCGTGTACTTGACCTTCCGGCAATTGCCCGATGTGGTGTCGCCGTAGATGCGCATGGTGGAATTACTCCGCCGCCTCGGTCTTCACGCTCGACTTCGCCGCCATGCCGATTTCGAGCACGTTGAAGCCGGTGGTGTCGGCGGCTTGCGCTGCTCCCATCGTCTTCAACGCCTTGGCGTATTCGACCGGCATCACCTTGCGGAACTTCGGTAGCCACCCGGCCCAGTCGGCGAGAATGGCTTGTGCCTTCGCCGAATTGGTATACCGCGCGTGGCGTTCGATGAGTTCGCGCAGACGGGCGACGTCGTTGGTGTCCATGTTCGACAAGATATCGACGAGGCCATGACTGTCGAGATTACCCTTGCCGCCAAGGCGTGCCATGGCGCTGGTCTCCTCGTCGGCAACGGGAGCAAGATCGACCATCGCCATGTTGCAGCGTTGTTCGAAATCTTGCCTCTCATCGAGCACGTAGGCAATACCGCCCGACATGCCTGCCGCAAAGTTGCGTCCGGTTAGTCCGAGTACGACGACAACGCCGCCGGTCATGTATTCGCAGCCGTGATCGCCGGTGCCTTCGACGACGGCGACGGCACCGGAGTTGCGGACGGCGAAGCGTTCACCGGCAATGCCGCGGAAATAGCATTCACCGCTTATGGCTCCGTACAACACAGTGTTGCCAACTATGATGCTCTCCTCCGGCTTTATGCCGGACTTCGGGTCGGGACGCACGATGATCTTGGCGCCGGACAAGCCTTTGGCGACGTAGTCGTTACCTTCGCCGACGAGATCGAGGGTGATGCCTTTGGTGCCCCAGGCGCCGAAGCTCTGACCCGCGATGCCGTTGAAGGTCATCACGATCGAGTCGTCGGGTAACCCGGCGTGGCCGTACTTTTTCGCGAGCGCGCCGGACAGCATGGCACCCGTCGCCCGGTCGCGATTGCTGATCGGGAAAGTCTTCTCGACCGTCTTCTTTTTACCGTCCAGCACGAGTTGGGCCACCGCCAGCAACTGATTATCGAGCACCTTTTCAAGGCCGTGGTTCTGGCGCTCGACGTGGCTGATCGCGACCCCCTTCGGTACATCCGGCTTATGGAACAGCCGCCCAAAATCGAGTCCGCGTGCCTTCCAGTGACGGATGGCTTCGTCCTTGTCGAGGATCTGCGATTGCCCGACCAATTGCTCGAACTTGGTGAAGCCGAGCGACGCCATGATCTCGCGAACTTCCTCGGCGA
>JANLXZ010000065.1:0-3664 GCA_031365375.1 Hyphomicrobiaceae bacterium | reverse complement strand
TCCATATCGCGATCGACGGTGAAGATAAGGCCGACGGGAGCGCCGAAGAACGTGTAATTTTGGCGATGTTGCGCGGCCATCTGATCTTTGTCTTCACGACCGATGCCGAGCAGGCCATACAATCCCCATCCCGTCTCGCGACGGCGAGCGAGGTAGGGGTCGCGCCATTTGACCGGATAGTAATTGTACTCGCGTTTGCCCTCGTCGCCGTTGGCGTGGCGCGCAACGAGATCGTCGCAGAGCGAGTCCTTCAGAGCACCCTCAAGTACGTACACGCGCCACGGTTGGATATTCGAACCCGACGGCGCGCGACCGGCGGTGTGCAGCACACGTTCTAGCAGATCGTGTGGCACCGCCTTGGGTAAGAAGGCGCGAATGCTCTGGCGGCCGACGATGGCCTCTTCGACGGTCATCATGATGCACTGGTCCCGATGGCGATTTGTTTCGACGCCTAAAGGCCTGCAGACAAGCGTCGGGTCAAGGGGGTGCCCATTTTTTCAGCATTCGAAACGCTTGGCCCTGCACGAGCGGACGGTTATCGTGCGTGTCTATCTACATGGGTCCATCGTATGTATGTCACCGAGCCGCGCGCCGGGCTGCCGCCGTTCGACCGTCCGGATATTCCGGCGTTCGTGCGGACGCACAGCGTGCTGCGGGCCGATCTTGCCTCGGTTGTCGAGCGCACAACCGCTCTGCGCATCCGTGAGGAAGGCGCGCTTCGGCTGCGGTTTCCCAAGGTTGGTGGTGCGTGCGAAGGGATCATCCTGAATACGGCTGGCGGCATTGCAGGCGGGGACCGTCAAGAACAGGCGTTCTCGCTTGGCGACGGCGCAAGTGTATCGCTCACCACGCAATCAGCCGAGAAGGTCTACGGCAGCGACGGCGAATTGGCTTCGATCGCGACGACGCTGGAGCTCGCTCCAAACGCGAACCTCGCTTGGCTTCCCCAGGAAACGATTTTGTTCGATCGAGCACGGCTGTCGCGCCGCCTTGATGTTAATATGTCCGATAAGGCTGCGATCACCATCAAGGAGGGCGTCGTGTTCGGGCGCACCGCGCGCGGCGAAATCATGACCGGTGGCCTATTCCATGATCGATGGCGCATACGCCGCGACGGACGCTTGATTTTTGCTGACGACATTCGCCTTGATGGTGCGATCGCAGGGCGCTTGGCAAGGCCGGCGCTCGGCAATGGTGCTTGTGCGATCGCAACGATCGTGCATGTTTCTCCCAGTGCTGAAACGCAGCTTGAGCACGTACGCGACGTACTCAACGGGGCTTACTGCGACGCTGGCGTGAGCGCTTGGAAAGGTATGCTCGTCGTTCGTTTGGCGGGCGCTGAGCCGCATGTCGTGCGGGTCTGCACAGCGCGTGTTTTATCTCGTCTACTTCCCGGGGTTAGTCCCCGCATCTGGTCCTGCTGAAACGATAGGGAAATCGCCCATGAATTTTTCCCCGCGCGAGAAAGACAAATTGCTGATCTCGATGGCGGCAATGGTCGCCCGCCGCCGGTTGGAGCGCGGCGTGAAGCTCAACTTCCCCGAGGCCGTGGCACTGATCACCGACACCGTGATCGAAGGCGCGCGCGATGGCCGCTCCGTCGCCGACTTGATGGAAGCCGGCGCGCATGTGCTGACGCCAGACCAACTGATGGACGGCATTGCCGAGATGATCGCCGACGTGCAGGTCGAGGCGACATTCCCGGACGGCACCAAGCTCGTGACGGTGCACAATCCGATTCGTGGCGCAGCACCCGCCAAAGTCGTGCCCGGCGAAATCATGACGGCGGACGGAGATATTACGCTCAACGAGGGCGCCAAGCGCACAACGATCACGGTTGCCAACACCGGCGACCGGCCGATCCAGGTCGGCAGCCACTACCATTTCTTCGAGACCAATCCCGGATTGCAGTTCGACCGCGCCAAGGCACGCGGATGCCGTCTCGACATTCCGGCTGGCACCGCCGTCCGGTTCGAACCCGGCCAAACCCGCGACGTGGTCCTGGTGCCGCTCGGCGGCAAGCGGGAGGTGTACGGGTTCAGAGGCGAGATTACGGGAAAACTTGATAAATCCGCTAAGAAAGCATAAAGTAAGGCAATGATCCAAAAGTAAGGAAATTTTGAATGGGCCTGCAAGCAAAGATCACCTCCAAAGGTCAGCTGACGGTTCCCGCCGAAATACGCGAGCAGCTGGGATTGAAACCAGGCGATCACGTTGAGTTTTACGTTGGCTTGCGGGGCGAGATCCGCTTGCGGCCCCGCAACCTACCGTCATCGAGCGTACTAGACATCCTCAAGCCGCGTCAGCCTTCGACGCGCTACAGGGACGACGATGCCGCAATTGCCGCAGAAATCATCGAGCGTGATGGCCGGTCGAAATCCAAGAAAGCAGCGGCCAAATGATCGGCCTCGACACCAATGTATTGCTCCGCGCGACGACCCAGGACGATCCCATGCAGTCACCGAAAGCGCGCAAGATCATCAAGGCGTTGAGTTCCGACCAGCCGGGCTATGTCAACGTGCTGGTGTTGGCGGAGTTCGCCTGGACGCTCGAGCGGCGCTACAACTATCCAGCGGGCGACATCACCGCGGTCATCGAAGCAATGTTGGGAAGCGACGCCTTTGTCTTGTGTGAACACGATGCTGTCGGTCGAGCGATCGAACGGACGATCGACGACAATCTGCGTTTTTCGGATGCCTTGATAGGGGAGCTGAACTTGGCCGGCGGTTGCTTACATACGCTGACGTTCGACAAGGCTGCCGGGCGCTCCGAAGCGTTTAAATCAGCCGAGTAGGAGTGCCATGACCCGCACCATATCACGCGCAGCTTATGCCGGCATGTTCGGGCCGACGACGGGCGACAAGGTTCGACTGGCCGACACCGAACTCATCGTCAAGGTCGAACGCGACTTCACGGTGTACGGCGAGGAAGTGAAGTTCGGCGGCGGCAAGGTGATCCGCGACGGCATGGGCCAAAGCCAGGTGACCAACGCCCGGGGCGCGGTCGATACCGTCATCACCAATGCGCTGATCATCGACCATTGGGGTATCGTTAAAGCCGACGTCGGCATCAAGAATGGTTTGATCTTCAAGATCGGTAAGGCGGGCAATCCTGATATCCAACCGAAGGTTGATATCATCATTGGGCCGGGCACCGATGTGATCGCGGGCGAGGGCAAGATCCTGACCGCCGGCGGGTTCGATACGCACATTCACTTCATCTGCCCGCAGCAAGTAGAAGAAGCATTGATGTCGGGCACGACCTCGATGCTGGGCGGCGGCACCGGGCCGTCGGCTGGCACCAGCGCGACCACCTGCACGCCGGGCCCGTGGCATCTGGAAATGATGATCAAGGCTGCCGATGGTTTGCCGATGAACCTGGGCTTTGCCGGTAAGGGCAACGCGTCGCTACCGGCTGGCCTCATCGAGATGGTCAAGGCCGGGGCTTGCGCGCTGAAGCTGCACGAGGATTGGGGCACGACGCCAGCTGCGATCGACAACTGTCTGTCGGTCGCCGACGACTATGATGTGCAGACGATGCTGCATTCGGACACGCTGAACGAATGCGGTTTCGTCGAGGACACGATCGAAGCGTTCAAGGGCCGCACGATCCATGCCTTTGATACCGAAGGCGCGGGTGGCGGCCACGCACCCGATATCATGAA
>JANLXZ010000039.1:0-10848 GCA_031365375.1 Hyphomicrobiaceae bacterium | reverse complement strand
CTCGGCTGGCTGCCGGCATCCGGATACGTCAGCCCGTTCGAGGATTTCTGGCAATCGATCCGCACGACGATTATGCCCGCATTCGTGCTCGGCAATTCGTTTGCGGCCGTCCTCATGCGGCACACGCGTAGTGCCATGCTGCAAGCGATGACGTCTGACTATGTGCGCACCGCTCGCGCCAAGGGGCTCGCCGAACGCGTGGTTATCCTCAAGCACGCGATGCGCAATGCGCTGACGCCGGTGATCACACTGGGCGCGCTGGAGCTTGGTACGCTGCTATCGGGTGCGGTTCTGACCGAACAGGTATTCTCCATTCCGGGCTTCGGCAAACTGATCGTCGATAGCGTGTTCAATCGCGATTATGCTGTGGTCCAGGGTGTGACGCTGATCACGGCGACAACCTACATCCTGCTCAACCTCGCGGCCGATATCGCCTACGTCCTCGTCAACCCACGGCTGAGGGACTGATCTATGGTAGTCGTGGCGGACAATATTGCGAACGTTTTTGTGCCGCCAGCCGATGAAAGCCCGATGCGGCGTGCGTGGCGCCGGTTGCTGCGCCGCAAGAGTGCGGTGCTGGGTCTCGTCATCGTCGTCTTGCTGGTTCTCGTTGCGATCCTGGCGCCGCTGATCGCGCCCTTCGATCCGGCTTTGCAGACCTGGACATACGTCCGCAAACCACCTTCGTTGCGCAATTGGCTCGGCACTGACGAGTCCGGGCGCGACCTGCTCAGCCGGGTGATCTTCGGCGCGCGCGCATCCTTGCTGGCGGGCGTGGTGTCGGTCGCAATCGCGGTTGGTATCGGCGTGCCGGTCGGCATACTCGCCGGCTATCGCGGCGGATGGACCGATGCTTTGATCAGCCGCATCACCGACGCGATGCTCGCCATCCCGTTCCTCATCTTGGCGATTGCCCTGGCAGCGTTTCTCGGACCCTCGCTGACCAATGCGATGATCGCGATCGGCGTAACGGCCACGCCGATTTTCGTGCGGTTGACGCGCGGCCAAGTGCTGGTCGTCAAGACCGAAGATTATGTGGAGGCGGCACGCGCCGTCGGCAATGGCCCATTCCGCATCGCCTTCCGGCACATTCTGCCGAATATCGCGCCAGCGTTACTGGTCCAGGCATCGTTAACCATCGCGGCCGCAATCATCGCGGAAGCCTCCTTGAGCTTCCTGGGGCTTGGCCAACAACCACCCGCCCCTTCATGGGGCTCGATGCTGAATGTGGCGCAACGCTTTCTCACCAACGCGCCGTGGATGGCGATCTGGCCGGGCCTCGCAATTTTCTTGGCTGTGCTTTCGTTCAATCTGCTCGGCGATGGCTTGCGCGACGCGCTCGATCCAAAAGAGCGGTAAACACCAATGTCTGTTGACGCTCATGCCGCTTCTGCGCGACGTTGAATTGCGGTTATAACAAACGGCATATTCCCATGACCAAGCTTTTCGATATTAGCGGTAAAACTGCGCTCGTGACGGGGGGTGGGCGCGGCATCGGCCAAGCCATCGCGCAAGGACTGGCCGCCCAAGGCGCGCGTGTCATCGTGGTCGGGCGCACACAAGCGACGCTGGATCAGACACTGAAGCTGTTGCACAAGACGGCGCCGAATGCGGATCACTTCAGCATTCCGATGGACGTCAGCCTCGAAGCCGATGTCACACGCAGCCGCGATGAAATGTTGAATAGGGCCGGCCGTCTAGACATTCTCGTCAATAACGCCGGTATCGATCCGCACTACGCCCCGATGGAGAAAACCAAGCAGGAAGACTGGGACCGGATCATCGAGGTCAACCTCACGGGAGTGTTCCGTTGTTGTCACATCTTCGGGTCGACGATGATCGAGAACAAGTCGGGTTCGATCATCAACATCAGTTCGATCGCTGGCCACATTGCGCTGAAACGGCAGGTGCCGTATTGCGCGACGAAAGGTGGAGTCGAGCAGCTCACCAAAGCCTTGGCCTACGACTGGGCCGAGCACGGCATCCGGGTGAATGCGGTTGCCTATGGTTTTGTCGACACCGACCTGACCAACAGCATCTTGTCGCATCCGAACATCGGTCCGAAATTCCTCGCTCGTGTTCCGCTGGGTCGCTTCGGCACGCTCGATGATGTGGCGGGAGCGGCGGTATTTCTCGCGTCGCCGGCCAGCCGTTACGTGACCGGCCACAGCCTTGTTGTCGACGGCGGTTGGACCGCGGCGTAAGTGCTATGCAGCCGATCGATGCGACCTCATTTCGTTCCGATGCGACCAGCATCCCACAGGATTGGGCGGCACTCGCGCGGCATCTGAAATCCGTTGGTTTGAGGTTTGATCCTAGAACATCGCCGCCGCAGTTCGCGGGCGGTTTCGGCAATCTCAACTATTCGCTCGAGATTGACGGCGCGCGCTGGGTGTTGCGACGACCGCCCCTCGGACCCATTCCGCCGGGTGCAAATGATATGGCGCGCGAGTATCGGGTGCTGTCGGCTCTGAACCCCGCCTTTCCGCTGGCGCCGCGAGCCTTGCATTTCTGCGCGGACACGAGTGTGCTTGGCGCACCTTTGCTGATCCTCCAATACCGGCCCGGCCTGATCATTAGAGAGAAGCTTCCGGTCGAGCTTTCGTCGTTGAAAGTCGGTCCACTCCTGAGCGCCAAGCTCATCGATATTCTGGCCGACTTGCACACCATAGAACCGGCCGCAGTTGGCCTTGGCGACTTCGGTAAGCCGGCCGGATTCCTGACACGCGCAGTCGAAGGCTGGGCCAAGCGGTGTGCGATTGCTTGCGATGATGAAACGCCAAAGCCGGCGGTCGAGATCCTGACTTGGCTGCGCGGTCAGCCCGTGCCTGCCGGCGATGTTTCCCTGCTGCACAACGACTTCAAACTCGACAACGTGATCCTTGATCCGGCGATACTCGAACCCGGCGCCGTGGTAGATTGGGACATGAGCACGCGCGGCGATCCGTTGTTCGATCTAGCTACGCTGTTGAGCTACTGGACGGAAGCCGATGATCCGCCGTGCATGCACGACATCAAGCAAATGCCGACCGCCCTTCCGGGCTTTTTCACTCGCGCGCAGATGATCGAGGCATACGCTGCCAAGACAGGGCGCGATGTGTCAGCATTCCGTTTTTACCGCACCCTTGCGATGTTCAAGCTTGCGGTCGTCTATCATCAGCTTGGTGCGCAGTGGCGGCGGGGCGCCACCAAAGATCCCCGCTTCGAGCGTTTCACCGCGCTCGGCGCCGCCCTCGTTGACTACACCCACGACATCGTGCGCGGACGGGCCGCATAAACAACAACTTTCACTTCGGTCGAAGTTTACTCTAACCCGCCAGCTCCTCGCGCAGCAATTCTAGTTCGAGCCACTGTTCTTCGGCCTTCGCGAGTTTGTTCTCGGCCTTCTTGAGATCGGCTGCGGCGGCGTTAAATGCTGCGACGTCCTTGGTGAACAGGTTCGGCGTCGCCAGCGTATTCTGTAGCCGCGCGATGTCGGTGTTTAGCTTATCGATCTGACCGGGCAGCGTTTCGAGCGCGTGCTTTTCCTTGAACGACAGCTTGCGCTTCTGCGCATTGGGCATGGTCGCCGAAGTGCTCGACATTGTGCGTGAGCGCTCACCCTTGGCGTCGGGTGCTTGCTTGGTCGAGCCCAGGTCTGCGCCTCTGCGCTGGGCGATCATGTCCGAATAGCCACCGGCATACTCGGTCCAACGGCCTTCGCCTTCGGCCGCAATGACGCTGGTGACGATGCGATCGAGGAAGTCGCGATCATGGCTGACCAACAGCACTGTGCCGGCGTAATCGTCCAAAAGCTCTTGCAACAGATCCAGCGTTTCGAGGTCGAGATCGTTGGTCGGCTCGTCGAGCACAAGGATGTTCGATGGTTTGGCCAGAACCCGGGCCAACAGCAATCGTGCGCGCTCACCGCCCGAAAGTACGCTGACCGGGCTTCGCGCCTGCTCCGGCTGAAACAGGAAGTCCTTCATGTAACTCGCGACATGGCGCACCTGACCGTTGACAGTAACTTTGTCGCCCTTGCCGCCGGTCATCGCCTCGGTGACGGTCCACGCCGGGTTAAGCTCGTCACGGCGCTGGTCGAGCTGCACGAGTTCGAGGTTGGCTCCAAGCCGGATTGTGCCAGCGTCTGGCGCCAACTCGCCGATGAGCATTTTGAGAAGCGTCGTTTTGCCGGCACCATTGGGTCCGACGAGGCCGAGGCGATCGCCGCGCATCAGGCGCAGGCTCGTGTCAGCCACCACCGCGTTGCCCTCGAACGACTTCGAAATGCCGATCGCTTCCACCACGAGCTTGCCGGAGGTCGAGCCTTCGGACGCGGTCATCGTGACGTTGCCGGTGACCTTGCGGGCCTCGCGCTTTTCCTGGCGCATTTCAGCCAGCAGCGCGACGCGACGGACATTGCGCTTGCGCCGGCCGGTGACGCCACCGTGCATCCACTGCTGTTCGCGCGCGATCTTGCGATCGAGCTTGTGCGATTCGAGTTCTTCTTCTTCCAGCACCTTGTCGCGCCAAGCTTCGAACATGCCGAAGCCCTGCTCGTTGCGCCGGGTGATGCCGCGATCCAGCCAGATGGTTGTTTTCGAAAGGTTCTCGAGGAATCGCCGGTCGTGGCTGATCAGGATGATCGCGGCCCGTAGGTTCTTGAGTTCTTTCTCGAGCCACTCGATCGCAGGCAGGTCGAGATGGTTGGTCGGCTCATCTAGCAATAAAATGTCGGGGCGAGGGGCGAGAACGTAGGCCAATGCGGCCCGGCGCGCTTCACCACCGGAAATATGAGCCGGATCTTCGTGACCCGTTAGCCCAAGATCGGTCAGAAGCGCGATGGCGCGATGATGATCATCCTGGGGTCCAAGCCCGGATTCCACATATTCGAGGGTCGTGGCAAATCCGGAGAAGTCGACCTCTTGCGCCAGGTATCGCGCCCGCGAATTGGGATGGATGAAGCGCTCTCCCTTGTCGAAGTCGAGGCCACCTGCGGCGATTTTCAACAGTGTGGATTTGCCCGAGCCGTTGCGGCCAACGAGACAGATACGATCACCGGCACTGACCGAGAGCTCGGCTCCGGTCAGCAGAGGCGTGCTGCCGAACGTCAGGTGAATATCGCGTAGCGCAAGGAGAGGCGGAGCCATGAGTTCACAATTCAACAGTTGAGGAGGCGCCGGTAGGCGCTGACAGCGGCTTCTGACACATGCTGCTCGGTGAAGCCATCCAGCAATCTGACGCGTGCTGCCGCACCCATGCGAGCGCATAATGCCGGATCGCCTATCAGCTTTGCCAACGCATCCGCCAACGCAGGCGCATCGTTCGGCGGCACGATCAATCCCTCGATGCCATCACGAACAAAGTAACGGCAACCTGGAACGTCGGTCACGATAAGCGCGCGGCCGGTCGCAGCGGCCTCTAAAAGCGTGCGCGGCAAGCCTTCACCGCCGCGCGAGGGCACCACCGCGAAACTCGTTTGCCGCCAGAATGAGGCGGCATCCTCGACGCGGCCGGACCAGGTAATTCCGGCTGTGCGCCCCCAGGTTTCCAGCTGATCTTGCGAGGCGGCGCGCGGATTGGCCGCGTCTGGCGTACCACCAAGATTGAGTGAAAGCGGAAGCCCGCGCAACGCCAGTAGGCGGTGCGCCTCGACCAGCACGTCGGCGCCCTTCGTCCACACCATGCGGCCGAGAAAGCCTGCTACCAGCGGATTTAAATCGGGTGAAGGTGTGGCTGGTATCAAGTCCGGAACAACGCCTGCACCGCCGAGGATCGTCACGTTTGCGCACTTGGCCCAATCGGGACCGACGACCCGAATGGCATCGTCCGGATTTTCGACGAATAGCGCGGTATCGCTCCTCCGCATGAGCCGAGTGATCAACCGCAGCGTCATACCGTAGAGTGAAAGACTGCGATCGGCAGACGCAGTGCCGGCAAAGCCAACGCCTGTCAGGTGCATCACGAGTTTGGTTTTACCGGTCCCGCCGTGGGTCCCGGCGAATGCGAGACAAGCAAGCGCAATCGGTCGCAAGGCGATCGCGTGTACGACGTCGGGTTTCTCGTCGCGGATTAGTCGCCATAGTCCACGCACGATACCTGCCTGCCGAATGGGATCAAACGATGCGCGTTGGAAATCGAACGGGATCACGCGGGCACCGAGAGCTTCGATTTGAGCTTGGCGGCCAGCCACCGTGGTCACCACTACGACGTCGCCGCACGCCTGCACGAGCGCACGGATGATCGGCTGGAAATGCGACAGCACGAACCAGTCCTCGGTGATGCAGAGCATCACTTTGGCGGGGATTTGATGTTGAGGGTTGTAGACGTGCATGACACGCCTTCTCGCAGCGTACGGCCGATCGATGCAAGCCAATGCTTGTGTCTAACTTCAATTCGATCTACGTATACGTTAATTCAATCACACAGGAACGTCGGTCATGTCTTCGTCAAATGCGTTGCAAATTACCGTTCTTCCCGGCGACGGTATCGGCCTCGAGGTGATGGAGCCGTGCCTTACGCTATTGGCGGCGGCGGAGAAGCGCGTCGGCGGGTTTTCACTCAAGTTGAAGGCGGAGCCAGCCGGTGCCGTGCATTATCGTGAAACCGGTACGGCACTGCCGAAGGCGACGTTGGAGACCGCCGCCAAGGCGGATGCGATACTCCTCGCGGCCATGGGGCTGCCCGCAGTGCGCTATCCAGACGGCACCGAGATCATGCCGCAGGTCGACCTGCGCATGGAGCTTGGTCTCTACGCCGGCGTTCGACCGGTCAAGACAGTCCCGGGGTTGCCCGTCGTGCTCGCTGATCCGCGCGCCGCAAACCTCGACTTCGTTCTGATCCGCGAGTCCACCGAGGGCTTGTTTGCTACGAAGCAAAAGGGTGCGGTCGTCAACGATATCTGCGCCACCGAAACGCTGGTGATGACCCGTGTCGTGAGCGAACGCCTGTTTGATTTTGGCTTCAAGCTGGCGGCCCACCGCAAAGCTCGCGGCAAGCCCGGACGTCTCACGCTGGTTGATAAGGCGAACGTGTTCATCTCTTTCGCCTGGGCGCGGAAAATCTTCGATGAGCGTGCGAAAAATTTTCCGGATATTCAGAAGAGTTATGCCTACGTCGATGCCACAGCGCTCGACATGGTGCGCCGTCCGTGGACCTTCGATGTCATGGTCACCGAGAACATGTTTGGCGATATCTTGTCGGATCTGGGTGCTGGCTTGATGGGTGGCATGGGCATGGCACCGTCCGCCGACATCGGTGACAACCACGCGGTGTTCCAACCCTGCCACGGTACCGCACCGGATATTGTCGACCAGGGCAAAGCTAACCCCACCGCGATGTTCCTGTCAGCTGCCATGATGCTCGAATGGCTTGGTGATCGTCACGGCGAAAAGTCCCTACACAAGGCTGCCAATCTGATTGAGGCGGCGGTCAGCCACGCCTACCTCACGCACAAATTCGTACCCTTCGAGATGGGCGGCCCGGCGGGCACCAAGGAAATAACGAACGCCGTGTTCGACGCCCTGAAAGTTGTCGATCTCGACGCCATGACCCCCACCCATTGACGAAACGCGTGCATCGCATTTTCCTGTGCTAGCTTGTGCATGGCTGTCACACTAGGTGACTGAGCGCACAACCGCGCTCAACAGCGGCGCGAGCACATTTAACCGGGAGGTTGTCGATGAAGGCGATGAATTTGCGCGGATTGTTGGCGTTAGGTGCGGTGGCGCTCAGCGCATTACCCGCCCTGGCGCAGACCGAAGTTCAGTGGTGGCACGCGATGACGGGCGCCAACAACGATGTCGTTGTGAAGCTGGCCGAGGACTTCAACGCGGCGCAGAAGGAATACAAAGTCGTCCCCACCTACAAAGGCAGCTATGCCGACACGATGAACGCCGGCATCGCCGCGTTCCGGGCCGGCAACGCGCCGCACATCATGCAGGTTTTCGAAGTCGGCACCGCGACAATGATGGCCGCCAAGGGTGCCGTCAAACCGGTGCAAGACCTGATGAAGGAAGCCGGCGAGCCGTTCGACCCCAAGTCATATCTGCCCGGCATCACCGGTTACTACTCCACGCCCAAGGGCGAGATACTGTCGTTCCCGTTCAACTCCTCGTCGATGGTGATGTGGATCAACAAGGACCAGCTGAAAAAGGCCGGCCTCAACGCCGATGCGCCACCAAAGACATGGCCGGAGGTGTTCGAGGCCGCCAAGAAGCTGCGTGCTTCGGTATCGCCGACCTGCGGGTTTTCGACGGCCTGGACCACTTGGGCGCACATCGAGCAACTCTCAGCCTGGCACAACGTGCCGCTGTCGACCAAGGCGAACGGCCTCGATGGTTTTGACACCGAGTTGAAGTTCAACTCGCCGCTGCACGTCAAACATCTGACCAATCTGGTCGAGCTGCAGAAGGACAAGACCTTCGATTATGCCGGCCGCACAAACGCTGGCGAAGGCCGGTTCACATCGGGTGAATGCCCGATCTTCCTGACGTCGTCGGCGTTTTACGGCAACGTGAAGGCGAACGCGAAGTTCGAGTTCTCGGCAGTGCCGATGCCGTACTATCCTGATGTTGCCGGCGCCCCGCAGAACTCGATCATCGGTGGCGCATCATTGTGGGTGATGGGTGGCAAGAAGCCTGAGGAATACAAAGGCATCGCCAAGTTCTTTACGTTCCTGTCTGACACCGACCGGCAGATGAAGCTGCATATCGAGTCTGGCTATTTGCCAATCACCAATGCTGCCTACGCCAAGACCCGCGCCTCTGGGTTCTATGAAAAAAATCCGGGCCGCGACACGCCACTGGTCGAACTCGACAACAAGCCGCCGACCGAAAACAGCCGCGGTTTACGCCTCGGCAACATGGTGCAGATGCGCGATATGTGGTCGGAGGAAATCGAGGCCGCCCTGCAAGGCACCAAGCCACCGCAGAAAGCGCTCGATGATGCCGTCGCCCGCGGCAACGTCGTGCTGCGCCAATTCGAAAAGTCCGTGACGCGTTGAGGATGTAGGGGGCCGGGACAGTAACTGGGAATACGGTGACTGTCCCGCCTTGTTGATGTGCGCGCTGGGGGTAATCCGTCGCGACCGGAAAAACGCACGATCTGCCGCCTTCACTACCCATCAAGGACCGCTTGACGAACGCCCACACGATAGCCCCTATTGGTCAGTGACCGGCGGAAACGCCATTTTTCGTGATCGGCCAGTCCCAGTAGCACATTGGATGCGGGCGAGTGACAGGCGAGTGCGCAACCAATGTCTGCTAAACTACACACGCCTTTCGATAGACGGCTAAACTCATGCCCAAGCCTCCCAGCATCCTAATCGTCGATGACGAACCGAACATTTTACTTTCACTTCGGTTCCTGATGAAGAAGGCTGGCTACGAGGTGCGGACCGCCAAGGATGGCGAGGAGGCGCTCGCCGAGATCGCACTGGCCATGCCAGATCTGGTGCTGCTCGACGTAATGATGCCGAAGCTCGACGGATTCACGGTGTGCCAGCGGATCAGGGCAACACCGGAATGGCGCGACCTGCGGGTCATTATGCTGACCGCACGGGGCCGTGACGTGGAGCGCGACAAGGGGTTGGCGGTGGGGGCCGACGACTACATTACGAAGCCGTTCTCGACCAGGGATGCGATTGATCGCGTCAGAGCCGCGCTTGCCAAGCCAACGCCGTCAGTCCCACCTTGAGAGGAGCTGCCGGTGAACATGCGCCGGTCGTTGAGACAGGCGCGGACACAAGCGAACCGCGGCTTACATTAAAATGAAGGGCGCTTCATGATCTGGAGGTCTCGAATCGGCGAACGGCTTGTCGCTTTATTCCTTCTCGGGCTGCTGGTGCTGCTGCCGCCTGTGCTCCTGGTGTTCAATCGGCCGGTCCGGATCCTGGGGGTACCAGTCCTCTATCTCTACATCTTCGTTGCTTGGGGGCTGCTGATCGTGCTCGCCGCAGTCCTCGCTGAACGGCTCGTGCGCGAGGAAGATATATCCGGCCAGCGGACCGGCCCGGTCGAGGGGGTGGAGGAAAGCACCGACAAGCTGGCGCGCGATGCTTAATCCTGCCGTTATCATCGCCGTCTCGCTGCTGTATCTGGGCGTGTTGTTCGCCATCGCGCGCTACGGCGACAAGCGGGCGGACGCAGGGCGCAGCATCATCGCGACACCTTACGTCTACACCCTGTCGATCGCCGTCTATTGCACGTCGTGGACGTTCTACGGCTCAGTAGGCCGGGCGGTATCAAGCGGCGTCGGCTTCCTGCCAATCTACCTTGGTCCGACACTGACGTTCATTCTGGGCTGGTTCGTCATTCGCAAGATGATCCGCATCAGCAAGGCCAATCGGATCACCTCGATCGCCGACTTTATCGCGTCGCGCTACGGCAAGAGCTTCGAACTCGGCGTCGTCGTCAGCGTGATCGCGGTGGTCGGGATTCTGCCCTATATTTCATTGCAGCTAAAGGCGATCTCGACCAGCTTCTCGATCCTCCTACAGTATCCAGATGTCGTGTTGCCGACCGGGTCGGTGAGGGGTTCGGGCGCTTTCATCCTTCAGGATACTGGGCTTTATGTGACGCTGGCGATGGCCGCGTTCGCGATCCTGTTTGGTACGCGCCACATCGATGCAAGCGAGCGCCACGAGGGCATGGTGGCCGCAATCGCTTTCGAGTCCGTGGTCAAGCTCGTCGCGTTCCTCGCCGTTGGCCTGTTCGTCACCTTTGGGGTCTTTAATGGCTTCGCCGACATTTTTGCGCGCGCCGAAGCCACGGGCGCCGCGCTGACACGGCTGTTCACTATCGATGGCGTGGCGGCCCATACCAGCTGGTGGACGCTTACACTGCTGGCGATGGCGGCCATTGTCGTGCT
>JANLXZ010000006.1:0-4987 GCA_031365375.1 Hyphomicrobiaceae bacterium | reverse complement strand
TATGCAATAAACGCGGTCATGGGGGTTCTCGTTACATCGGACTCAATGTCCGTTGAGAGTAATGTAACACACGTCCCGTAGTCCGACCTACGAGAAAGCCCCTATTGTACGGGCGTTTCGAGGGGGATAGTTAGCGCCTGGTAAAAGTGAGTTCGCGTTTGTCAAAGCGTCAGATTAACAAAGCTCATATAGAGAGGCGAATATGCTCGTCGCCCGCCGAGATTTCCACGCAGGCGTCATTGATTGCGCGAGTGCTAGAGTTGATCGGGTGCATTTATCTCGAAGGCGTTCATCTCAATTTGGCCGAACGAATGACTGTCGACTTTAGCACGCATTGCACTGTGGCGGGTCAGCCAGCGCGCCAACACATGTCGTTCACATAATGCGCACGCCACGACACAACGTGCGCACCGGCACAATGGGATGCGATCACTTGTGTTGCTTCGTGATTGATCACGATCAACAAGTCCGACAGACAAGATCCGAAGAGGAACATTATTTCGGTATTGCGCCTCTGATCGCTTCTGCTTGGAATTACCGTTAAATGCCGGCGACTGCTCAGTCGTCGATCAGATCACCGATCAGCACGACAGCACCATTACGACTCGCTCGGAAGAAACTGCTCTCTGACCTTTGCTCCGAAAAAAAAGACCCCTAGGGGACCCACGATGGGGCGGCGCCCGGGGCCATCGCGAAGAGCACCACATGTGGTAAGGTAGAGATTAACTTTCGGGTTGTAGGGAACTTTGAGGGCGCAATTGAAATGGATGGACGCCCCAACCTCCTCACCTTTGATTGCCCCGGCGCACCATTTAAATCGCGGCCAACAGTTGTTCGTCTTTGTGCCTCTGCAGGAAAATCCAGATCTTTTTGGTCAAAGGGTTGGCTTGCTCTTGTCGACGATAGAGCTTGATGTCGAGAGCGACCTCCCATCGCTTGCCGCCAGCAGGCGCCAAGAGACCTGCCTCGAGATCGGGCGCCACCAGGCTTTTCGGCAGCCAAGCGATCCCGATGCCCTCGCGGACACAGATGCGCAAAGCGCCGGACATTAAATTCTCATAGACGACCTGCAGTCGTGAGCGGATCGTGTCGGCTTCGAGCAAGGGGTCAATGTGTTGACCGATGGGCGCTGCCGCGCCGAACCGCAAGTAGGGAATGGCAGTAAGTCCCTTGCGGTCGAGGTTGAAAATCGGGCGCCCCTCCGGACCGACCTTTGCCACGGGCAGGAGTGAGTCCCGACCGATCCGGAAGCTCTCAACATCGCTCGTGTCCACAACCGAGGCCGCCTTGCGGCTCTCATAAGCGAGGACGAAGTCAACCGTTCCCGCCTTGAGGTCCTGGAGACAGTCGGGCAAATCGTCTGCGCGAAGGCGTGAGATGACCGGGCCGTAGGCACTTTCGAAGGCCTGCAGCCAAGCCGGGTAAAAGCGCCAACCGATCGAATGCTGCGCCGCGAAGGTCACGACGCTGCGATCAGGCAGCGCCTGTGTCTCACGGATGCTCTTGCGCTCTCGATCCAAGCGGGCAAGCGCTTGCTGTCCGGCTTCGAGCATCTGAAGTCCGGCGCCCGTCAACGAGACAGGGTGTCGAGACCGGTCCACGAGCACCGCTCCAGCCCAGAACTCGATCGCCTTGATGCGGCGGCTAAGTGCCGGCTGGCTCAAATTGCTGCGCTGCGCCGCCTGAGAAAAACTTCCCGTTCGGGCAAGATGTTCAAGATCTCGGAACCACGTCAGGTCCACTGGGCGACCGCTATGCGTCTAGCGCATAATGTTAGAAGAACATAGCATTGGCTACAAGCCGGATTCTCCTGCCCTATCGAACGGTGGGCGTGAGCAAGATGTGAGGTCGCACAAATGGAAGCAAAAACCCGGCAAACTGAGCAACCCGGCCAGATAAATCTTGAAAGCTTCCCGCGTGTTCCGCTCTGTCTTCGCCCAACACCAATCGAACCCATGCATCGGCTCACTGCGCAGACTGGCGGGCCGCGCCTGTTCATAAAGCGCGACGACTGCACCGGGCTTGCCGGCGGCGGCAATAAGACTCGCAAACTGGAGTTCCTTGTCGGCGAGGCGCTGATGCAGAACGCTGACATGCTCGTGACACAAGGTGCCGTGCAATCGAACCATGTCCGGCAGACAGCTGCTGCCGCCTGTCGTCACGGTCTGAAGTGCCACGCGCTGCTTGAGCGGCGCGTGACGAATCGTGATGCCTCCTATGAAGTGACAGGCAATGTCTTTCTGGATCGCTTGTTCGGAGCCACGCTGGAGTTTCGCCCGAGTGGTCTCGACATGAACGCCGAGGCGCAGGCGGCAACGGACCGGCTCCGCAGTGCGGGCCACCGTCCCTATTTCATCCCTGGCGGCGGCTCGAATCCGACCGGCGCTCTTGGTTATGTCGATGTTGCACAAGAGATCATGCACCAATGTGCCGATCTGGATCTGAACATCGACTGGCTGGTCATGGCGACTGGTAGCACGGGTACACATGCCGGGCTGCTTGCCGGATTTCATGCATTAGGTGCTAGCCTGCCGGTCATGGGCATCAGCGTTCGCCAACCCCGCGAGCGCCAAGTGAATGCCGTCGAGACGCTAACGCAGGCAACGCTGAAGAAACTCGGTGCCTCACCACTCGCGGCAGGCCGTACGATTGTCGACGATCGCTATGTTGGACAAGGCTACGGCGTCCCTGCGCCCTCCACACTCGAAGCCATTTCGCTGAGCGCGCGTTTGGAAGGCATCCTGCTCGATCCCGTCTACACCGGCAAAGGCATGGCGGGGCTCATAGGTCTGGTCCGTGAAGGCTTCTTCAAGCCGTCTGACAGCGTGTTGTTCCTCCACACCGGAGGCTCGGTGGCGCTGTCTGCCTACGAACAAGACTTCGCACAGTATACAAGTTGAACACGACCCACGGCCGAACACATCGATGGTATCCAGGCAACCAACGGAGACGCTCATGCAAATGACACTCAGGGGAACATCCATGCGAACGACGTTGATAACCATAGCCCTCGGCGCGGCAGTGGTGGCGATGACGTCTGCGGTCGCCTTGGCGCAGAAGCCGGGTGGCACATTGGTGCAGATCACGCAGCCCGAACCGCCCAACCTCGCACCCTACGTCTCCACGGCCGGACCAATCGGTCAGGTGACTGCGAAGGTGTTCGATGGCCTTCTCGAATACGACTTTAACCTCAAGCCGCAGCCGGGACTTGCGGAGAGTTTCGCTGTTTCTCCCGATGGAAAAACCGTGACCTTCAAACTGCGTCGCGGGGTGACGTTCCACGACGGCAAGCCGTTCACCTCGGCTGACGTCCAGTTCACCATCATGGAAGCGCTGAAGAAGAACCATCCACGCGGGATCGCGACCTTCAAGGAGGTGACCGCGGTCGAGACGCCCGACGAGATGACGGCGATCTTCAAGCTTGCGAATCCGGCGCCCTACATGATGATGGCGTTGTCGGGCTATGAGAGCCCCATGCTGCCCAAGCATGTCTATGGGGAAGGCGACATCAAGACTCATCCCAATGCCAACAACCCGATCGGTACTGGCCCCTTCAAGTTCGTCGAATGGCGGCGCGGCGAGTTTGTTCGTCTAGACAAGAACCCTACCTACTGGCGCGCAGGTCGGCCGTTCCTCGATCGCGTTGTGGTGCGCTTTATCGCCGACGCCTCCACCCGCACCGCGGTTCTCGAAAAGGGCGAAGCTCACATCGCCGGCTTCGGCGCTGTCCCCTACAACGACGTCAAGAAACTCGCCACTCTGCCGTCGGTCGAGGTCACTACTAAAGGCTACGAGATGATGTCACCTGTCGTGGAGATGGTCATCAACACCAAGAAGCCACCATTCGACAACGTCAAGGTCCGCCAAGCGATCAACTATGCAGTTGACCGGAAGTTCGTCATCGACAACGTCTGGTTCGGTTTTGGTAAATCCGCGAGAGGTCCGATCAACTCAAACTTCGAACCATCCGGGCTCTTCGGCGCCGGCACGGATTTCGCCGTCGCTGACCGTATCGAGCGCGCCAACAAGCTCCTTGATGAAGCGGGCTTCCCGAGAAAGGCCGATGGCGTTCGCTTCGAGATGGTGCACGACATGACACCTTACGGCGAGGAATGGCAGCGGTTCGGTGAAGCAACACAGCAGGCTCTTGCCCAAGTCGGCATCAAAGCAACGCTGCGCTACGAAGACGTGCCGAAGTGGCTGAAGCGCGTCTACACCGATTATGATTTCGATGTGACATCGAACTTCTTGTACAATCTCGCCGATCCTGTTCTCGGTGTGCATCGCAGCTTCCACTCCGACCGCATCCGCAAAGGGACCGTGTTCGTCAATGCCGCGCAGTGGTCGAGCCCGGAAACGGACGTGCTGATGGACAAGGCAACCGTCGAGCCTGACAGCGCTAAGCGCAGTGTCATGTACCGTGAATTGGTCACGAAGGTGACAGAGGCGAGCCCTGTTATTTATGTGCTCGAACTCACGTTCCCGACGATCATCAACAAGCAATTCAAGGACTTGATCGACACACCGCTTGGCATTTACGGCAACTACGCCAACGCGCACCGGTAGTAGACAAAGATGCACCGGGAGCCGCACGACTGTGGCGGCTCCCTTGTTGTTCCTGACTCCCGTCGTCTCGTCGAACCCAATTGAAGGGCACGTGCATGGGTGGTAGCGCTCTCGCCAGGTACATTGTCCGGCGGCTTCTGCAGACGATCCCAGTCGTGCTCGGCGTGGTCGTTCTCAATTTCCTGCTGCTTCAACTCGCTCCGGGCGATCTTGCGACCGTGCTGGCTGGCGAGGCCGGCGGCGCACCGAAGGAATACATCGATCAGCTTCGCCAGCGCTTTGGGCAAGATCAGCCCATCTTGGTCCAACTCTACAACTACCTGCGCAATCTGCTGGTGCTCGATCTCGGCTACTCGTTTCGCCAGAGCGCGCCGGTTCTCGATCTCCTGCTCAAGCGGCTCGGCCCAACCTTGCTGCTGAT
>JANLXZ010000013.1:0-5540 GCA_031365375.1 Hyphomicrobiaceae bacterium | reverse complement strand
CGACACGAACAAATGAGTGGAGGGCTTCTGTTGCCCGGTGCCCTCCGAACCGCGCCTGACCCGGCTAAGGGGCAGGGCTTCAAGTTTTAGGCTTCCGGCACTGCATTAAGCAGCGACAGCAACCTCAGCATAGTTGTCATTGGCAACTAGTCTGTTTGACCCGATAACGGTGGTATCATGCCGGGCAAAAGAGCATCCTTTACACCCTCGTCGATCCTAGTTCGCCCCCATCAGCGGCCACCGCGATGCTATCATTGTGGCCGGTGGTGGAGGCGCCGGGTACCGCCCCCGGGTCCGAAAGGCTTATTACGAAGTCCATTTATCACCATAGCCGGACGAATCCGGCAGTACGTATATAGTGCCTGGGCGTGAAAAGTAAAAGCGGGCAATCGAGGCGGGTTTATGAATGATGACCAACGGCAGCTGGCGCCGGTGAGATCGGCCTATGTGCCGCACACGCCGTGGGGGCCTTGGGGTGGCATATTCGGCAGCATCGCAATCACCGCTGGAGCATTCGCGGCGACGATGTTGTGTGTTGCCGTGTTGCAGAAATCGGGCAATCGGCAGGCGATTGCAGCGCAAGGTTGGGTGGCGATGCTCGCTTTCCAAGGCGCGATGATCGTCGGTGCGCTGTGGCTCGCCGGTTGGTACGGCGGAACACGTGGACGCGTTCTGGCGCTGGCCGGCACGAGGCCAAGCATGAGGGAGATGGCATCGATACTAGCCACATTTATCGTGTTCGTAATCCCATATACGTTGGCGATCTATCTGTGGCGCTTCGATGTGCTGGTGGCGGACAACGCGCCTTTCGCCAGCTTGATGCGATCGCCGGATTGGCCGATATATGCGCTGATCATCGCCATCGGGGCGCCTCTTTCGGAAGAATTATTGTTCCGGGGTTTCATGTTGCCTGCATTGGCCAAGAGCCGAATTGGTTTCACCGGCGCCGCACTTATCACCACCGTGTTGTGGATGTCGCTCCACTTCACCTACTCGATCTACGGCCTGATCGAGATTTTCATGATCGGCCTCATCCTTAGTTGGGCCTTGTGGAAAACGGGTAGTTTATGGGCACCCCTGGCAATCCACGCGATTAACAACGGCGCGCTGGCCTTCGCGATGAAGTTTCAGCTGTTGCCGTGGACTTGAGCGTTTCGGTGGATGAGTAACAGCCGCCGGTGGGCGGCGAACCGGAATCGTACTACATAACCGCTCATGCAACCTTATCTCGATCTAATGCGCCTCGTGCGCGACCATGGCACCGCGAAATCAGATCGCACCGGTACGGGCACGCGATCGGTGTTCGGCCACCAGATGCGCTTTGATCTGGCCAATGGATTTCCGTTGGTGACGACCAAGAAGCTGCACATGAAATCGATCATTCATGAGCTGCTGTGGTTCTTGAAGGGCGACACCAACATCGCATATCTGAAGGCGAATGGCGTGCGCATCTGGGACGAGTGGGCCGATAGGGATGGCAATCTCGGCCCGGTCTACGGCAAACAGTGGCGCAGTTGGGCTACTCCGGACGGTCGTACGATCGATCAGATTTTCGATGTCGTCGCGCAAATCAAATCGAACCCAGATAGCCGGCGGTTGATTGTGTCGGCTTGGAATCCGGCTGATTTACCGGCGATGGCGCTGGCGCCTTGCCATTGTCTGTTCCAGTTTTACGTCGCCGACGGCCGGTTATCCTGTCAGCTCTACCAGCGATCGGCGGATATCTTCCTGGGCGTCCCCTTCAACATCGCGAGTTACGCGCTGCTCACGTTGATGATGGCGCAAGTAACCGGCTTCGAGCCCGGTCACTTCGTGCACACGTTCGGTGATGCGCATCTCTATGTGAACCATATGGAGCAGGTGGAACAGCAGTTGGCCCGGGACGTTCGTCCGTTGCCGCGACTGGCGATAAACCCGGCGGCAAAGGATATCTTCGCTTTCAAGATCGAAGACTTCACGTTGACTGGTTATGACCCGCATCCTCATATCGCAGCGCCGGTCGCTGTATGATGATTTCACTCATCGTTGCGGCGGCTGAGAATGACGTCATCGGACGTGAGGGCCGGATGCCGTGGCGCATCCCTTCGGACCTGAAGACGTTCCGGCGGCTGACGCTGGGCAAGCCGGTGATCATGGGGCGCAAGACGTTCCAATCGCTCGGCAAGCCGCTCGATGGCCGGTTCAATATCGTGGTCACCCGGGATCCGCTGTTCAAGGCAGAAGGTGCTGCCGTGGTGAGGTCGTTGGAAGCGGCGATCGACTTGGCCAAGTCGCAGACGGTAACGGCCGAAATTATGGTTATCGGAGGAGCGGAAATCTATCGGGCAGCGCTTCCGCTCGCCGATCGCATCTACCTCACCCGCGTGCATGCGCAACCGGACGGCGATACAACCTTCGCTGTTCCCGACGATTCCGGTTGGCGTGTGGTCTCGTCCACGCCACTGCCGCGTGCTGACAACGACGAATTTTCGTGCACCATCCTCGTTTTTGCTCGGGCAACGGCTGAAAAGCCCGCGGACTAGGCGATTGCCCTTGAAGTTGCGCGCGATCCTTACCAGTTCTACTTGTCCTGTTTGCGCCACACCAAGCGCTAGCCTATAACCCTCTCGCGCAATGAGAGAAACGTCTCATCCAGAGCCGCACGTCGAGTACTTCCGCAGGATGGCGCACTGGCCAACCATCCGTAACGTGGCGTGCCCGGCTCTGCTATCAACCTGCAACATGAACGAAAGGCCTCGAGCGAATGCCTTGGAATAACCAGAGTGGCGGCGGCGGCGGTGGCGGCTGGAAGAGTGGTGGCGGTGATAACAAACCGGGCGGCCCCTGGGGCGGCGGCTCGGGTGGTGGCAATAATCAGCAACCCGATCTCGAAGCTATTCTGAAGCGCGGCCAGGACAAACTAAAGCAGTTCCAACAAGGGTCGGGCCTGCCTGGCCCGCTGATGCTTTTATTGGGCGCATTGGCCATCGCTTTCGCCGCGTTCTACGCATTTTCGTTTCGAGTCAATCCGGACGAGTTGGGCGTCGTCATGCGCTTTGGCAAACCGATCCGTGACGCGGGTCCAGGATTGCATTTCCGCTGGCCGTTCCCAATCGAAGAAGTTCGCCTGCCGAAGGTTACAGAGCAAAAAACAACGCCGATCGGCAAACGCGCTGGCGATGTGATGGCGACGCGTGGCGCGGTATCGGGCGGCGACAACAGCCTGATGCTGACAGGCGATGAAAACATCGTCGATCTCAGCTTTGTCGTGTACTGGCGGATCGACACCAAAAAGGTCCAGGACTATCTGTTCAATATTCAAAAACCGGAAGAAACGGTGCGGGAAGTGGCGGAAAGCGCCATGCGCGAAGTCGTGGGGCAATCGGCACTTCAGCCGCTTTTGACCGAAGGCCGGCAAAAGACAGAGGCGGCGGTTCAGAAGTTAATGCAATCCATACTCGACAGCTATGGAGCCGGCGTGCGCATCGACCAGATACAGTTGCGCGAGGTTGATCCCCCGCAACAGGTTATCGAAAAATTCCGCGATGTACAGGCCGCGCGTAACGAACGCGATACGCTGCAGAAGCAGGCGCAAACCTACGCCGACGGCCTCATTCCACGGGCCAAAGGTGAGGCCGATCGTATTCTTGCTGCGGCCCAAGGCTACCGGGATCAGACGGTGGCGGAAGCGACTGGGCAAGCGGCGCGCTTCATCAAAATCTATGACGAATACAAGAAGGCGCCCGATATCACGCGGCAGCGCATGTTCATCGAAATGCAGGAGCGGGTTTTGAGCGGCGCGGATAAAATCATTCTCGACAACAAGAGTGGCGGATCGGGTGTCGTACCCTTCCTACCGCTCGATCAGCTGAAGCGTCAGCCGGCCAAACCGGAGGCCGCGCAATGATCCGCACACTCTTCGCTAGCCTCGTTGCTCTATTGGCAATTGCGGCGGCAGCCGTTTATGCCTCGGCTTTTATCGTGCATCAAAACGAGCAGGTGATCGTCCTGCGGTTCGGTGAGACGAAGCAAGTCATCCGCGAACCGGGTCTCAACTGGAAGCTGCCGTTCGTCGATACGATCGAAACCTTCGATAAGCGCATCCTCGATTTAGGGACGACTGAACAGGAAGTCACGGCATCGGATCAAAAGCGATTGATCGTCGATGCTTTTGCCCGCTACCGCATCATCAATCCGTTGCTGTTTTATCAGAACGTGCGCACCGAACGCCGCGTGCAAGCAGTACTCAGTCCGTTGATTGAATCTGCCATCCGTCGCGTTCTGGGTGGGTCAACGTTGCAAGACGTCGTCAAAGATCGGCGAGAGCCCTTGATGAAGGAGATTGCTTCACAGGTGAACCGCGAGGGCCGCGAATATGGCGTCGAAGTCGTCGATGTTCGCATCAAACGGGCGGACTTGCCGCGACAGAACTTGGAGAGCGTGTTCAACCGCATGATGGCTGACCGCGTCCGCGAGGCAACGGAGCTGCGCGCACAGGGCGGTGCCGAAAAAGCGCGCATCGAAGCGAATGCCGATCGTGATGTGACGATTATAAGGGCCGAGGCAGTCAAGAGGTCGGAGTTGCTGCGCGGCGATGGCGATGCTGAACGTAACCGTGTCTTCAACGATGCGTTCGGACGTGATCCGGAGTTCTTCAAATTCTACCGGTCGATGCAGGCGTATGAGCAAGCGATCAAACCGGCAGAAACCCGCATGTTGTTGTCGCCGGAGAGCGAGTTTTTCCGCTACTTCAACAATCCGAACGGCGGAGTTTCCGCGAAACGGCCGTGAGTGACCTTGTCGTCGGAGCAGGCTTGGTCCTCGTCTTCGAGGGTCTTATCTGGGCCATTTCACCAGCATTCGCGGTGCGACTGCTGGTGGTCGCCGCGCAGGTGCCCGAACGACGTTTGCGGATCGGCGGAGCGATTGCGGTCGCGGCGGGCGTGCTGCTCGTCGGTATCGTTCGAGGATGATCGCGAATACGCCATGTTGACATGAGCGTAGTGTCACCCGTTGAATAATCGTAGTGATGCGGCGTCGATGATGCCGCCAGCTGACGGAGAGCAGACGAGCATGTTCCGAACAATCGGCTTTGTTGCCAGTGCTGGCGTTGCGCTTGTCGTGGCGCTCAGCTCCTTACCGACCGTTGCACAACAGCGCGGGCCACAAACGGTGGCACCCATCGCTGAGAAGTTGATCGACGCGGTGGTGAACATCTCGACCAGCCAAACCGTCAAAGGTCCGCAAGGTGTGCCCTTGCCGCGCGTGCCGAAAGGCTCCCCATTCGAAGATTTATTCGAAGATTTTTTCAACAAGAAGGGTGGCAAGTCGCAAGGCGACCGTAAGGTATCGTCGCTCGGTTCCGGCTTCGTGATCGACGGCAAGGAGGGCCTCGTCGTCACCAATAATCACGTGATCGAGGGCGCCGACGAGATCACCCTCAACTTCCACGACGGTTCAAAACTCAAGGTCGACAAGGTCCTGGGCAAGGACACCAAAAGTGACCTTGCGTTACTGAAAGTAACGCCGAAAAAACCCTTGGCATCAGTCAAGTTCGGATC
>JANLXZ010000483.1:0-7835 GCA_031365375.1 Hyphomicrobiaceae bacterium | reverse complement strand
CGTCAAAGCCCGGCCATCCATAAGCGCATGTAACATGCTAGCACGCGCCGGATCACCCGACAGCGCGGCGATTTCGGCGTATAATGCATTGCTGGCCATTGGGTGCTCCTCCACTAATCTCACCTTATTCCAACGTCGCGGCGAATGCTTCGGTCGTCGCCGTAGCATTTCTCGGCTTTTTCCGCAGATCAAAATCTAATTGAGGATCCCGAGTTGGGTAAGTTGCGACCGTTTGAACCGATTGCCACGCACCGGCTAGGGACTGAGCATCGCCACCTTCCGTGCTCGGGCGCCGTGCAGATGGCTGGCGGTCTCAAACTGGTCGAATTACGTTTCCGGAGCCACTTATTCAGAAGCAACATTAAATGAACGGTGCAATAAATGCAATTCGCTTGCGGTGAGAAAGTTCTTATTGATAATCAACTGCGTGAGCAAATTAATATACCAACAAACGAAACCCCGCCATGCATGAGCATGTGCGGGGCACGTAATCACTTCAGATATCTACCCAGCCACGCCGGGCTTGTCTACGAGCATTACCTCGTTTTTGTATATCCAGTATTTGGGTGCGTTCGATTTGGACTGATCAGTTTTGCGCTGCCAAACCGTGCCTTCGCTTTTCAGCTTGGGCTCATGTGATACTGAGGTGGCGTCATTCGGCCTCCAATCACTGTTGATCCGCGTAACGATCGTCGTGTCCGTTAGAGCGTGATGTCAACGATGAGCGGTCTCATCTAAAATCGCTCAGATAACAATCACGACGAACGTCACAGTTACAAACTTTGTCCTTATCCATGATAATGTCAAGGCGTCAGCAAGATAAATACAGCACATGTCAATTTCCGTCGATAAGATCATCCACGCGGAACCTAATTGATGAGAGCCGAATGGCAAGTATCCACATTCCAGTGCGCGAAGATTGGTTGGCGCAATCCAACGAAGTCGTCCTCGAACCGGATTTGCTGATCGTCGATCCGCATCATCATTTGTGGGACGAGGGCGACGGCCGTTACCTGTTCCCTGAATTAATCAGCGATCTGAATTCTGGGCATGACGTACGCGCTACGGTTTACGTCCAGTGCCGATCGATGTACCGGCGCAGCGGACCCGTCGAGATGCGGCCGGTCGGCGAGGTCGAATTCGTCAATGGCGTTGCGGCTCAATCAGCGAGCGGGCTCTACGGCACCCGCGCGGCTTGCGCCGGCATCGTCGGATTTGCAGACTTGGCACTCGGGCAACGTGCAGTCCCCATCCTTGAAGCGCTGATTCGCGCGGGCGGCGATCGGCTGCGTGGCATTCGCGTTCCTGTGGTCTTCCACGCGCATCCGGACGTTAAATCGAGCGTTGCGACGCCGCCGAGAGATTTGATGCTCGACGCGGCGTTCCAAGAAGGTGTGCGATTGTTACCGCGCTATAATTTGTCGTTGGATGTGTGGGCCTATCACACCCAGCTCGGCGAAATTGAAGCGCTCGCACTGGCCGCACCGCAGGTTACGATCATCGTCAATCACGCGGGTGGCCCGATCGGCGTCGGTCCTTACGAAGGCCGCAAGGATGAAGTGTTTGCAGAGTGGCGGCGCGGCATGACAGCATTGGCGGCACTGCCCAATATTCGCGTGAAACTCGGCGGCCTCGGCATGCGGGTCAGTGGCCTGACGTTCCACGCGCGCCCGGCTCCGCCGTCATCGCAGGAACTGGCCGACGCGTGGCGGTCCTACGTCGAGACGGCGATCGAACTCTTTGGTGCGCACCGCTGCATGTTCGAAAGCAACTTCCCGGTCGACAAGGGCATGTACAGCTACCGAACTTTTTGGAATGCATGCAAGCGCCTGAGTGCGAGCTGCACAGCGTCGGAAAAAGCTGAACTATTCAGTGGAACAGCGAACCGCGTCTATCGCTTGCCAACGACGTTCTTCGATTGATGGGCGTGGGGCCATGCCTGAACGGCAGAGCTGCTGCTCGGTGCAAAAATGCGCTCCTTCGTTGACGACATGACGCAATCAAATCTAGCGTCAATCAAAAGCGACGGAGGACACCATGGCCTACGACTTCGATCTCGTCATTCGCAACGGTCACGTGCTGGACGGCACTGGCGGCCCACCGCAAGATGCGGATGTGGCGGTAAAGGACGGCCGCATCGCTCACGTTGGAAAGGTCTCCCAGGGCGGACGCGAGGAGATCGATGCCCGGGGCCGCATAGTGACGCCGGGCTTCGTCGACATCCACACTCACTATGATGGACAAGCGGTGTGGGACAGCCGCATGACACCCTCCGCTTGGCACGGCGTGACTACTGCAGTGATGGGCAACTGCGGTGTCGGTTTCGCGCCGTGCCGCCCCGCCGACCGCGAAAAGCTCGTCGAGCTGATGGAAGGTGTCGAGGACATCCCGAGCCCGGTGATGCACGAAGGCCTCAATTGGCAATGGGAAACGTTCGAGGAATATTTCGCCACCCTCAACCGGCGCGAGCGCGACATCGATCTTTGCGCTCTTCTCCCGCACGCGGCGCTTCGCGTCTATGTGATGGGCGACCGCGCCATCAGGCACGAGAAGGCGACGGCCGCCGACATCGCCGAGATGCGCCGTATCACGGCCGAGGCAATAAGAGCTGGCGCCTTTGGCTTCTCCACGTCGCGCACCATCAGCCATAAGACGCTCGCCGGTGACTACACGCCGACGTTGCGCGCCAATGAAGACGAGCTGCACGGGATCGCGGCCGGCATGGCGGATGCGGGTGCAGGCTTTCTCGAAATGGTGTCCGACTGGAACGAGCCGGATGCAAAAAGCGAATTCGCCATGTTGCGCCGGGTGATCGAGAAATGCGGCCGCACCGCCGTGTTCTCGCTGACGCAACGGCACGAGAAGGAACGTTCGGAAGTGTGGAGGGAGTTGTTGGCCTACGCCGACGACGCAATTGCAGCGGGCTACTCGATCCGGCCGGTAGCGCCGCCGCGTCCAATCGGTTTGCTGCTGGGCCTGGAGGGCAGCCAGAACCCGTTTTCGGGTACGCCAACCTACAAGTCGCTTGCAAAATTGCCGCTCGCCGAGCGTGTAAAGGCGATGAACGATGCCGACGTGCGTCAACGCATCTTGTCGGAAGATCCGATCGCCGGCAGCACGTTCCCGCTGATCAAGCGTCTGATGTGGACGCAGATGTTCCGCTTCGGTAATCCGCCGAACTACATGCCCAAGCGTGAGGACTCGGTGGCCGCAATGGCTGAGCGCCAAAACCGGACCGCGCCCGAAGTCGCCTACGACATCCTGATCGAAGATGGTGGCCGCAATTTCATCTACGCGCCGCTGGTCAACTACTTCAACTTCGACATGTCGGCGTCGGAAGCGATGCTCGACAATCGCAACACCATCATGGGCTTGGGCGATGGCGGCGCGCACGTCGGCTTCATTCTCGACGCCGGCTATCCGACCTGGCTGATGACCTACTGGGGTCGCGATCGCAAACGCTGGAGCATGCCGGAGGTGATCCGCCGTTTGACGTCTGACCCAGCAAGCGCAGCGGGGCTTGGCGACCGTGGCATCATCGCCACGGGCAAGAAGGCCGATCTAAACGTGATTGATCAGG
Organism: Hyphomicrobiaceae bacterium; assembly: GCA_031365375.1. Taxonomy (GTDB): domain Bacteria; phylum Pseudomonadota; class Alphaproteobacteria; order Rhizobiales; family Hyphomicrobiaceae; genus JAKFWF01. Next base: position 4,255 of record JANLXZ010000483.1, on the reverse strand, counting down.
CGGCTCTCAACTTCGGGCGTCCCTACGTCACGTTCGACCTGCCGGCCGGCGGCCGCCGCCTGTTGCAAAAAGCTGAGGGCTACGAGGCAACCATCGTTTCAGGCGCGATCACTTACCGCAATGGCGAGGCGACCGGCGCATTGCCCGGCCGGGTTGTGAAAGGCCAGCGCTTGGCTGCATAGGTTAATGATCGGCGCTGAGTTTTACGGACTAGCCGCAACTTGTAGAGCTGGGCTTCGGGCGGCATGCCTTCAGCACCAGCTTGCGCGTCCTATTTTACTGCACCGGGGAAAGCTTGCTCGGCACGAGACGCTGAACACTAATGGAAGGGCGGTCGATCAACTCGCCGACGATCGGTGACATCACGTTCTTCCACTGATCGCTCTCGTACACGGCCTTGTAAAGGCGCTCGCGTTCGGCTTCGCTCTCGAACCGGCGGGTCCAGACGTAAACGGAATCGTCCGTTTCTCCCCGGTAGCTACCGGTGATGACCATGCCCTTGGCGACCTGAAAAGGAATGATCTCCTCTTCCATATACTTGAGCCAAGCGTCCATCTTGCCCGGCTTGATCTTGTATTGACGCAATTCGTAGAACGCCATTGTGGTGTTTCTCCTAATCTCTTAACGGTGAGTTGAACGCGAAGTTGGATCGAAGAATTTGCAGCCCGTCGATCGCAGCTAAGCTAACCCGCCAATTCACTTAGAGCGAACAATTTTGATGAGGAGCATTATGCGAGCTTTCCCCCGCGCAAGTGTCCTGATAGCAGTTGGCGTTGTATTCGCATCGGCCAGCATCTATTTGATGGGCCAACCCACCACAGCTGCGGCACAGTCCGCCGGGAGTACTATGACCACCACCCCATCAGGCTTGAAGATCACCGATACCACGGTCGGCACCGGCGCCAGCCCCAAGACCGGGCAACTCTGCGTCATGCACTATACCGGCTGGCTTTATAACGACGGCGTCAAGGGCCAGAAATTCGACAGCTCGCTCGATCGCGGCCAGCCGTTCGAGTTCTCAATCGGCAAGCGCCAGGTCATCGGTGGCTGGGACGAAGGCGTTGCCAGCATGAAGGTTGGCGGCAAACGCACGCTGATCATTCCGCCTGAACTCGGATACGGCGCGCGCCGCGCTGGCGGTGTGATCCCGCCGAATGCGACGCTAATGTTCGACGTCGAATTGCTCGACGTGAAGGGCTGAATTGTATTGCCGTTTGCGAGCTTGATCCATACGAGCTGTCGATAATTCGCAGGCTATCGCTTGACTATCTGGCGCGGCTTGCTGATTGTTCGGGCGCTTTGTCGCATTATGATACGATCGAACGACACCCCTGAAGCAACCTGAGGAGAACGAACATCCGCCGTCCAGCTACACGAGACAACCAAGAGCGCGAGCCCAAAGGTCCCAAGATCAACGATTTGATCCGGGCCCGCGAAGTTAGATTGATCGACGAGACCGGCGCAAACGTGGGCGTTGTCACCACGGTCGATGCACTCGAGCGCGCAGCCGCTGCCGGCGTCGACCTGGTGGAGATTTCGCCTGACGCGAATCCGCCAGTTTGCAAAATCATGGACTACGGCAAATTCAAATATCAGGAACAGAAGAAAGCCGCCGAAGCCCGTAAGAACCAGAAAGTCGTCGAGTTAAAAGAGATCAAGATGCGGCCCAGCATCGATGATCACGACTACGACGTGAAGATGCGCTCGATGCGCCGGTTCTTCGAGGAAGGCGACAAGGTCAAAGTCACCCTGCGATTCCGGGGCCGTGAAATGGCCCACCAGGAGCTCGGCATGAACGTGCTGAAGCGCGTGAAGGTCGACATCGAAAGTTTCGCCAAGGTTGAGACCGAACCGCGCTTCGAAGCCCGCCAGCTGATCATGATACTGGCTCCGAAGTAGGTGGCTATGGTGTCCGAGCCTCCGGGTCCGACATCAATAGAAGGCGTTGCACACCGGAGCAACGGTGTCAGACTGGAGGGTCGGACACCGAACGGACGCAACATCCCACCGTAAAGTTGCAGGCACATTCGCCGCACAACACTGTTGCATTGAAGCCCGCTCGTAAGTATACCTCTCTCGAAGCCGCCCGGCAGGGCATGCCGTGGCGGCTTTATGCTGTTTGCCACACTCTTCGACCTCCCCTGAAGTGGAAAACACTGCGGGCGCGCCAAATGCCGAACGGCATGGCGATTGGGATCGATCCAAAAATAGGAGCAACCAAATGCCCAAGCTGAAGACTAAAAGCGGCGCCAAAAAGCGCTTTAAGATGACGGGTTCGGGTAAGGTGAAGGCCGGCGCCCAGGGTAAGCGGCACGGCATGATCAAGCGGACGGCAAAGTTCGTCCGCTCGGCGCGCGGCACCATGGTGCTGAACGACAGCGACGCCAAGATCGTGAAAAAGTACATGCCTTACGCACGCTAAGGCAGCGCTTTTTCCTCAAACCCTTTCTCATTTGTCATCTGACGGAGCAATTTCATGGCACGCGTAAAACGCGGCGTTACCGCCCACGCCAAACATAAAAAGATTCTGAAGGCCGCCAAAGGTTTCTACGGCCGCCGCAAGAATACCATTCGCATCGCCAAGCAGGCCGTCGAGAAATCGATGCAGTACGCGACGCGCGATCGCCGTCGCAAAAAGCGCACGTTCCGTGCCTTGTGGATCCAGCGCATCAACGCCGCCGTCCGCGAGCACGGCATGACCTACGGCCGCTTCATCGAGGGCTTGACCAAAGCCGGCGTCGAGATCGATCGCAAGGTGTTGGCCGACATCGCGGTGAAGGACCCGATCGGCTTCAAGGCACTCGTCGATCAGGCAGCCGAGCACGCCACCGTTCAAGTCAAGGCTGCGGCCTGATCGATTGACGAAGATCCGTAGGTTGGGTTAGGCGCCCTCTTGCGCCGTAACCCAACAGCTTCGACCCATCGCGAGACGTTGGGTTACGACCAGCAAGACGCCTGGTCTAACCCAGCCTACGGAAGCGCCATGCAGACCGACGACCTGAAATCCCTCGAATCCTCCATTCTCGCCGAGATTGCCACTGCTGGCGACCTCGGCGCGATCGAAGCCGTGCGTATTTCGGCACTCGGCAAAAAAGGCCGCATTCCCGAGTTAATGCAAAGGCTCGGCGGCTTGCCGGCCGACGAGCGCAAGTCCTTTGGGGCCGCCGTCAACGCGCTCAAATCTATCGTCGGCGAGGCGCTGGAAACGCGCAAGACGATGCTCGAGGGCGCTGCACTTTCATCGCGCCTCGCTTCCGAGCGAGCCGACATCACGTTGCCGGTTCGTCCTGGTCCGCTCGCCGATGGTCGCATCCACCCCGTTAGCCAAGTGTTCGACGAGATCATCGAGATCTTTGCCGACATGGGCTTCTCGGTCGCGGAAGGCCCGGACATCGAGACCGACGATCTCAACTTCACCAAGCTTAACATCCCGCCCGAGCACCCCTCCCGGCAGGATCACGACACGTTCTATCTTCGGCCGAAACCGGACGGCTCGCGCATGGTGCTGCGCACCCATACGAGCCCAGTACAAATCCGCACGATGCTGTCCCAGAAACCGCCGATCCGGATCATCGCGCCGGGCCGCGTCTATCGCAGCGACAGCGACCAGACGCACACCCCGATGTTCCATCAAATCGAAGGCCTGGTCATCGACGAGGCAACCCACATGGGTCATCTCAAGTGGTGCCTGGAGGAATTCTGCAAGGCGTTCTTCGAGGTCGACAATGTGAAGATGCGCTTCCGGGCGTCGCATTTCCCGTTCACCGAGCCCAGCATGGAAGTCGACATTGACGCTGCTGCCATCGGTAAACCTGGCAAGTGGCTCGAGATCCTCGGCTCCGGCATGGTGCATCCGAAGGTGATCGCCAACTGCGGGCTCGATCCAGAGAAGTATCAAGGCTTCGCTTTCGGCATGGGTCTCGATCGTATCACCATGTTAAAATACGGGATTCCAGACCTGCGCGACCTGTTCACCGGCGATCTGCGCTGGATGAAGCATTACGGATTTTTGCCACTGGACGTCCCGACGCTGGCCGGCGGCCTGTCGAGCTGATGCCTGAGGTGCGCGCTCCGCGCATCTTGAGCCAACCGCCAATAGCGAGTACCTCCCACCGTTAGCCCTAAACGGCGATGGAGACACCTCGGCGCATGTTGGCCGCTGCAAATATTTCATTCTCAATTCTGCTCGCCATCGTCCTCACGGCCGCGATGTCGATCATGTCGATCTACATCGTGTTCACGCATCAGGAGCGGC
>JANLXZ010000452.1:0-10703 GCA_031365375.1 Hyphomicrobiaceae bacterium | reverse complement strand
GCGATTTCGCAATCCTGATGGCAGTTGTCATCGGTGTTTCGTTCGCGGTGTACAGCGGCTACATGCTCGTGATCGAACGCGCGCGCAGGTTGTTGAACTCCGCACCCGCCGTGAAGCGGCTCAATCAGGCGACCGGTGTGATGTTGATCGGCTCCGGCATAGCCGTCGCAGCCAAGTGACCCGCTGGCAGGTCGGCGGCACGCGTCAGGTGCCGTAGAATGTGTGCCGTCGCTAGCAGGTAAAAGCAGAATTCTCCAATTGCGATGTCGGCGAGGGGTCACCGTCTGCGTCTTGAGATCAACGGCCGCTCTTCCCAGTTTGAACTAGGACCGGCGGCAGCTAAATCACGCAGAGGAGGACACGATGCGAGTCATGGTTATCGTCAAGGCCACCAAGGCATCCGAGGCCGGTGAGATGCCCAGCCAGCAGCTTCTTGCAGATATGGGCATGTTCAACGAAGAACTGGTCAAAGCCGGCGTCATGCTCGCCGGGGATGGCCTTCACCCGTCCAAGAAAGGCGCGCGCGTGCGCTTCTCCGGCAAAGATCGCATGGTCATCGACGGGCCGTTTGCCGAGACAAAAGAGCTGATCGCCGGCTACTGGCTATGGAAGGTGAAGGATCTCGACGAGGCCATTGCCTGGGTCAAGCGCTGCCCCAATCCGCACGAAGACGAGTGCGACATCGAGATTCGACCCGTGTTCGAGGCCCAGGATTTTGGCGACGCTATGACGCCTGAGCTGCGCGCGCAGGAGGAGCGGGTCATGGCCGACGCCAAGCGAAACGCCGGCCTTTAGCACTGTATTTTATGCTGATGGGGCTGGAATCCATCACCCCGTATTACCCCGCGCTTTGGCTACCCACGCTTTCACTTCCGCTAGGCCACCGTGCTGGAACGCGTCGACGTGCCAACCGGTCGGATATTCGACGTAGCGCTTTGCTCCAGGAATGGCATCGGCCAGGCGGCGGGAAAATTTCACTGGCACGATGGTGTCGCGGGCACCGGCGAGGATCAAAACCGGTGCGTTTACATGAGCCACGTGTTCGACAGAGTCGTAGGGGTCTTTAAGCCCCCAGCGCACCGACAGGAACCAATAACGGTCTGCTGCCACATCGGCGACGGACGAATACGGCGACTCGAGCACAATTGCTGCGACCGGCCGGATGGCTGCCAGTTGCACCGCGACCCCGCTCCCAAGCGACTCGCCGTACAGCACGATGTCAGTGGCAGCGGTCCCCTTAGCGCGCAGTGCGTCGTATGCCCGGACCGCGTCGGCGACGTTGTCGATTTCGGTCGGGCTTCCGGTCGAACCCGAGTAGCCGCGATAACTCATCGCGAACAAACCCCAGCCTTCAGCACGAATCGCCTGAAATTTCATGACTCGGTTCTGCAAGCCGCCGCCGTTGCCATGGAAATACAAAATGGTCGGCTGGCCAGGTTTTGCAGCGCCACTCCAAACGACGATCGACGCGCCGTCGGGGGCATCGAGCTTCTCAACTTTCACATCGGCCAAACCGACCGTTGCCGGCAACACCTCGCCGCCCGAAGGTAGATAGAGCAGTTTGCGTTGAAATAGGTAAAGCGCGGCGATCAGCGCGAACCACAGGCAGACAATCGTGACGAGGGTGAGTTTCACTAATCTCAACTGCAAAACCTTCCGACCACTAAAACGTAATCCGTTTTACCTCGCCTTGGGTGCGGTCGCCGGTTTGGCACTCGCTTGACGAATGGCCTTGTCGAGGTCTTCCCGCTCTTCGCATCCCTTCGGGCAAAGCACCTTCAATTTGGCGAGCATCTCTTTGGCCTTTGGCATGTCCCCGGTCTCAACATAGAGCTCGCCAAGATATTCATGCGCGCCTCTGTGAGCGGGGTCGAATTCAAGTGCCTTTTGATAGTAGGTGTAGGCCGATTTGTAGTCCTTCGATTTACGCAGGCTGAAGCCCAATAGGTTGTATATGTCGGCGTGTTGAACCGTCTCTGCCATCTTGGTCAAATCGGTGATCGCGCCCGGCCAGTCGCGGGCCTTGATCTTGGCGCGGATGGCGGTCAGGTCTGGTGCTTCCTTCGAGACAACCGTGTCTGCGGCCAACACGATGGCGGCAAAATCGGCTCTCATCAGAACCACTGATATCAAAAGGAGAGCGAGGCATCTTGCTGATCTGGGAGACATGGAGCGCTCCTGGCGTAATTATGAAGACGAGCTTGCCCCGTACAGTCCCCGCACGAAATCCGATAGCCCAATCAGGCGTTCGCGCTTCAAACGCTCGGCGGTCAAAATTGCGATCAATTCAGCGACGCTGGTCTCCAGATCGCCGTTGACGATGACGTAATCGTACTCGGGCCAATGGCTCATTTCTGAGGCAGCTTCCGCCATCCGTTTGGCGACGACGTCCTGTGGATCTGCGGCGCGACCGCGCAGCCGGCTTTCCAACACCTCTGCCGATGGCGGTAAAATGAACACGCGCACGAGATCTTGCGGCAGCTTTTCCTTAAGTTGCTGCGCCCCCTGCCAATCGATGTCGAACAGCAGATCGCGTCCGGAGGCGATTGCCGCCTCTACCGGCGCCCGCGGTGTGCCGTAATAATTGCCGAACACCTTTGCCCATTCGAGCAGATCGCCGGCATCGCGCTGGGCCAAAAAATGCGTCTCATTGCGAAAAAAGTAATCGACACTTTCCTGTTCGCCTGGACGCGGTGTGCGCGTCGTCACCGAAACGGAAATACCGATGTTTCGGTCGGCACTCAACACCCGCTTGGCGAGCGTTGTTTTTCCGGCGCCCGATGGTGACGACAGCACCAAGAGGAGCCCGCGACGACCGGGGGAGTTCTGGCTTGGCGGCTGATCACTCAATGTTCTGTACCTGCTCGCGGAATTGCTCGATCACCGTCTTGAGCGACAAGCCCAAGCCGGTGACGCTCGAATCACCTGCCTTGGAGCATACCGTGTTGGCCTCGCGGTTGAACTCTTGTGCCAAAAAATCGAGTTTGCGGCCGACCCCGTTCTCAGCACTCAATAAGTCTCGGGCAGCTGCGACATGCACGGCCAACCGCTTGAGTTCCTCCTCGACATCAGCTTTGGTCGCGACCATGATCGCCTCCTGATGCAGACGGGCCGGATCGAGCGTCGACGAGGCATCGATCAGCCGCGCCACTTGTTCCGCCATCCGCCGCTTGATCGCGTCCGCTGATCGATTGGGATTGACCTCGATTTCTTGTGTCAAACGCGCAATCTCGTCGACCTGCTCGAGCAGCACTTTTTGCAACCGCTTGCCCTCGCCGACGCGCGCGACGAAGACACCTTCCACCGCATCTTGGAACGATGCAACCAGAGCTGCCATGCGCTGCTCGCTCTCAGCTTCGGTTTCACTCGCCTCGACAACTTCGAGCACCCCTTTGATGCCGAGTAAACCTTCGACACTCGCAGCCCGCGCGCCGGTCATTTCCCGAACCCGCGTTGCGGCCGCCAGCACTTGGTGCAGTACCTGCTCATTGAGCCGAATGGCGGTGACGCCCTCCTCACGCTTGATGTTCAAGCCGATCTGAATACTGCCACGCTGGAACTTCGCCGCTGCGATTTCGCGCACGCGCGGCTCGAGCGCATCGAACCCCGGCGGCAGGCGCAGGCGCAGATCGAGGTTGCGACCATTAACCGAGCGAATTTCCCAAGCCCAGCGCGTGGATCCAATCGCGCCTTCGGTGCGGGCAAACCCGGTCATGCTTTTGATCGTCATCGATGGCGCGCTCGGTTATTTCTGTCGGAGCACGCAAGCATCAGCGTGCCCTCCGCGGACCATAGAGCGGGCGCGCATCCGCGCCAAGCGTTCTGCACAACCGCTCGGTATTCAACCTCGGCGCGCGATCAGGGCCGCTTTGGTTTGCGAACGGGTAACGGCACGGCATCGGCGGACGCTGAAGTGGTCTGCGCAGCGGACGACGGCTTGGCTGGTGACGTTTCTTTGAGCGTGGGTGTCGCTGCGGCGGTCGTCGAATCCGAGGCCGGAACCTGCGACGCTGGCGGCGTCTCCCCGACTTCTGGCGTCGGGGACGTCATGGGTTGCGATGTTTGCGCGGCCTTCGCTGCGGCCTTACTGGCAGCAGATGAAGCCTGCTTTGCGCGGATTTCCTGCTCGACCTTGCGCCAGTTGGCGACGGCCGCATTATGATCCTTCAAATTCTGAGTGAAAACGTGGCCACCTTGACCGTTTGCCACGAAGTAAAGGTCGCTGGTTTTTGCTGGATTGAGTGCCGCTTCCAGCGCCGATTTACCCGGATTGCAAATCGGCGTCGGCGGGAGGCCGTCGATCTGATACGTATTATGCGCGGTTTTCTGCTGGATCTCAGACTTGTAGATGGCCCGCCCCCAGGCGACTTCACCTTGAAATAGCCCATACAGAATGGTCGGATCCGACTGAAGCCGGATGTTCTGACGCAGCCGGTTAACGAACACCGCCGCCACCTTGTCGCGCTCATCGTTGCGACCGGTTTCCTTCTCGACGATCGACGCGAAGGTGACCGCCTCTTCCAGTGTTTTGAACGGCAGGTCGGGCTGGCGCGCCGCCCACAGGCGCTCGACCATTTTGCGTTGGTCACCCTGCATCAATTCGATCAGCTGTTGGCGCGTCATGCCACGCGAATATTTGTAGGTATCCGGCAACAGCGTACCCTCGGGTGGCACCGCCGAAATCTCGCCGGTTAGATTTTGATCGGCGCGTAGCCGCTGCACGATCTGGGCGCTCGTCAGCCCCTCCGGCACCGTGACGCGATACAGCGTCGAGCGCCCCTCACCCAAAATTTCAGATACCGTTTTCAAGCTTGCGTTGGCCGGCACTTCATACTCGCCGGCCTTGAGTTGTAGCGCCTGCCCGCCGAGCCAGCTGGTCATAATCCGTCCCAGATAATGCGTGACGAACATCTGCTGGCTGCCGATGATGCCGTCGGCTTCGAGGCGTTTGGCAATATCGTGCGCGCCCTCGCCGCGCGGAACCACAAAACTGCGTGCCTCTTTGAGCGGTCCATCTTTGTTGATCTCAGAAGATACCCAGTACGCCGCGAAGCCAAACAGTCCCAGGCCAACCGCCGTTACGGTCAGCAGCGCGTTCAGCACGCGCAGCATAGGGCTGAGCTTACGGGCTTCCCGCCGTCTGCGATTTCCTGCTGGCCGTTGCGGGGCCCGGGTCGGCTCCAGCGCTTCGGCTGGTGAAGCCGCAATCGCTGCCCCCGAGCGTCGCTCGGTTGCATTGCTAGAACGATGTTTGCTGCTCATTGGTCGAATTTCCGTGCCAAGACCGTTATGCCGGCGTACGGGACATGGCGCCCGCGCTTTGACAATGCAAAGATTGCCCTAGAGACGAGCGGGAATTATGGCACGTTAAGTATCTATTCGACCCGGCGCAACACCAACGACGCGTTGGTGCCGCCGAAGCCGAACGAGTTGGATAGCACCGTGTCGATTTTCTTCTTCCGCGGCTTATGCGGCACCAGATTGATCTTCGTCACAACCGACGGGTTGTCGAGATTGATCGTCGGCGGCGCAATACCGTCGCGCATTGCCAGCACCGAGAAAATGGCCTCGACGGCGCCGGCAGCGCCCAATAAATGGCCGATCGCGGATTTCGTCGACGACATCACCAACTTGTCCGCGCTCGCCTCGAACAACCGCTCGACCGCTCCCAATTCAATTTCATCGCCCATGGGTGTCGACGTACCGTGGGCGTTTATGTAGTCGATGTCCGCAGGCGCGATACCAGCACGCTTGATCGCAGCCTTCATGCAGCGGAAAGCGCCATCGCCGTTTTCCGCTGGTGCCGTGATATGATAAGCGTCGCCGGATAATCCGTAGCCGATGACTTCCGCATAGATTCGCGCGCCGCGCGCCTTTGCGTGCTCCAACTCCTCGAGCACGACGACACCCGCCCCCTCACCCATGACAAAGCCGTCGCGGTCGCGATCATAGGGCCTGGAGGCCTTCGTCGGGTTGTCGTTGAAGCCGGTCGATAATGCCTTGCAAGCGGCAAAGCCTGCGAGCGAAATTCGGCAGATGGGGCTCTCCGCGCCGCCTGCAACCATGACGTCGGCGTCGCCCAACATGACGAGACGCGCCGCGTCACCGATTGCATGCGAGCCGGTCGAGCAGGCTGTGACGACCGAATGGTTCGGACCCTTGAGCTTGTGCTTGATCGACACATAGCCGGAGGTAAGGTTGATCAGTCGACCCGGAATGAAGAACGGGCTGACCCGGCGTGGCCCTTTTTCTTTGAGCAAGATCGCCGTATCGGCAATGCCGCTCAGGCCGCCGATGCCCGAGCCGATCAGGACACCGGTACGTTCTTGCTCATCGTCTGTTTTCGGCTGCCAATTCGCATCGCGAAGGGCCTGAGTCGCCGCCGCCATGGCATAAATGATGAAGTCGTCGACCTTGCGCTGGTCCTTCGGCTCCATCCATTGGTCCGGATTGAATGTGCCATCGCTGCCATCACCCCGGGGGATGAAACAGGCGATCTGGCAATTGAGATCGTCGACCTGAAACTCTTCGACGCGTCGCGCGCCGCTTTGGCCTTCCAGAAGTCGCGACCAGGTCGCATCGACGCCGCATCCGAGCGGCGTGACGAGACCCATCCCGGTTATGACGACTCGTCTCATCATTCGACCTCGCTACGGCAGCGTCGGTGCGGACGCGACCGGCCTGATTTGTAGATGCGTCCGACCAGAGGCTGCGTCGCCACAAACTGCAACGCAAACGCCTGATCCGAAGCTTCCAGCCTGACGCTACGCGGCGTTGGCGTTCTTTTCGAGAAACTTTACTGCATCCCCGACCGTGAGAATGTGCTCGGCGGCATCATCGGGAATTTCACATCCGAACTCTTCTTCGAACGCCATGACCAGCTCGACGGTGTCGAGGCTGTCAGCGCCCAGATCGTCGATGAAGGACGCGTTGTCCTTTACCTTGTCAGCTTCTACACCCAGATGCTCGACAACGATCTTCTTCACGCGCTCTGCGACATCGCTCATAGGTATCTTCCTCGCCTCGTCAGGAGTCTTCAATTTTGCAGATGTTGAGTTTTTCGACAATAGGACGGTAATCCGACGGCCCGCCACCTGTCTAAGCGGGCTATCTTGAGTCCCTTGCGAAAAACACCACAAACCAACACGGGACCAAGCTTTTCCCCAATAACCGTGCGAAGTTCGCGCGGCTGGTAACATACTTGCTCCACCTTGGCCAGGATGTTCGCAAAGTCGGGTTGTAGGTAGTTGGTTCCGCGATTTTATTGCGTTTCGCCATGATATAAGCCGAACGGTCTCAGATTCTAGATCATAACCATACCGCCATTCACGTGTAGCGTTTGGCCGGTCATGTACCCGGCTTCGGCGCTTGCCAGATAAATCACTGCCGCCGCAATATCGTCCGGTGTGCCGAACCTTTGCGACGGAATAGCTTCTTTGATCGCCGTTGTCTGTTTTTCATTGAGCGCTTCGGTCATCGGTGTCGAGATAAATCCGGGTGCGATGCAGTTGGCAGTGATGCCTCGCGACGCGACCTCGCGGGCGAGCGACTTCGTCATGCCGATCATGCCGGCCTTCGAGGCCGCGTAGTTTGCCTGCCCTGGATTGCCGATGATGCCGGAGACGGACGAGATATTGATGATCCGGCCATAGCCCGTTTTGCCGCGCATCATTGCCCGCGTTGCGGCGCGCATGAGCATGAACGTCGAGGTCAGGTTGACGGCGATTACGTCATCCCACTGCTCATCTTTCATCACCATGAACAGATTGTCCTTGGTCAGCCCGGCGTTGTTGACGAGAATATCGAGGCGGCCAAGCTTCTTCGATGCATCATCGATGAGCGTCGCCACCTGCGCCTTATTCGCGAGATCGCACGGGACGACATGCACGCGCTCTTTTAGTTCATTCGCGAGCGCTTCGAGTTTGTCGGCTTGACGCCCAGAGATCGCAACCGTGGCGCCGCGCGCATGCAGCGCCCGAGCGATCGCCCCGCCAATGCCGCCGGTGGCACCTGTAACGAGGGCATTTCTGCCGGTCAGATCGAACATTTCGTGTCTCCTAGCGTCGAATGTGGCGGCTCTAACTTAAGCATTCAGAGCTGCAATGGCTGCTTCCAAATCCGCGGCCGTGCCAACAGACATGGCGTTTGCATCCTTGTTGATGCGTTTGGCGAGACCGGCCAACACCTTGCCGGAGCCGATCTCGTAAAAGTTCGTTATCCCAGCGCCAAGCATCGTCTCCATGCACTCGCGCCAACGCACGGTGCCGGTCACCTGCTCGACCAGACGCTGGCGGATCTCGGCCGGATTGGAAATCGGCTTGGCCAGCACATTAGCCACCACCGGCACCGACGGCTTGTTGATCGTCACATTCGACAATGCGTCGGCCATCGCATCGGCGGCAGGCTTCATCAGCGCGCAATGAAAAGGTGCACTTACCGGCAGCGGAATCGCGCGCCTGAGGCCATGTGCCTTGCCAACTTCAGCCACCCGATCGATCGCGGATTTCGATCCGGACAGCACAATCTGCGTCGGATCATTGTCATTGGCGATGTCGCACACGCCGCCTTGCGCGGCATCGGCTGCAATCTTGCGCGCAACATCAAGACCGACACCGAGTAGGGCGACCATAGCGCCCTGCCCCACCGGAACCGCCCTCTGCATCGCCTGGCCGCGCAGCTTCAACAAACGCGCGGCATCGGCGAGCGAGAACGCACCAGTAGCCGCCAACGCCGAATACTCACCCAGCGAATGACCCGCCACGAGTTGTATCGACTTGGCGATGTCGATGCCTTTTTCCCGTTCAAGAACGCGGATCACCGCCATTGATACGGCCATCAGAGCCGGTTGCGCGTTCTCGGTCAGCGTCAAGGTTTCCTTCGGGCCGTCCCACATGATGGCGGAGAGCTTTTGGCTCAGTGCCGCATCGACCTCGTCGAAAACCTCGCGCGCGGCTTTGAAATTCTGTGCCAGATCCCGCCCCATGCCGAGGTCCTGGCTGCCTTGACCCGGAAAGATGAATGCAATCGTCATTGCTATGCCCATAGTCTCAAAACCCGCTATTTCCCGCGCTTACGCACCGATCACGAGGGAGTCAAGCGTGCGCGCAAAGGATCACACGGCCCGGGGTGAACCCAGCGATAATATTGCCCCCACCGACTTAGTGTGTATAAATACACCATGAACAGCCGAGATGTTATTACGGCTTTGCAGCACGACGGGTGGGTGCAAGTGGCTCAGAAAGGTAGCCACGCTCAGTTTAAACATCCAACGAAACCCGGGCGGGTGACTGTGCCGCATCCGCGTCGAGATCTTCCTTTGGGAACGCTACGCTCGATCGAAAAGCAGGCCAGGTTAAAACTGAGGTGATTTCCATGCGTCCCTATATTGCACTCATACACAAAGACCAAGACAGCGATTTCGGTGTTTCTTTTCCGGATTTGCCAGGTTGCGTTACCGCTGGCGCTACGCTCGATGAAGCACGCGCCATGGCTGAGGAAGCGTTGGCCCTTCACTTGGAAGGCTTGACGGCCGACAGTGAACCCGCCCCTGAACCATCCTCCCTCGAGGCAATCATGAGGGCCCAGGAAAACCGCGATGGCGTTGCTATTTTGGTTGATCCGCCGCGAGCCGCGGCCAAATCCGTCCGCTTAAATATCACGCTCACCGACGACCTCGTCGAACGGATCGACCGTCACGCCGAGGCCCATGGACTCACGAGGTCGGGATTTCTGGCGCGAGCTGCACGCAAGGAATTGGAAGGCGTGGAATAAGCACGTCCAAGAAATGCGATTGCCAGTGGCTGCCAGCCACCTAAGTCTTGCACCCGGCTTCAATCTCTGTATAACCCGCCTCGTGATCCGCTCCGGTTGGGGGCTGAACGAGAGGTTGTGCGCGCTCTAACTCAGAGCAGGCACATAGGGAGCAACCCAACTCTCCGTGTCTCCGCTCTTCACGGGTCGTGCTTTTGGGCCATTCTCCGGTCCGAAAGAGGCTTTGCGCCGGGGCGAAATCGAGGACGACGAAAGTCGCAACAGAGAAAGGCCAACAGCATGCCGCTATACGAGCATGTCTTCCTGGCGCGCCAGGATATTTCGACCCAGCAGGTCGAAGCGCTGACTAAAGAATATACGACCGTTATCGAAGAAGGCGGCGGTAAAATCGGCAAGTCCGAATACTGGGGCCTGCGTTCGCTTGCCTATAAGATCAAGAAGAGCCGCAAGGCGCATTACACACTGCTGAACATTGAAGCTGCTCCCGCCGCAGTTGCGGAAATGGAGCGTCGGATGGGCATTTCGACCGATGTTCTGCGTTGGTTGACCGTCAAGGTCGAGGCGCACGAAGCCGAGCCTTCGGTGCAGATGCGCAAAGGTGATCGTGAAGAGCGTGGCGACCGCGGTGGTCCTGGTGGCGATCGTGGTGGTTTCCGTGGCGGCGCCGGTGGTGATCGCGGCGGCTTCCGTGGCGGTGCTGGCGGCGGCGGCGGTGGTGGTTTCCGTGGCGGCGCAGGTGCTGGCGGCGGCGGTGGCGGTGGCTACCGTGGTACGCGTGAAGGTGGCGCTGGTGCAGGTGCCGGTGGTGCCGAAGGTGCGTCGACTTTCCGTCCCCGTCCTCCCCGTGAAGGCGGCGATGATCGTCCCCGCACACCCCGTCCGCCTCGTGATGGCGGCTCCAACACCGGCTCGGAGGGCTAGACCATGGCTGA
>JANLXZ010000450.1:0-2035 GCA_031365375.1 Hyphomicrobiaceae bacterium | reverse complement strand
AAACCCGGCGACACCGTCGAAATCGACATCGAACAAGTCGGCATCCTCACCAACAAGATCATCGACGACGTGGGGTAAGGACTGTCCGAGCCTTGAACTCGCCTGTCATTTTCCAAAGTGTCGTCATCCCGGAATTTGAGCAGCGCTCTTGGCGCAGATCAAATATCCGGGATCTTTACCACGCGATAATTTGCCGTTTTACCCGACCTGACCTGGAACGATCCCGGCGCTGCGCGCTGAACAGCGCTGCGGCCGGGATGACGGCATCGGGCTTGGTAAGCTTAATACAAGCCACTCCTACGGTAAATTCGGCGATTTCAATTCTGCGCGTCCAAATTTGCGGTGTGGCGAGTTCTTAGACGTTTCGGCCATAGTAGGGATCACGGCGCGAGGTATTGGCTACTGCGCCAAATCTGACCAGGGAAATACACAGCGGAAAGGCATACGCCGGACGCATTTGTGCGACGCGCTCGCATTTCACACACGTTGCGGGCCGATCAAACCGTGGCGAGCTGCGGCGCACGCCCCCATCTGGCAACAATCGACGCGGCGTCCACTGACGGGCGCTCGACCATATAATGCAGCCCGCACGCCACACCGATCGACGCGCCCGTTGCCGCCAGCACCGCCAACACCGGATGCCAACCCTGGCTACTTAAAACGGCAATGATGACGTACCCGCTCAGTCCATGAACCACGTAAAGCGGATAGCTGATATCGCCCAGGGCCGAAACCACGCGACCAAAATCCGGGCGCCAATAGTAGACTGCAGCGAAGGTACACCAGGCCGCCGGGTAGGTGATGGCCATCGTTTGGAAACCCGCACGATATTGCCACGACCCCAGTAGGCACCCTGCCACAAACATCGCACCGAGCAAGCCGCTCCATCCCAAGAAGTCTTTAGTTGTTATTTCAGACCGAATGAGAAAGTTGAACAGCACGCCGAGAAACAGATATGGCAATATCGTTGCCGGCAGGCACGCGTCTATGGTTCGTGCGTACCACGCTGCGTTGACGGCAAGAATGCTGTCGCGCCAGAAATTGCAGGCGATATTGGCGGCGATCATCGCGGCGCAAACCCCGATCATGGGTGCGATCTGCGCACGGCGCATGGCGGCAGCCATAACCGCACACAGCAGATAGAATTTCAATTCTATCTCCAGCGTCCAGACGATGCCATCGATCGACGGCACCGAAAGAATGTCGCGCAACCCGAGCGCATAGTTCATTACGACGGTCCGCGCGTCGTAGCCGAATGGATTGCCGAAATATCGCGACGACATCGAATACGCGAGCAGGGTGACCGAGAACCCGACGATATAGACCGGCCAAATTCGGATCACACGCGCGGCTAGAAAGCCGGCACGGGAATATCGTGAAATCGAGAATGGAATGACGAAGCCGCTGACGAGGAAAAACAATGCAACGCCGAATTGGCCGGCCATTTGACCGAATAGCTCAAGCCACGGATGCGGCCCATTGGTCGGATGCCCGGCGAGTGAGTTGATAAAAACTTCAACGACCTTCGGCCTCCCCCAATACGTGCCGACATAATGCGCGACCAACACCGTCGCCGACGCAAGTCCCCTGAGGTCATGCGCGAAATCGATTTTGGCCGTCACTTGGCACTCTTATCTAAATCAACCCGCCCCATCACCTCGCCACCACTTCCACCACAGCCGCTTCACCCGCTTTGGCCGTGAATTCGGCGCGGAAGGTGCGGCCCTGATGCTTGGCCAGCACTGCGTAACGGCCGGCCGCCAGAATGTGTGTCGGCAGTGCGCCCACGGCTTCCTTCACCGTCTCGGCCTTGGTGTTGATGACGCTCCACGTCACATCGGCCAACGCTTCCCCGCCTTCGCGTCCCACGAGCTTGAACGTCACCTTTGCACCCGTCTGGCTGAGCGTCGCCTCGGTCAAGCGGCCGGCTTCCACCGTCACGTCCGCCCGCACCCGCGCGTTGGCGTCGCCATAGGTCGACACCACCTGATAGGCGCCCGCATTCAACCGCATGATCAAGCCGGGCCGCGCCCCG
>JANLXZ010000422.1:0-11694 GCA_031365375.1 Hyphomicrobiaceae bacterium | reverse complement strand
GCAAAATTTCATATGCGGCTTTTTTTGATTGGCGCAACCCCGTCTTTCGATCTCGCGGCACAAACGACGCCGACGACCCGACTTTCGGTAACAGGTGGCAATTCTGGAAATCAGCTTATCGCTTACGGGTTGTTAGAGTCGTTGCAGTACGAGGCCGTTGACTGGGACTTATCAATCGGGGCTGAGCGCGTGAGCGCCGAATACGATATGATCGTCATTCCTGCTGCCAATTTTTTGTTTCCTGCTTTTGATTTTGGCGGGATGGCCGATTTCATCGAGCGCACGAAACTCCCTGTTGTAATGGTTGGTCTCGGCGCGCAAGCAAATGACTTGACCAACCCCGCGATCCCTCTCAAAGAGGGTACTATTAGGCTTGTGAAAGTGGCTTCAGAACGAAGCGCACTAATTGGTGTGCGTGGGGAATTCACGGCTCGCGTACTGGCACATCTCGGCGTCAAAAACGTGCAAATTACCGGTTGCCCCTCATATTACATGTCGGGTCAAGCGGGGTATAATATTAGACTGGACGAATTGAAGCACAATTCACCGATCGCCATCCATGCATCCCGCGACGTATATAGTCATTCGTTCGATGCCGCGAAAATGAAATCAATTGTAAGCAGCCTTTATTTTGAGGCCGCCCGTCGCAACGGAATTTTTGTTGCGCAAACAGAAATGGACGAGATTATTCTCGCCGAATCAACGGATCAAAGCGAGCGAAATTCCGCACTGGCTCGGTTAATGGTAATATTCAAGGATATCGGCCACACAGATGTAATGGAAAATTGGTTTAAAAAAAGCATGCGCATATACTGGTCCGTACCAGATTGGTTGACCGCTATGAGTTCCTATGCCTTTGCAGTCGGCACCAGATTTCATGGATCGATGGCCGCGCTTCACGCAGGCACTCCAGCTGTCTGCATCTGCCACGACACACGCACCACAGAGATGTGTGAGTTTCTTGGAATTCCCAACGTGAGCTTGCAAGTAATGGAGAATTTTGATGTTGCAGCAATCAGAGCAGACGCAGATTTCGAAGGCCTAAATCGTCGCTATGCCGAGCTTTATCCGCAATTCGTTGACTTTCTAACTGCTAATAAGCTCACGCCACGAGACAAGTCGAAGGAGTAATTCAGAACGGCGTTGGGCATGAACACGCTTGAGCAGTAGAACGACGATGGCCGCTCGCCCCACAACCCTCACGCAAACTCATTCCGCAACCCCGTCTCGCCTCGCTCAAGCCGTGCAATATTATCGAGCAGCACGTCGATCACGTTCTCCTCGTAGGCGCGGGTTTCTCCGCCAGTGTGCGGCGTGATGACGACGTTCGGCATGGTCCATAACGGTGACGACGCCGGTAACGGTTCCTCGACCGTCACGTCGATCCCGGCCGATGCGAGGTGGCCCGATTGCAGCGCCACGATTAATGCCGGCTCGTCGACCACCGCTCCGCGCGCAACATTGATCAGCATCGCGCCCGGCTTCATCGCGGCAAAAGCCGACGCGTTCATCAGGTTGGTCGTCTGCGGCGTGATCGGGCATGTGAGCACGACGATATCGGCGCGCGGCAAAACCTTCAGCAAGTCGTTGTCGGCGAACACTTCATCGGCGCCGCCTCTGCCCTTCGCCGAGTCGCGTCGTGTGCCCAAGACGCACATATCGAACGCCTTGGCGATTCGCGCGAGTTTGCTGCCGATGCCGCCCATGCCGACGATCAGCATCGTCTTGCCCGCCAACTCGTCCTCGCGCTTGGCCGGATCGCCGATCATGCCGCGCCAGATTTTCTTGTGCTGATGATCGCGCGCGAGGTGCAGTTGCCGCGTTATGCTGAGGGTAAGCGCAATCGCGTGCTCGGCGACGGCTTGCGCGTTGACACCCTGCGCGCTCGCGAGCCTGACGCCGGCCTTGCGGAAAGCCGCAAGATCATACTGGTTCATGCCGGCGCTGATCGACTGCACGAAGGCAAGCTTCGGCGCCTGGGCCAGCCACTCGTTGCGCCACATCATCGAGACGCTGATAATGTTGGCCTCGCCGATCCGAGCTAGTACTTCGTCGGGGTTGCGGGCCTCGATATACTTCAAGCCGGCGTTGCGGCGCTTCAGCGCGTCGCCAAGGCGATAGGCCGCGTGCGCGAAAAGCACGACCGATTCGGCGCGTGCGGGAAGCGTGCGAGTGCTCATGGAAGTGACCTTGCTTGCGTCGCTAATTGCCGGACTGTAACCCGGCACCGTCACTCCGCCAATGCCACGCACGAGAACGCCACGCGCGCCTCGGTCGGAACGCCGAAACGCGCGGTGTGACGAGCCGGCAGCCCGGCGGGGAAATGCTTGATGTATTCTTCGTTGCAGGCGGCATAGTCGGCCGGATCGGTGATCAGCATCGCGACTTGCACGACGCGATCGAGACTGCTGCCGGCATCGCTCAGGATCTGAGCAATGTGGGCTAGCGCATTGCGTACTTCGTCCTGCGGGGTATCGCCGCGAACAATTCCGCGCGCCGGGTCATGCGGCGCACTATGGCCAGACACGAACACGAGCCCGCCGGCCTTTGTCGCCCGGCTGAACGGTCGCTTCGAGCCCAGCTCCGGTTGGTCGAAAAACTCGATCATGCGGAGAACTCCTGAAGGCGCTAAGCGTGCAACGCTCGTTCGCTATGCATCATTTCCGCACATATTCGCTTTTCGTCGGCGGCGTCGACATAGTACGGTTTGGGCTAACCAGCAGAACGCCCAGGAAGAGGTTTTTGAACCATGAACCTACATCGTATGCTCCTCGAGCGTAAGGCTGCCGGTCGGCCGGTCACCGTCGGCATTATCGGTGCCGGCAAGTTCGGCACGATGTTCCTGTCGCAAGCCCGCACGACCGATGGCATTCATATCGTCGGTGTCGCCGATCTCAACATGGCACGCGCCCGATCGCAGCTGAAGCTCGGTTGCTGGCGGGAAGAGCAGTATGCGGCGAAGTCGATCGACGACGCGTTGAAAGCCGGCACCACCGTCATCACCGACAAGGCCGATAGCCTGATCACCCATCCGGCGGTCGAAGTAATTATCGAGGCGACCGGCGATCCGGGTGCCGGCATCCGTTTCGCCCTCAAAGCGATCGAAAACGGCAAGCATATCATCATGGTCAACGTTGAGGCCGATGCGGTGGCCGGGCCGCTGCTCGCTCGCAAGGCCAAGGCGGCCGGTGTCGTCTATTCGCTCGCCTGGGGTGACCAACCGGCGTTGATCGCCGACCATGTCGATTGGGCGCGCGCTGCCGGGTTCAAGGTTGTCGCCGCCGGCAAGGGCACGCGCTATCACCCAACCTATCATCAATCGACGCCGGACACGGTCTGGGACATCCTCGACAAATATATGAAGATCCGAGATCGCCAATCGATCAATCCGAAGATGTTCAACTCCTTCGTCGATGGCACCAAGTCCGGCATCGAGATGACTGCGGTTTGCAACGCAACGGGGCTGCATTCGCAAGCCGAAGGGCTGTCGTTCCCGCCTGCGACACGCTTCGAACACGCCGAAATCTGCAAGCCGAAGTCCGATGGTGGCGTGCTGGAAAAGGCCGGCGTTACCGAGGTCACGTCGTCGGTGTATCGCGACGGCTCCGACGTGCCGAACAGCCTCGTGATGGGCACGTACGTCGTGTTCGAAGCAGCCAGTGCCTACGGCGAGGAATGCTTCCGGGAATACAGCATGCTGCCGGACGCAAGCGGTAAATACGCCTGCCTCTATCGGCCGATCCATATGATTGGCCTGGAGCTTGGCATTTCTGTTGCCTCGGCGGCATTGCGCAAGGAAGCGACCGGTGCACCGGTCTGTTTCAACTCGGACGTCGTTGCGACCGCGAAGCGGCCGCTCAAGGCCGGCGAAATGCTGGATGGTGAAGGTGGCTTCTGCGTTTGGGGCAAGCAAACGCCAGCCACCCACTCGTTGAAGGAAGGTTACCTGCCTCTCGGCCTCGCGCATAACGTTAAGTTGAAGCGCGATATCGCCACCGGCGAGCGCTTGAAATGGTCCGATGTCGCCTACGATCCGAAAGATCTCGCTGTAACGGTTCGCCGCGAGATGGAAGATACGTTTCGCAGTTGACCGTTCGATCTTCCATTAAAGAAAGCTGCTATTGGGAGGAGACATGAAACTCAAAGGCAAGCTCGCATGGGTGACGGGCGCCGGTAGCGGCATCGGCGAGGCGGCGGCCTTGGCACTCGCGTCCGAGGGAGCGGAGATCGTGCTCACCGGACGTACCAAGAGCAAGTTGGAACGCGTCGCCAAGGCGATCACTGCGAACGGCGGCACGGCACACGTGCAGCCAGCCGACGTGACGAACGCGGCCCAAGTACAGGCAGTTGTCGATTTCATCCAATCGGATAGCGGCCGGATCGACATTCTCGTCAACAATGCGGGCCTCAACATCCGCGATCGTTCCTGGGACAAGCTGACCGCCGCTGGCGTCGACGAAGTGGTGAGCGGTAATCTCGCCAGCGCGTTCTACTGTGCGCTCGCTGTGCTGCCGATGATGCGGGCGCAGAAGGACGGCATCATCATTCATACCGCATCGTGGGCCGGGCGGTTTGTCAGTCCGTTATCCGGCGTCGCCTATACTGCGGCTAAGCACGGGGTCGTCGCCATGAGCCACAGCCTCAACCTCGAAGAGTGCGTCAACGGCATTCGCTCGACCGTATTTTGCCCCGGTGAAGTTGCGACCCCAATCCTTGATGAGCGTCCCCACCCGCCATCGCCCGAGGATCGCGCGCGGATGATCCAACCGCAGGATTGCGGCGATCTGATCCGATACGTGGCGTGCCTGCCGCCGCACATTTGCATGAACGAGGTGCTGCTCAGCCCGACTTGGAACCGCGGATACGTTGCCTTGCGGCAGCGCCACCTCGGCTGATCACACCTTCTATTTGTGCGAGGTTTCAAATCCGCCCACGCGGAAATCCTTTAGCACGTCCGGCTTGAAGGCGAGGCCATGCCCTGGCGCCTCCGATGGCGTCAACATGCCGTTGACCGGGATCGCCGGCGTCACCCACAAATCATCGTTCCAATCCATGTATTCGAGATAGTTGGCGTTGGGGATCGACGCGAGCACTTGCACGGTCAGCTCGTGAAATAGGTGCGGTGCGATCTGGATACCCCAGGTGTCGGCAACGGTTGCGATTTTGCGGAGTTCGGTCAGACCACCGCGCATCGGATCGGGCTGCAGGATCGGGATTGATGGATTGTTGAAGAACGGCCGCATATCAAATCGGGTGACGTGCGTTTCACCGCCGACGACGCGCATCTTTAGTGCAGCCGCCACCCGCGCGTAGCCGGCGAAGTCCTCACACACCACCGGCTCTTCCATCCAATACAGGTCGCAATCGTCGAAGTGGTGGCCAGCCTGGATCGCCGTCGCCGCATCCCAACCCATATTGATGTCGATCATAATCTCGATGTCGGGCCCAAGCGCGTCTCGCATCGCTTGCACATTTTTCACATCTTCGCGCCACGGCCGGATGTGAGCCGCCTGCATCTTGATCGCCCTTAGCCCCATGTCCGTGAACTGTTTAGCCCGCTCGATCATTCCGTCGCGGCCAAGGCCTCGCCAGCAACCAGAGCCGTAGGCCGGCACCGAGCTGCGTGCGTTTCCCCAAAGCCGATGTAACGGCAGCGACGCACGTTTGCCGACGATATCCCACAGCGCAATGTCGACCGCTGAAAGAGCGAACACTGCAACACCGGCCCGGCCGATCCAATACGTGCCCTTCCACATCGATTGCCAGATGCCTTCCACCTCAGTGGCGTCGCGCCCGAGAATGATCGGCGCGATCACCTCCTTGAGACAGGTATCGATGGTCGCGAGACCGCCGCTCAACGGCTGTAGATATCCCATGCCGGTGAGACCGCCCTTGGTCGAAACCTCCAGCACCAGAAGCTCGCGTGCCGACGGCGGCATGATGCCGTTGGCCGGTGGCTCGCCCGCCCAAGGCACCCGTATCAACGTCGTCTTAAGAGCGGTGATGGTGGTGTCGGACATGGGCGGCTCCCCCTGGTCAGATGGATTTTTGGCTCAGCTTCCTCGCTCAGCAGTTCGATGCCAACTGCCTGCAATCGCAGCGCTGCCCTGCGTGCATACATTTTGAAATCCTGTGGCCCCGTGGGTAGGCTCGCAGCCAATACGCAATAAACGCCAATCGAGGAGATCATGCGCATGGACAAGAACCGCCGAACATTTCTCAAAGCATCGGGCGCGGTTGCAGCGATCGTCGCAACCGGTGGTTCCAACGCTACCCCGGCGCTGGCCCAGACTGCGACATCTGCTGGCGCCGGCACAAGCGGACTGCGCGGCATGACCTTCGCGACACTGCGCAAAGGGTCCGAGCTTAGCCTTGGTATTCGAACAGATCAGGGCGTTCTCGATGTGGCGGCGGCCGAGGCAGCTTTCAACATGGGCGTGCCGACAACGATTGACGCTGTGTTCAGGGGCCAGGGCAATGCTGGCGCGCTTGCCGCAATGGTGGCCCGTGCCACGACCGAGAAACGTCATCTCATCGCCGACGACAAAGCAAGCTTCGGCCCAGTCGTGACCAACCCTGAAAAGATCATCTGCGTTGGCCTCAACTACAAGAAGCATGCAGCCGAGACCAACAATCCGGTCCCGAAGATGCCGATCTTGTTCAACAAGTTCAACACCGCTCTCAACCACCATGGTGGCGTTATCGCGGTATCGAAAGAGGATGCGAAGAATTTCGACTACGAAGCCGAGCTCGTCATAGTGATCGGCAAAACCGCGCGCGATGTCAGCGAAGCCGACGCTGGCAACTATATTTTTGGGTACTGCACCGGCAATGATTTTACGGCGCGCGATCTGCAGTCGCGCTCCAGCCAATGGATGCTTGGCAAGGCGCTCGATGCTTCGGCGCCGATGGGACCGTGGCTCGTCGGCGCCGACTTGGTCGACGGCGACAAACTGAAAATCGAGTGCCGGGTAAACGGCGAGGTGCGGCAGTCATCGAACACATCCGACATGGTGTTCGGCTGCAAGCAAATCGTCAGCTATGCCTCGAAGTATATGACGCTGAAACCCGGCGACGTAATCTTCACTGGCACCCCGGAAGGCGTCATCAGCGGGTATCCAAAAGAAAAGCAGGTGTGGCTGAAGGCTGGCGACAAGCTCGTGACGTCAATCGAGAAATTGGGCGACCTCGAATTCACGCTGACCTGAGCCCACGCAGTCAAACTTTTATGTAGCGCTTTGCATCCGGGAGAATTCCATGACCAACCAATCACATTTGACGTTGCTTGTGCTGGCGGCCGTTATCGGATTTGGATCGCCAGCCAACGCACAAGGTCTCGAGGTGCCGGCAAAAAACTTACCGGTTCCAGACACGGTCAGCCCGCAAATTCAAAAGCTGATCGGCGCGCCGCTTCGCACCGGCTGGAACGTGCTGCCGAAAACGGGCGAAGAATGGAAGCCGGTCGCCGAGGCCGGTGCCGCCGCGACTTTGAAGATCCTGCCCGGCTTGATCGAACGCATGAAGGTGAAGGTCGAGAAGACCACGTTGGATGGCGCGCGCGCATTCATCGTCACGCCCGAAACCATTTCCGCCGACAATCGCAACCGCGTGCTGATCCACATGCACGGCGGATGCTACGTACTTAGCCCCGGTGAAGCCGCACTTCCGGAAGCCGTCATGATGGCGGGGCTCGGCGGCTTCAAAGTGATTTCCGTCGACTACCGGATGCCGCCCGAAGCATACTTCCCGGCGGCACTCGATGACGGCGTCACCGTCTATAAGAATACGTTGAAGACGACAGATGCAAAAAGCATCGGGATTTTCGGTACGTCGGCTGGTGGCGCGCTGACGCTTGAAATGGTGCTAAAGGCCAAGCAACTGGGCCTACCAATGCCGGGTGCGATCGCGCCTGGGACACCCATGTCCGACGTGACTAAAGTGGGCGACACTTTCTACACCAATGAGATGGTCGATAACGTGCTCGTCTCGCGCGACGGCTTCTGCGACGCCGCAGCTAAAGTCTATGCCGCCGGGCACGACATGAAAGATCCGTTGATCTCTCCGGTTTATGGCGACATGAATGGCTTCCCGCCAACGATCCTGACGAGTGGCACGCGCGATCTGCTGCTGAGCAATACGGTGCGCGTGCATCGCAAGTTGCGCCAAGCCGGAATCGAAGCGGTGCTGCAGGTTTATGAGGGTCAATCGCACGCGCACTATCTGCGTGACGATTCCGCGCCGGAAACCAAGGAAGTATTCGCGGAGATCAGCGGATTCTTCAACAAACATATGGGCAAGTGAGCAAACGTGCTGCGAGCGAATAAAGGAAATGTCGGCAATGAAAAGCGTTGTTGTAACCGGCGGTAGCGGCAAGGCTGGCACGGCCATCATCAAGGAGTTACTCGCGCACGGGTACGCCGTGATGAGCGTTGACGTTAAGCCGCCGCGCGAACAGCTCTGTCATTTCTTCAAGGCCGACCTCACCGACATGGGCCAGACGGTCGACGCGATCCGGCGCGCAGCCGGCACAGTTGACCGCCGGCGTTCGCCACTCGGCGATGCGACGTCGGTGGTCCACATGGCCGGCATTCCAGCGCCGAGCCTCGCGCCCGATGTGGTCACGTTTCAGAACAACCTCATGAGCACGTACAACGTGTTTTCCGCAGCAACCTTGTTCGGGCTGAAGCGTGTCGTGTGGGCATCGAGCGAAACCGTGTTCGGCTTACCTCTGACGCGCACGCCTCCGGCCGCTGTACCGATGCTCGAAGATGACGTGCCAGCACCGGAGTCCGGTTACGCACTCGCCAAGTTGATGTCCGAGCAAATGGCCCAGCAGATGCACCGTTGGAACCCCGGCACAACGTTTGCAGGATTTCGAATTTCCAACATTTTCGAGCAGCACGACTACGCCCAAATCCCGTCGTTCTCGAAGGATCCGAGCATTCGAAGCTGGAACCTGTGGAGTTGGGTCGATAGCCGTGACGTCGCGCTCGCCTGCCGTCTTGCGATCGAAGCCACGTTTTCCGGCGCCGAGGTATTCACGATCGCGGCGGCCGACACCCTGATGAAGCAGCCGAACAAAGAATTGTTGGCCCGCGCATTCCCAGGTGTGCCGCTGCGCTCAGGTACCGGCGATTTCGATACGCTGCTGTCGATCGAGAAGGCGCGGCGGATGCTCGGATATGTTCCGCAGCACACTTGGCGGGGCAAGGTATAAGACGTGACTTGCCCCACACAAATCGCGATGCGCTGAACTACGCTTCCTTGAATGCTTCCTCTCGCGTCTTGCCGAATGCTGGCAGAAGCACAAGTATGAGCAAACATCCGGCCAGTACTAACATGGTAGCGCTGATCGGACGGGTAACGAGGACCGTCGCATCGCCCTTGGCGATCAGCAACGCTCGACGCAGATACTCCTCCATCATTGGCCCGAGAATAAATCCAAGGAGCATCGGTGCCGGCTCGCAGTCGAGCTTCTTGAACGCGTAACCGAGCCCACCGAACACCACCATCAGGTAGACGTCGAACACCGTGTTCGAGAGCGAGAACACGCCGATCGAGCAGAACACCAGGATCATCGGATAAAGCAGGTGATAGGGCACCGAGATCATCTTCACCCAAATGCCAATCAGCGGCAGGTTGAGCACCAGCAACATCAGGTTGCCAATCCACATAGAGGCGATCAACCCCCAGAACAGCGCCGGCTGTTCGGTCATCACTGCCGGTCCAGGCTGGATGCCTTGAATGATCATCGCGCCAATCATCAGAGCCATTACCGGGTTCGAGGGAATGCCCAGCGTCAGCATCGGAATGAACGACATTTGCGCGCCGGCGTTGTTGGCAGCTTCCGGTGCCGCGACCCCTTCAACGGCTCCTTTCCCGAACTCATGCCGGTTTTTCGAAACCCGTTTTTCCAGTGCGTACGCACCGAATGAGGCGAGTGCTGCGCCGCCACCCGGCAGAATGCCCAACACCGAGCCGAGCGCGGTGCCTCGCAACGTTGGTGCAATCATGCGGCGAAAATCTTCACGCGTTGGCATTAGTCCATTTACTGCCTTGACCATTACATCGCGCTTACCCTCACCCTCGAGGTTGGCAATGATCTCGCCGATGCCGAACATTCCCATTGCGACAATGACGAAACCGATGCCGTCACCGAGCTCGGCAATGCCAAAGGCATAACGCTGCGCGCCAGAATTTACATCGGTGCCGATCAGACCGAGCAATAAGCCGAGAACGATCATCGCAAGCGCGTGCAGTATCGAGCCGTTAGCAAGCACGATCGAGGCAACGAGACCTAGCACCATCAAGGAAAAGTACTCAGCCGGTCCGAATTTGAGGGCGACGGCAGCGAGCGGCGGTGCAAACAGCGCAATCAAGAGTGTGCAGACGGTTCCCGCAAAAAATGAGGCGATAGCGGCAACTGCAAGCGCGCGTCCGGCCTTGCCCTGGCGCGCCATCTGGTAACCGTCGATCGCAGTCACCACCGAGGAGGTTTCACCCGGCAAGTTGACGAGAATAGACGTTGTCGAACCGCCGTACTGGGCTCCATAGAAAATGCCAGCCAGCATAATGAGGGACGATACCGGCGGCAGACCGAATGTAGCTGGCAACAGCATGGCGATCGTGGCGGCAGGTCCGAGGCCGGGTAGAACGCCGATTGCGGTGCCAAGAAAGCAACCGACTAGGCACCACCACAAATTTATCGGAGATACCGCGACAGACAGTCCGAGCCAAAGGTTTGCAAGAATTTCCAAAAGCCGAACTCCTCAGCGCAGGTAGGGAAGGAACGGGCCGGCCAATGGCTCGAGCCATGTTCCGAGGATAGGCATCGGCACACCGAGGCCTTTGACGAAGACGAGTGTGCAGAAGACCGTCAGTAGCACCAGACCAGTCGATGGCTTAAGATCGAACTTTAATTCCTGGCTGGCGGCCGCACTGACCAAGACAAGCGTCACCAGCGACACGAGCAGACCGAACGGTCGAAGCAGAAGTCCGAACAACACGCATGCAAGCAGGATCAGCACGAGAGGTTTCCACACGATAGCGCCAACGGGCTGACCATGCGAGACGATCGAGCGGAGCATGGCGACCAATCCGAGAACTATCAAAATTCCGCCGAGTACCTTGGGGAAATATCCCGGACCCATGCTGCCGGCGGTTCCCATTTTGTAATCGGCCCCAACCCACAGCGCGGTCACGCCGACGCCGATATAGATCAGCCCTGCCCAGAAATCCTTGGGGGCTCTAATAAAATTTGGCACTGCGCGCTTCCCTCATGCATTTTTGTTCGTTATCGGCGATTTGGCAGCGATCATGTCTCGACGCAAGCTGCATGATACGCTCGTGGTGACGCAAACCGAAAACTTCTACTGCGCTATTGTAAATATACACACGAATTAGCATCCAGATGAGGACTACATGCCTGCATCTTGTCACCTGTCGATCAACGGACAACGGCGATCGACGACCGCCGCAGGAGAGACGCCGTTATTGGATTTTCTACGTGGCGAACTCGGCCTAATGGCCACCCGGTTCGGCTGCGGAGCAGAAGCATGCGGCGCCTGTATGGTTCTCGTTGACGATAAACCCGCCTATGCCTGCACGCTTGCGCTCGACGCAATTGGGGACCGGGCCGTCACCACACTCGAAGGCATTGGTTCAGCCCAACACCCGCACCCGTTACAACAGGCC
>JANLXZ010000371.1:0-14165 GCA_031365375.1 Hyphomicrobiaceae bacterium | reverse complement strand
GTCGTAGGCGACGAACCGGTCGAGTCCGCATTCTTTCGGCGTGTAGTCGGGCCGGAACTCGCGGAAGAATGCGCCGTAGCCTTTTTCCAAACGCAGTGACATCAGCGCGCGGCCGCCAAAGTGCACGAGACCGAGATCGCGTCCGGCTTCGATGATCGCTTCGTACAGCGTGACTTGATAATCGGGCGTACACCAGATCTCATAACCGAGATCGCCGGTGTAGCTGGCGCGGATCACGGTTGCCGGCACGAGCCCAACCGTCATTTCGCGCACGGCGAAAAACTTGAACCGGTCGTTGGAGATGTCGTCCGTGACCAAGCGCTGCAGTAGCTCGCGCGATTTTGGTCCGGCAATCATGAAGCCGTTGAGCGCGTGCGGGATGGCGCGAACCGAGACGTCTTTCGCGCCCACCAAGTGCTGCTCGAACCAGCGCATGTGATAGATTTCGGCGACGCCCGAGCCGATCATCAGGAAGCGATCGGGTGCGAGGCAAGCCAAGGAAAAGTCGCCGAGGATCGTGCCGCGCTCGTTGAGCATTGGGGCGAGAACCATGCGGCCGGGGTTCGGGATCTTATTGGCAAGCATGCGGTCGAGCCAGGCGCTAGCGCCGGCCCCGGTGATTTCGTACTTGCCGAAACCAGAGATCTCCATCAGCCCGACGGCATCGCGAACGGCTTTGCATTCGGCCTTCACGACCGGGAAGGCATTCGAGCGGCGATAGGTTGGGTTCTCGGCCGCCTCCATGCCTTTGGTCGCGTACCACAACGGCACCTCGAGCCCAAAGTTTGCGCCGAACACGGCACCCGCTGCCTTAAGCCGATCATAAGCGGGCGTGCGGCGAAGCGGTCGCGCGGCTGGCAATTCCTCGTTCGGGTAGGCGACACGAAAGCGGCGCTTGTAGTTCTCTTGCACCTTGATGTGAGTGTAGGCCTTCGATGCGAACGCACCAAAGCGTGCGACATCCATAGCAAAAATATCGGCACCGGGATCGCCATCGACCATCCAACGCGAGAGGGCGAGTCCGACGCCGCCGCCTTGCGCGAAGCCCGCCATCACGCCACACGCGCTCCAATAGTTGGTCAAGCCACGAACGGGTCCAACCAGTGGGTTGCCATCGGGTGCGAACGTAAATGGTCCGTTGACGACTTTCTTTATGCCGGCGCGGCCGATTGCCGGAAAGTGTTTAAAGCCGATCTCCAAATGCGGCGACAGCCGCTCCAGATCGTCCGGCAGCAGCTGCATGTGGAAATCCCACGGCGTCTCGTCGGGCGACCAAACGCGGCAATCCTGCTCGTAGGTACCCATCAGCACGCCGCGACCCTCCTGGCGCATGTAGATCTCGCCGGAGTAGTCGGTGGTCGGCAGCATCTCCTTCGGCATCGCCACCACTTCGGGCATGTCCTCGGTGATGATGTACATGTGCTCCATGGCGAGCACCGGCAGCTGAATGCCGGCCATGCGGCCGACTTCGCGCGCCCATAAACCGGCGGCGTTGACGACATGCTCGGCGTGGATGTTGCCCTTTTCGGTGATCACATCCCAAGTACCGTCGGGGCGGTGGTTGAGCCCGGTCACCGGCGTGAAGCGATAGACTTCGGCGCCAGCTTTGCGCGCGGCGATGGTGTAGGCGTGGGTGACGCCGTTCGGATCGACGTGACCACCGTCCGCTCGCCACAACGCGCCGATGAACTCGTTGGGATCAATAAGCGTGTTGAGCTTCTGTGCTTCGCTCGGCGTGATCAATTGCGTTTCAAGGCCGAGGTATTTGGCCCGCGCGTGCATGAGGCGTAGGTTGTCCATGATCTCTTCATTGGCCGCCAACACCATGTTGCCGGTGGCGTGGATGCCGCACGATTGACCGGAGATCTTTTCGATCTCGCGATAAAGATCGATCGTGTATTTTTGCAACTGCGAGACGTTCGCGTCCGAATTGTAAGTGTGAACACCAGCTGCCGCATGCCACGTCGAACCCGAAGTGAGTTCGTGTTTTTCGATCAGGATGACGTCGGTCCAACCCGCCTTGGTCAAGTGATAAAGGACACTGGCGCCGACCACGCCACCTCCGATGACAACGGCACGAGCATGAGTTTTCATGGTGACGAGGCTCTTTCGATGACCAATTCTGCAGGCGGGGATGGTGTCAGGCAGCGTGGGGGACGCGCAAGTGGTCGAGCCCTTCGAACTCGACGAATTTCATCATGGCAGACCACACATGGTCGCCGTAAGTGAAGGGGGTGAACGATGGGGCATCGGGGATCGGCAATGGCGCGATGATCTGATCGACTTTTGGTTCGTAGAAGAACGGGATTGAGCAACGCTCGCGGCCTGGGCCCAAGACGCGATGTTCGGTTGCCTTGATGCGCCCGCCGGTCCAGCGGTCGAGGAGGCCGCCGAAATTCACGGCAAGTGAACCCTCGATCGGCGGCACGTCGAGCCAATTGCCGTCCGAGCTGCGCGCCTGGAGACCTTCGACGCCGTCTTGAGCGAGCAGCGTTACAAAGCCGCTGTCAACGTGGCCACCACCGATCACGTAACGCTTCTGTCCGTTATGCTCGACCCATACTTTGCCGGGATCGCTGCCGTCAAACGACTCGTTGGTGCGGACCGGATAGCGGATCAATCGCAAGGTCGAGACGCCGCCCTCGAAGGCTGCATCAAACGTTGTTTCTGGCAGTTTCAATCCACGCGCGATCGAGCGCATGAGAACCGCACCCAAACGCTCCATGCCTTTGTAGTAATCGGAAACTGCGTCGCTCCACCCCGGCAAGACAGCATCGGTTGGCCGCGGCGTTGCCTCCGTCAATGGGTCGTTCGGATCGGCTCGCCAAGCGCCATTGGCGACGTCGGGCCCCATGTCGATGCCCTCCTTCCAAGTGGCCCCACCCGCCGTCAACGGGAACCAGCCCCGGTACACATTGGATCGGGCAGGATCGAACTTGCGGCGATACAACTTTCGTTTTTCATCGTCGGGAAGCGCGAAGATCCGGAGCAACTCGTTCCGCACCGCCTTGCCCGAGGGCACCGATGACGGTAGTCCCACGATCGTCATGAAGCCCGAGCGGCAGGCTGCGTCGAATATCGCGGCATCCGTCGCATCGCGCGCCGGTGACTGCGGTCGAAACAGGTCTGATACGTCGATCGAGGGGATCATGGGGAGCTCGCGGTGCTGGGTCGCTTGGGCGTTCGTCCCTGGTATTGCAAACCTGCCTCATCGGAATGTCAACGTGCGAGTCGCGGTCAACACGATTGGCGTCACCGATGCAGAATCAAGTACCTTTTGAAATCATTGGAGGATCGATAACGCTGCGACCAACTGCTCACGTTAGGAATAGCAAAGGCTTAGGGACACCAATCTGTGACCTTGATTGCCTGAATGCTAGCGCGCGGGCGTGTGCATATATGGGTGCGGGGCATTTGCCATGAGCAAGCGCCAAGCCGATTTGGAAGATGAGCCTTGGCTTCGGTCGTTGGCAACGGCGCTTAACGATCCGGCCGACCGGGCGATCTTGACAGCGGATCAGGAGACGTCTCATGCCTCGAAGCCCTCCCGCCCCGCTTGGTTCAATGTGATCACGGTCTGCGGGTTGGTGGTACTTTTGTTGCCGGTGAGCAGCAGCCGGCTCAGGGAGTGGATCGCTGGCGAAGTCCAGCCGGTGACTGTCGCCCCGACCGTATTGGGGTGGCGTCGCGAGCGGACACTGGAAGCAATTACGTTCGACGAAAGCCGTTCCTTGAGATACCGGGGAATGGTCGAGCCGCTTGCGATGAACCCATCCACGTCGGGATCCGTTTCTGCATTGAACGCTCACCTTGTTGATGTCAGCGCGTTGGCGCCGGTGCGAATTGGATTTGGTGCGGATCTCGCAACGGCACCGCGCGTACGCCGGTTCCTCCTTCGCAATGTTCCGGCTACTGCAACGCTGTCACTCGGCCGGCGGTTACCGGACGGGACCTGGGCGATCGAGACCTCCGCTCTCGACAATGTCGTGGTTGCACTCGGCGAGCCGCCACCACAGGATCTCGCAATCGAAATCGAGGGGCAAAGCCTCGATGGGGCATTGTTAGCGCGCGGGCAGGTACTGTTTGGTATCCGCCCGATCGAACGTCCGGCATTAAAATCTAACGAACACACGATGGCGCCAGCGGCGTTGACGGTAACTTCGTCACCGACCGTCGTCATCCCAACCCCTCGCGTCGAGCCCGCGTCTTCTGATGTCACACCACCGCAGCCCCGGGTCACCCCGGTCAGCGGTGCTGGGCCGGCCATGCCAATTAAGAGCCAGGCGAAACCGAGGGTCGTACGTGAAAAAACCGCAGCAAGGAGTGCGGTGGCACGGTCTATCGTGACCCCTACGGGATGGAACAAGACCGCGTTTGACCGCGACTGAGCCGCCAATGACGTGGAGGTCCGGCTGAAACGTTCGCCTGGTACCGCGCCGGCCAAGGCTGACCTGGGATCGACATCGCCTGTGTTCGTCCGCCCCCCGGTTTCATCGCCGGCTTGGCGCGACCAAGTGTTCAGCATCGACAGGAATTAGGACGGGGTGGCGGCCACCGGCAATCAAACGCCGTCACCCGAGACCTATCATCGACCGGATTTACGATTAGGCGATCTCGACCCTTGTGCGGCCCGGCTCGCTCGCCTTAAGCTCGCTCTGGAAGGTTTACTCGGACTGATCGAAGCCGTGGTTCAGGGAGCGCATCATGACAGACAAACTGCATCCAATTATTGGCCGGGCCGGAGCCGAGATGGCGGAAGGCCTGCTTGAACGGCGCGAGTTTCTACGCATCGCGACATTGCTGGGCGTGGCCGCACCCGTAGCCTATGGCCTGGCGGGTTTGCCGTCGCCGGTGCGGGCGCAAACCGCAGCACCGAAGAAGGGTGGTATCCTGCGCCTGGGCATGCGGGTGCAAGATCTCAAAAGCCCGCACACCTATTCGTGGATCGAAGGCGCGAACGCTGCCCGTCAAGTGCTCGACTACCTGACCTTCACCGGCGTCGATAACGTCACCCGCCCCAATCTCGTCGAGAAATGGGAGGCGAGCCCCGATCTCAAGACCTGGACCTTCTCGCTGCGCAAGGACGTCACTTGGCGCAAGGGCGATCGCAAGTTCACGTCGGATGATGCCGTCTGGAACCTGACGCGGCTGCTCGACGCCAAGACGGGATCGTCCACTGTCGGGTTGTTGAAAGGCTTCATCCTCGAGGAATTCGAGACTGATGAAATCGACGCTAAGACCCAGAAAAAGAAGAAGTCGACCAAGCTTTGGGATGCCAACGCAATCCAAAAGGTCGACGAGTTTACTTTCAAACTCAACGGACGGGCGCCAAATCTCGCCGTACCCGAGGCGCTCTTCCACTATCCAGCGTTGATGACGGACCCGGCCGAGAACGGCGTGTTCGGCGTCGGCTCGAACGGCACAGGTGCATTCGAGATGACCGAGCTCGAGGTCGGCAAACGCGCCGTGTTCGTCGCTCGCAAGAGCGGGCATTGGGGGGGTGGGGCCAATATCGAGCGGTTTGAGATCATCGACATTGGCGAGGACTCCGCGGCACAGGTTGGTGCATTGGCCTCGAAGCAGGTCGACATGATTTATCAGGGCGCAATTGCAACACTGCCCGCCATCGAGAAGTTACCACACGTTACTGTCAACTCTGTCGACACTGGCTATACGGCCGTCGCGCGTGTGCACCCGATCAAGCCGTTCGACGATAAGCGCGTTCGCCAAGCCTTGCGTTATGCCACCGACAACGATGCGGTCCTCAAAGCCGCCCATCGTGGCCTGGGAAAACCCGGCGATCATCATCATGTTTCCCCAGCCCATCCCGATTACGTCGACATTGGGCATATCAAGCGCGACGTCGAAAAAGCCAAGGCGCTTCTGACGGAAGCTGGTTACAAAGATGGCATCGATACCGAGATCGCTTGCCGGCCAGCACCGGATTGGGAGTTGCTCGCCGTGCAGACGATGGTCGAGCAATGGAAAGAGGCCGGCATCCGCGTGAAAATCAACGTCATGCCGTCGTCCCAGTATTGGGACAATTGGACCAAGGTGCCGTTTGGTTTTACCACGTGGGCGCATCGGCCACTCGGCACCATGGTGCTCGGCCTCGCCTACCGCACCGGCGCATCCTGGAACGAGAGCAACTGGTCGAACGCCGAGTTCGACAAGCTGATCACCGAGGCCGAAGGCTATTTCGACATGGCCAAACGCAAGGAAGTCATGGCGAAGCTGGAAAAAATCATGTTGGACGACGGTCCCGCTGTCATTCCGCTTTGGCGCGCGGTGTTCAACTACACTGACAAGAAGATCAAAGGCTACAAGATACACCCCTCGATCTACATCGAGGCCAAGGACGTGTGGATCGAAGCTTGAAATTGATCATCTCGGGCGGTGTCGGACCCTCGGGGTCTGGCACCGGCGTCTAATGTTCGTCGGGGCGAAAAAGCGGGCTGAACCGCCGAAACCCAAACCCGTCAAGTTGTCGTACTTGAAGGCATCGGCTTTGCATTACTTGAGCGCGAGAGCTGCGTCGCGCGAAATGCTGAGGGGGGTGCTCGAGCGGCGATCCAAGCGGCGGTTGCAGGTGAAGTCGCTCGACCCGGAAATTCCAGCGATGATCGAAACCGTGCTCGATGAGCTCGTGGAGCTGGGTTTGCTGGACGATCCGCGTTTCGCCGAAGCACGAAGGCAGACGCTCGAACGCAAGGGTTTCTCGAAGCGTCGCATCGAACTAGGTCTCAAACAAAAAGGCCTCGATGCGGAGACGATCCGTGGTGCGCTCGCTGACGAAGTCGACGAGACGGCTCAAGCCCGCCGGTTCGCCGAACGCCGCCGGCTCGGACCGTGGCGGCGAAGTGGCGGCGCCGAAGACCGGTTCAAGAAGGACGTCGGCGCACTGATGCGTGCCGGATTTTCGTTCAGTGTGGCCAGGAGCGTGTTGGCGGACCCCGGCGAAAGCTGATGCCTCACAGCATCCGCTTGAGCTCCGCTTTCAACTCCGGTCCAAGATCCGGCCGGGCAAGCGCGTAGGCAATGTTGGCGGTCAAGAAGCCGATCTTCGATCCACAGTCGTAGATTTTGCCATCGAAACGCACCGCGTGAAACGTCTGCTTCTCGTCCCGCCATAGCCGGATCATCGCGTCGGTCAATTGGATCTCACCACCCGTCCCGCGCTCCTGAGCGGCAAGCAATTTGAAAATCTCAGGTTGCAGAATATAGCGTCCTGTGATGTGCAGGTTCGAGGGCGCTTTGCCACGCACCGGCTTTTCGATCATTCCCGTAATTCTGGATGTCTTCGCC
This sequence comes from Hyphomicrobiaceae bacterium, assembly GCA_031365375.1. Classification (GTDB taxonomy): domain Bacteria; phylum Pseudomonadota; class Alphaproteobacteria; order Rhizobiales; family Hyphomicrobiaceae; genus JAKFWF01. The sequence continues at coordinate 6,860 of JANLXZ010000371.1, read as the reverse complement.
TTGATGTCCTCGACACCGACGATGCCGTAATGATGCGTTTGATCTTCCGGCACCGGTGACACCGCGATGTGATTGCCGCCGTGCTCGTTGTAAGCCTCGATCATCTCGGCCAGACATTCCTTGACGCCGTGATGCAGCATGTCGGGAAGCAGAAGGGCGAACGGTTCGTCACCGACCAACTCGCGGGCGCACCAAACGGCGTGACCCAGACCCAGCGGTTTTTGCTGACGGGTGAAACTTGTCTGACCCGCGCCCGGGAGATCATCGAGAAGTTGGCCCAGCTCCTTCTCTTTTCCGCGCGTTTCCAGCGTGTGTTCCAATTCGTACTGGCTGTCGAAATGATCCTCGATGACGCCCTTGTTTCGTCCCGTAACGAATATGAAGTGTTCAATTCCGGCTGCTCGAGCCTCGTCCACGACGTGCTGAATGACCGGCCGGTCGACGACGGTAAGCATCTCCTTCGGCATCGCTTTGGTTGCCGGCAAAAACCGGGTACCGAGGCCAGCAACCGGAAATACCGCCTTACGGATCGGTTTCTTGCGCGTCGTCATACGTGGGTGCTCCTGCAAGCCTTCAACTAGATTGAACTGATACAGCAATTTTTGTGCAACTGGCACACCGTTTGAAACGTTCCCGTAGAGGCTGCTACAAATTACAGTGAGAGCCGTTAGCCTTCGAATTGTGTCAAGGTGCAGCTCACTGACGAAGTATTAAGCGCTATTTGCTATCGCGGGCGATGGCGCAAGGACATGGAGTAGGGTTGATGAGCATTTTGGTGACCGGCGGTGCAGGTTATATCGGCAGCCACATGGTGCTCGAACTGCTCGATGCGGGCGAGCGCGTCATAGTGCTCGACAATCTGACGACTGGCTTTCGCTGGGCCGTACCGGCCGCGGCAACACTCGTCATTGGCGATGTCGGGGACCAAGATTTGGTGCGCACCGTGATCCGCAAACACGAGGTTTCGGCGATCATTCATTTTGCAGGCTCAATCGTGGTGCCTGAATCTGTCGCCGATCCGTTGGGCTACTACAACAATAACACCGTGAAGTCGCGCGCTTTGATGGAAGTCGCCGTCGCGATGGGCGTGAAACACTTCATCTTCTCCTCGACGGCCGCGGTCTACGGTATGACCGGCGACGGTCCAGTCGACGAGGATGCGGTACTGAAGCCGATGTCGCCCTACGGCTCGTCGAAGCTGATGACCGAGATCATGCTGGCCGATGCGGCGCGTGCGCATGATTTCCGCTACATTGCATTGCGTTATTTCAACGTCGCCGGCGCCGATCCGGAAGGGCGGACCGGGCAGTCGACCCCGCGTGCGACGCACCTGATCAAAACGGCTTGCGAAACAGCCCTTGGACAGCGCGCAGGCATGGAAGTTTTCGGCACCGATTATCCGACCGCCGATGGCACCTGCGTGCGTGATTATATCCACGTGAAAGATTTGGCGCGGGCTCACATGGCAGCGCTGCAGCACCTTCGTTCGGGTGGCCAATCCGATATCTACAATTGCGGGTACGGGCAGGGCTATTCCGTGCTGCAAGTGATCGATGCCGTAACGCGTGCATCGGGATCTAAATTTGAAGTGACAATGTCGCCGCGCCGTCCAGGTGATCCGGCAGCCGTCGTGGCGGCACCCGCCAAAATCCGCCGCGATTTGGGCTGGGAGCCGAAATTCGACAATCTCGACACGATCGTCGTCCATGCGCTTAGTTGGGAGAGCCGGCTGGCAACGGTAAAGAAGGCGTCGTAAAATCAGTAAAACGAGATTGCGTTCGTCGAGAGGAAACTCTGGCACAGGTAACGACATTCTGGCGGATCCGGCGGCAAACAGATCTCAGGACCCCTGTGGGAACCTAGTCGAGCTTTTCCAGCCGCAGTAAGACCATCGCCGCAATACCGCCTAGAATCGCGTAACTGTGAGGCGGTTGAGCAGGGTTGGTGGGGTTTGATGCAAATTTCAGGCAGATGGCAGGAGCGTGGACGGTGGCTGCTGTCAGCGATTGTGGCCGTCGGCTGCGTGCTTGCTACGCCGACCCAAGCGCAATCGAACGGTTCTTTCCAGGCATTTCTGGAAGCATTGTGGCCCGAAGCAAAAGCGTTAAATGTATCGCGCACGACGTTTGACACGGCCTTCAAGGGCGTCGAGCCTGACATGGGACTGCCCGATTTGGTGCGGCCGGGCGCCGATCCAGCGGGAGATGCGACATCGAGCGCGAAGGGTCAGGCCGAGTTCACCAGACCGCCGCAGGACTACCTCAACAAGTCGCAGTTGAACCAGCTTGCCGGCCAAGCGCGCGCGCTGGCGAGTAAACATGTGACCGCGCTCGATCGGGTCGAAGCCGAACTTGGTGTCGACCGCGGTATCGTGTTGGCGATTTGGGGGCGCGAGACAGCGTTCGGCACGTATAAATTGCCGCACTACGCGATCAAGGTGCTGGCGACACAGGCCTATACCGGGCGTCGAAAGGAGCTGTTCCGAAAAGAGCTGTTATTCGGATTGAAGATGCTGGAAGATCGCATCGTAACGGTGGCCACGATGAAGTCGTCGTGGGCCGGGGCCATGGGGTTGACCCAGTTCATGCCGTCGGAGTTCTATCAGTCGGCCTATGACCTCGATAAAGATGGCAAGGCGGATTTGTTTAACTCCGTACCGGATGCGCTCGGCTCTGCCGCCAAGCAGTTGAGGGACAAAGGCTGGATCGCTAATGTGCCGTGGGGCGTCGAAGTGCGTCTGCCGCAAGGTATTGACTGCGGATTGGATGGGCCCGCTAATGCGCGAACTTTGGGGGACTGGGCGAAAGCCGGCGTCGTGCGCACCAACGCAAAGCCGCTTCCGGCCAACCTCTTGGACAAGAGCGCCTATCTGATGTCGCCGGGTGGCAGCTTTGGACCGTCGTTCCTCGTCACCGATAATTTCAAGGTTTTGCGCGCCTACAATACTTCGGATCTCTATGCCGTGTTCGTGGGAACGCTGAGTGACCGCATCGGTGGGGTAAGCGATTTCGACACGCCGTGGAAATCTATCGTGCAATTGCCCAATCGAGACGTCGAAGAGATCCAGAAGCTGCTAAAAGCAAAAGGTGCTGCGATCGACAAGCTGGATGGCAAGATTGGTTCGAACACGCGCTGGCAGATCGGCAGCTATCAGCGCAAGGCTGGGTTGGCGGTCGATTGCTGGCCGACCGCTGGATTGCTGGCGCATTTGCGCGGCAGCCCTATAAGGTAGCGTCGATGACCGAGCGCCTCCACAATCCCGGCTCTATTGCGGCGATGTTTACGCTGACGACTATGGTTGCGGCCGCGGCGGTTCTAGCGCTATGGCCCGATCGCAAGGAGCATGCGATGATCGAGCAAAAATTGATCCAGGCGATCTCGGTTTCGGCAATCGTGGCGAGCCCAGCCCTGCCTCCGGCAGCGGCTCCGCTCAATGCGTCAAAGTTCACCGACTTTTTATCGCAGCTCAAAACCGATCTTCCCGCTGCGGGCGTGTTGCCAACGACCCTTGACGACGCGGTGACCGGTTTGCTGCCCGATCCGGAAGTGCTCGACCTGGCAGGTGCCCAACCCGAGTATGTTAAGACGGCAGGCGAATATCTGAGCCTTCTGGTATCTGAGGCACGCATCGAGAATGGCCGCCAAAAGCTCCAACAGCTTTCCGCAACACTGGCGGCGGTCGAGGCTACCTACGGCGTCGACCGGCATATCGTGCTCGCCATTTGGGGTGTCGAGAGCAACTACGGCGTCGGCATGGGCAGTCGTCAGGTCGTGCGGTCGTTGGCGACGCTCGCGGCTTTCGACACGCGCCGCCCGCAATTCTGGCGGGCCGAGCTTTTGGCCGCCCTACGCATTTTGCAATCCGGTGACACGACGGCCGATAACATGGCCGGTTCTTGGGCCGGCGCCATGGGCCACACGCAATTCATGCCGACGACTTACGCGATGCACGCGGTCGATTTCGACAGGGATGGCCGTCGCGATATTTGGAGCAGCATTCCCGACGCGTTGGCATCGACTGCCAACTATCTGAAGGCCTCGGGATGGGTCCCAGGTAAGCCATGGGGCTTCGAAGTTCGCTTGGTAGATGGATTTGATTTCGCCCTGTCGACGCCGGGGACGACGAAAACGTGGACCGACTGGAAAAAATTAGGTGTCGCTCGTGTGCAGGAGCGAGCGGTGGTACCGTCGACGCTGGGACAATTTCAGCTCCTGCTGCCGGCCGGCGCCAACGGGCCGGCATTTCTCGTCACCTCGAACTTCAACGCCATCTTGCGATATAACAACGCAGTATCGTATGCCCTCGCCGTCGCTCATCTTGGTGATCGCCTGAGCGGCGGCCCGGGATTTACAAAGCGATGGCCGGCCGACGACAAGGCACTGGGAAAATTGGAACGCGAAGAGATCCAGCGCCATCTGTCGAGCCTCGGGTTCGATTCGGGCGCAGTCGATGGCGTCATTGGCATCGGCACGCGCGCCGCTGTTCGACTGTTCCAGAAAGCCCGCCAACTGCCGGAAGATGGCTACCCCGATAGTGCGCTCCTCGATCGGTTGCGGCAGGACGTGAAGCCATGATCCGCAGTTTCATCACGGCCCTCACGCTTTGCCTGTCACTCGCTGTTTCGGTGTCGGCCTGGGGCCAAGAAAATCCGGCCGGTGCCAGCTACGTCACGCCGTTCCCGGAAGGGGATATCTACAAATTGCAAGTGATCGGTGATGACTTGGCAGAGGGGCTATTGTCCGGCGTCGTTGAAGCTTTCGGCTCGGATAGCCGTTTGGCGATCGGCCGTAAGCATCGTGTTTTTCAAGGTCTTGCGCGGTCCCAAGCCGACGACGACATGAAAACACTCGACGAGGCCCTGGTGCGCGAGACCAACCACGTCACTCTGGTCATGGTCGGTCTTAACGATCGCATCCCCATCAGAATGCCTGGGGCGGCCAAACGGCTCTTCGTCGGCAAGGATGATTGGCGCGAGGAATACGGCAGCCGGGTTGATCGGCTGATCAAGCTGCTGAAAAAACGCGGCGGCGCCGTTTACTGGGTCGGCTTGCCGGTCATGCGTAAGACCGACTGGAACGAAGACATCCAGGTGATGAACGATATCGTGCGCGAGCGCGCTTATTTGAATGGCATTAAGTACATCGATGCCTATGCCGGTCTCGCCGACGAGGGGGGAAACTTCGTCGCCATGGGCCCGGATGTGGCCGGCCTCGTGCGGCGTCTGCGCGAGTCCGATGGCGTATCGTTTACGACAGCTGGCAACCGCAAACTCGCCCATTTTGTCGAGCGAGACCTGCGCCGGGATCTGACTCAGGCGAAGGCCGAACGGGCAATCCCATTGGCTGGCGCCGAGCCCGAGCAGCGTAAAATCAATCCGGCCAAGACCGCGCCGGAAGTGCCGGCAGCCTCGGGTGCATCGAAGCCGGGCGACAACAAATCGGCGTGGGCTGCGACGACCAACGCGGCCCCGCAACCGACGCCGTTCGCCGCCAACGCCGCCCTCGAGCAGAAGGCTGACAACAGCCGCATTTCGGTTCGCACGGTAACGCCGGGCGGGCGTGAAGAGACGGTGACGCTGGATGTGCTGCGGCCGCCCATTCCAGCCTCGGTAATCCAATTGATGGCGCGCAACTCAACGCCGGACAAGGCGACGCAGGTCGGCGATACGCTGCAGGAGCAGTTGCCGGGCGGTTTGCTGCTGCTGAGTTCGGTGACGCCCGCATCAGAAGGCGTCGGCCCTAATCGCCGCGTCCGGTTGGCGCCAACTCAAACGCCCTATTTCAAGGTGATGGTCAAGGGCGAGCGTTTGCCGTCCAAGCCTGGTCGCGCCGATGATTTCCGCTGGCCGCGACCTGATCAGATGGTCGAGGCAACACCGGTCGCGGTGCCGCCCCAGGCTGCGCCGGCCACGGCTGCTCCGGCCGCGACGCAGAACGCGCCGGCAGTCACGTCGCCTCGGCCTGGTTCTCGTCGAACTCTCGTCCCGACAGGAGCAGTCTAGCCTAGGTCGTCCGTGCCGCGCCCCTGAGAGGGCGTTTCACTATGTCCCAAACCCTGATCCGGCCTTCTTGTATTCTGGTCGCGGTGGGCTGAACACGTCCAGGACGCGGCAGCCCTCGGCGCCAGCCTTCATTGTGTGCGGCACGTCTCCCGGCGTGCGCCAGAAATCGCCTTTCTTGACGGCTATTTCCTCACCGCCCTGGTAGCGAATGGCTGAGCCTTCGAGGAGCACGCCCCACTGCTCCTCTGGATGATGGTGCATTGTGCCAATAGTGTTCGGCGCGATCGTCACGACCGAGAGCATCGCTTGTTCGCCAGCGAAAATTCGAGTGGTGAGGCCGGGGGCGAGTTCACGAAACAAGCCGTCCTCGGCAGTGTCGAGATTGTGAAATTCTTGTTTCTGGCTCATGCAGGAGAGACTTTCTGATTGAGTTGATCCCGGCCAAGGTATCGATCCCGCCGCCGGCCCGCAATCGCAGGCGTCAGCACAGCTTGAATGCGTAAAAGACTTAGCATTCCCTGAGCTGTGGATAGTTTTGCGCCGCCACCAATCCGCCCCAAGCCAAACCCAACTCCGACAGAATGGGTTCGTAAATCGGCTATCGTGGGGTCGTTTGTGTGCTGTGAGGCGATCCCGCAAAATGTTCACGTCGTGCAACAGTTGCGGACCTTTCGTGCCCATGTCGGTCATCCTCAATGCGTTTTCGAGCGGCGGCCGCGGAAGCGCCCGTCAAAACGCCGATCATTCGAGCGACAACGGCGATTGGCATCAGCCGGAAAAAGCCAAGCGCGACCCTAAGAAATTCTTTCTTGTTCTGGGCCTAGGACTACTGTCGTGGGTCGCAACCTACGTCGGCAT
>JANLXZ010000361.1:0-3781 GCA_031365375.1 Hyphomicrobiaceae bacterium | reverse complement strand
GACGGGGAGACCAGCTATCATGTATTCAAAGACTTTGTTGGGGAGGGCTAGCGTGAAGCTTTGACAAACATCCGTCACCGTATAGAGGCCGGCATCGGCGCCATTGCACGCGGCAACCACATCAGCCGATGCCACGGGTGGTAATAGATGGAGGCGGTGCTCTACCCCAACTCTCACGGCGAGATTGCGATAACTGGTCGAAAATCGCTCGATCGATGGACCACGGATCGCAAGCACGCAGGAGGGTGCCTGTGCCAACGCCTCGATGACCGGTTCGAGCCCCCGGGTCGGCCCTACTCCGCCCTGATATAAAATCAATGTCTGGTCGCTGTGTATGCCGAGCGAGGTCCGCAGGTTCGGATAGGGTTGCACCACCGACGCTGCCCCAGTGGGAATATTTCGTATGACATGAACAGCCAGACCTTCGACGGCGTATCGTCGTTGCATCGCATCCGCGATCGACTGGCATACCGTGATCTGCGCGGATGCGTGCTTGAAAGCGAAACGTTCGAGCCACCTGTTCGCGGCACGGGCGTGAGGCAGTAACGGCGCATAGGCATTTCGCGTCCGCGACCACCGAGCGGTTTCGGCGAACCATTCGTGATGGTCGCAAACCACATGCGCGCCGGTTCGCCGGCCAGCTATCAAGGCGATCAGCATGGTGTTTAGATCGTGCGCATGAAACGCGAACGGATGATGCTTCAATGCGGCTTTCAGCATTTCGCGCCCGAGGAAGCCCGGATATCTGCTGGCAAAACGCGCGGCACTCGCCGGCAACGGTTCAAACGCAATGTCGCGGCCCCAATCAGGTAATTCAGCTGAGCTTTCGCGGTCGGGCCAAATGATCGTGATCTCGTATCCGGCTTGCGCAAGTGTTTGCGCGGCAGCCCGCACGCGCGGATCAACCCGCAAGGATGAGACGACCAGCATGACGATATCCCGACCTTTGGCATTGCTGCCAATCGGCACGCGGCCACTCCGCCAGGCTCGCCGCATCGCGACGGCTCCAGTCGTCGCCGTAATAGGTGTTGCGACTAACCCGCCGGTATCGATCAGTCTCCCGAGCGCGCGCCTGAGGATATCGCCGGTGCGCGTCCCAACAGGAAATCGACCGCCGAAACCGCGGCGCAGTCGAGCAACCTGCCCTTGAACTGTGTCAGGCACGGCGTCTTCCCCATAGGGTCACTCAGGCGCGAACGATCTCAAGTGGCATGGTCGAGGCTTGGCCGAGTTGGTCGAAATTCTTATCCAACCATGCTTCCATCGCGTTGAAGCCCAAATCGTGAAGCGCATCGATCAAGGTCAAGTCGCTGTCGAGCTTGCTCGATGCGGGATAGGCTGCCAAGTCGTCTCCGCCGCCGACCCTATGCAGATAAATTTCTTTGTAGCCGCTGCCCTTCAGGTCGCCGCGCCGCAAACAATTGTTGATGAACTCGACATGCCGAAGCTCGCGCAAGAGCGGCGCATTGAACGAAATTTCGTTGACGCGGTTGGCGATGTTTTGCGGATTGCGTGGCACCTCGTCGCGCCGAAGCGGATTGATCTGCACCAAGAGCACGTCGACCGAATTGCTGGTATTAAAAAATGGTTCGATCGCCGGGTTGCCCATATAGCCGCCATCCCAGTACGCGTCATCGCCGATTTCGACGGCCTGAAACACGGTCGGCAGGCAGGCCGAGGCCAATACTGCATCGGCCGTCACTTCGTCGCCGGAAAAAACTTTGATTTGCCCGGTGCGGACGTTCGTTGCGGAAATGAAGAGTTTCATTTTTTTGCAGCGGCGAACCCGGTCGAAATCGACCTCGCTCAGTAAGATGTCGCGCAACGGATTTATGTTGAGCGGGTTGAACTGGTAGGGTGAAGCAAACTGCGTCCACCAGCCTGCTACCGAGGCGGCGGCGTCCTTATCGAAACCCCAGACCTTTTCCCAAGACGCGGTCCAATCGTTGCCCCAACCTTGTGATTTCGACGATGGAACGCGATAAGCGACGCGGTGCCAGAAATCCCGTAGTTGCGTTCGTGCCTTGTCCCGTCCCCCTTCGACCAAACCCTCGGCCATGACGACGGCATTCATCGCGCCGGCACTGGTGCCCGAGACAGCCTCGATTTCGATCCGCTCGTCCGCCAAAAGCCGGTCGAGCGCACCCCAGGTGTAAGCCCCATGGCTGCCGCCACCTTGCAGCGCGACGTTGATTTTTTTCATCGGCTGGTGGTCCTGGAATGCAAGATAAGAGGGGAAAGCCTATTCCGCTGTCCAGCCGCCATCGATCGAGTAATTGGAACCGGTGATCGACGCGGCACGCGGCCCGGCGAGAAAGACGGCGATGTCGGCCACTTGCTCGATTGTCACGAATTGTTGGGAGGGCTGCTTGGCGAGTAGTTCCTTCTTGGCTGCCTCCTCGGTGATGCCCTTGGATTTTGCCAGATCGGGGATTTGTTTCTCGACCAGCGGGGTCCAAACGAAACCGGGCGAAATCGCATTCGACGTAATGCCGAACGTCGCTGTTTCCAGCGCCACAACCTTGGTGAAGCCGGCAAGGCCATGTTTGGCTGCGACGTAGGCGACCTTAAACGGTGATGCAATGAGAGAATGTGCTGAGCACACGTTGATTATGCGGCCGAACTTGCGCGACTTCATGCCAGGTAATGCTGTGCGGACGGCATGAAATGCAGAGGTCAAATTGATCGCGATAATCGCATCCCATTTTTCGATCGGGAACTCCTCGATCGGTGCGACGTGCTGAATGCCGGCGTTGTTCACGAGGATATCGACGCTGCCGAAATCTTTCTCAGCCTTGGTCACCATGTCGGCGATTTGATTGTTGCGCATCATATTCGCAGGGTCGAAAGCGACGCGCGTGCCGTGCGCCGCGACGGCTTGGATGGCCGCCGCATTCTCGGCTTCCGTACCGAGGCCGTTCATGACGATGTTGGCACCGTCCGCCGCCAGCGCCTGGGCGATACCGAGACCGATGCCGGACGTCGAGCCGGTGACGATTGCAGTTTTGCCTTTGAGTTGCATAGCGCCCTCACATCCTGGATGGTACCGCCCCTTTCCGGCGTCGCGGCCGCCGGGGCTGAAGTATCGACTTCCAATACAGGGTTGTGTGCACTGCGGGAAGCCTGATACTGCCGTGCAGGAATGCCGCACCGGCAGGTTTTTGCTCGTGTCGACTAGATCAAGTGGCAAGGGCCGCAATTATGACATTCGAAATTGCCCTCACGGTTGTTGCGATCATCGTGCTGTTGATGCTGTCTGGGTTCTTCAATCTCAGTGAGACCGCGCTGACGGCCGCATCCCGCGCGCGCATGCATGCGCTCGACCAGGAGGGCAACAAGCACGCAAGGTTGGTGAACCGGCTGTTATCGGAACCAGAAAAGATGATCGGCGCGGTCTTGCTAGGCAACACGCTGGTCGACGTCCTGGCAGCCTCGCTGGCAACAAGCCTTGGCTTGTTTTTGTTCGGGCCCGCTGGCGTCGCGTACGCAACGGCCGTGGTCACCGTTCTGATCGTCATCTTCTCGGCTGTCCTACCGAAAACGTTCGCGATGGCATCGCCTGATCGTACCGCGTTAGCAGTTGCCCCGTTCATGAACGCGACCATTTTCGTGCTCACCCCCGTGACGAGCGCAATTCAATTCATCGTTAGGCAATTGCTCAAATTGACCCCGGACAAAGCCGACGACAAAGCGAACATACTGGCGGCCCGCGAGGAACTCCGCGGCACCATCGAGCTGTCCGAGAAGGAAGGCGCTATGGGCCGGGGCGATGCCAACATGC
>JANLXZ010000335.1:0-2721 GCA_031365375.1 Hyphomicrobiaceae bacterium | reverse complement strand
GCGCTTGACGCCGACAATCCGCGATAGGCGCATGATTTCCGCCGAGAGGACGGGTTCCGTCTATTCGATGGCTAGCGCGTTAACAAAGGCTAGCGGTACGAAGTACCGTCGCCACCTGAGGCCAATTCATGAACCTTTGGCGCCCTTGTTGCGACTATTGGGGACCACAGTGCTCGCACCGGAACTGGCCTAGGAGCGCTTTGTTCGACTAGCCGACTGAAATTTGCGCATGCTACGTCTAACGCCTGAACAGGAGACTCCCGTGAGCATTGATGTCGCCACGCCACGAACCCTTTCGTTCAAAATTGTTCCTGGTGGCTACGTGTATCGCGCGCCGGCGTTGTGGTTGTTCAGCAAGCCTCGGCACTACCGCATTACCGGACAACAGAAGCTGCAGATCGAGGCGCTGTTGCCGCAAACAGCCAGAAATCCAGCCCACTGGGTTTGGATTTGGCTCATAGGTGCGGTGATCGTCGTCGCGGCACTCCTGGTCGCAATTTCTATGATTATCCCGGACTATCGCTTTACGGGCTCCGTCTTTGTGTTCTCGGCAATTCTGGTCGGCGCAGTGCTTGCTCTGCATCTGTGGTCGAAGGCCAAGTTGAAAACATTGCAGTCGATCCTCGCCAATGCAGAGCCTACAGACGAACAAATCTCCTTGGTCGAAATCCGTCAAGGCTTGGTGAAGCCGCAGACCTACAAGCAGACAAGGCGAGCAGGTGTCATACAGGGCCTGATAGCGCTCGCCTTTGCTGGAGCCGTGATGATCATGGTGCTCATGCGCCAACAGCCCAACAGCTTCTTTTCCGACACCACTACATTCATGTTCGTCTTCTATGCCCTGATTATGGGCATGTCCTCTGCGTCGAGCTTTCAATCCGCTTTGATCAAGAAAAAAGAGGCGGATGGAGTGCAGACGAAGGGTGAGCAAAAGGCAGGTCGATACCTCAAATTTCTCACCACATCGTTTGCCATTGCTACTGTGAGTCTGGGTTGCTTCTTCGTATTCAGCGGTGTTCGAAGCGAATTTTCCGATGTCGCACAAGGGCAGCGCCACGCGGCGAAAGGTGACCAAGCGAGCGCTATTGCCAGCTTTACCAAGGCGCTTGCAGCTGATCCCAAGAACTACGCTGCATATAAAGCTCGCGCAGAGGGCTACGTAGACCGCAATGAGTACGTCGCAGCGATCGCCGATTATACCAAAGCGATCGAATTGAACCCAGGCAATGCGCCTCTCTACCGCCGCCGCGGCTCGGCCTATAAGAGCACTGGCGCCATTGAAACGGCCATCGCGGACTACACCAAAGCGATCGAACTCGATCCGTCCGACCGTTACACCTTTGTATTCAGAGGGCGTGCCTACGATGCCGCCGGCGATGGCGAACGTGCAATGGCCGATGCCAATCTCGCGGTCGCAGCGGACCCGAAGTATGATGGTGCGTATCATTTCCGGGGCGGACTCTACGCCGCCAAGGAGGACAATGAGGCCGCGATCGCCGATTACACCAAGGCGATAGAGATCAATCCGAAGGCGATCTACAGTTATCTGTCGCGCGCCTTGATCTACCTGGCGGGGAAAGACTATGACCGAGCCATTGCCGATAGCTCGAAGTCGATCGAACTCAACCCGCAGTACGATGTTGGGTATGCCGTGCGCGGCAACGTGCGGCAATTGACCCGCGAGTACGCGCTGGCGATCGCCGATTACTCAAAGGCAATCGACATTAATCCGAAGAGCATATCCCGCTATGACAGTCGAGCGTCCCTCTATCTTGCCACGGGCGCGCACGATCTCGCCCTTGCCGACTACAAGAAGGTTCTGGAGTTTCCGGCGGTGACGGCCCGCGATCGGCAGGAGCAAGAGACTGCGCGTAAGGCTATTGAGCGGTCTAATGCGCTACCTGGCGTTCCGCAGGTCACCGCTCCACAGGTTCCATCAAAATAGGCACCCAAAGGGACGCAAACGCAAGGTCTTCCTGATCGTCGACAACCTGCGCGTCCATCGCGCCAGGGCAGTCGCGGCGTGGGCGGACGGGCACTTGGATAAGATCGAGCCGATTGAGATCAGCTGATACGTGACGGCCGCGACGTCATATTGAAAAATTATTTAGACATTGCTGTCGCGCGGATGGTTGAATAGTGCACAACCGCATTCACAAATTAGTGCATCGATAGCCCCGGCTCCAATTCGCCCGCCACACTGGACACGTCCCACCATGAAGCCCCATCTAGATGTGCACGTGTTCCCCGAATTGTCGCCAGACGCGGCGCCACCTCACATCGGCGCCATTTACGATGAGATCTGCCGATGGGCCGCCGTGCCGATGGCGGCCCTTATTTTTCGTAATCTGGCAACGCATCCAGGCGTTCTGGAGGAGGTCTGGGACGGCATCGGCCCGTTGTTCCGTAGCGGACAGATCCAGGACGCCGCTTGGCGCATCGCACGAACCGCGGCGCCGAAAAGTCTTCTGCCGCCGATCGAAGAACATGCACGAGCGGTCATTGGTCTGACCGACGAAGCTCTGATCGAGGTGCGCAATACGCTTGACGCCTACAATCGGGCAAATCCCGCGAATCTGCTCGCCATGCTGTGCCTGCTTGAGCGGCTCAAAACTGACGCTCCGGCCCAGAAGATTCCGCTCGGTGCCTGGACACCTCCTTCTCCGGTATCGTCAACGATACCAAAGATGGCGTCACTCGATACGATGCCGCCGCAGATCC
>JANLXZ010000311.1:0-2682 GCA_031365375.1 Hyphomicrobiaceae bacterium | reverse complement strand
GTCGAGCAGATCCGTGCCTAAGCCGGGCAAGTTGCAATGGACGCAAACTATCTGCGAGCGGACATGAAGATTAAACTCGGGACACTAGGTCACAAACATACTGGATTGAACTGATACCGGGCAATGGATTGATCGACTCGTGTTGCCTGGAGGCGATTTCAGTTTTCGCAATTGCGTGATTCCATGATCTCGATGATTCGAGGGAGGCCGTCATGGTGCCGCTGGAGATACGCAAGGATCGCACACCGGTGGTGCTGCGCAAATTGGCCAAATCAAAAACCGACAGCCGTGTGGCGCGCCGCATTCTGGCGATCGCCAATGCGCTCGATGGCATGAGCCGAGCCGAGGCGGCGCGGTCGGCGGGCATGGACCGCCAGACCCTGCGCGACTGGGTTTTGCGCTACAATGCCCATGGGATCGACGGTCTCGCCGATCGCTGGGACGGCGGGCGTCCGCCGACATTCAGTGTCGCAGAGCAGGCCGAACTCATGCGCATCGTGCTGGCCGGTCCGGATCCAGAAGTGAGCGGACTTTCGGCCTACACGCTCGAAGACTTGGCTGGTATCTGCGCTGAGCGCTTCGGCAAGCACATGCATCCGTGGTCGCTCGGACGCCTGTTGAAACGGCTGGGCTTCTCGCGGCAAAAAACGCGGCCCTACCACCCCGAAACCGACGAGGCCGCGCAAGCGGCCTTTAAAAAAATGCCCGGAAACATTGGCGAAAATTGCAGATACACATAAAGGCAAACGCATCCGGCTGTTCTTCCAAGACGAAGCGCGCATCGGCCAGAAAGGGCGTACGTGTCATGTGTGGTGGACGCGCGGCAAGCGGCCGCGGGGGTTGGCCGACAAGCGCTTCACCTTCGCCTATATCTTCGCCGCCGTGGAGCCCGGCACCGACAACGCCTTTGCGCTCATCCTGCCCTACGTGAACACGGAGGCAATGCAGCTGTTTCTTGATCGCTTTGCGTCGACGATCGGCGATGACGAGCATGTGGCGATGGTGCTCGATCAGGCCGGCTGGCACGGCGCAAAGGCCCTGCGCGTGCCAGCTGCCATAACGCTGATCCCACTGCCGCCGTATGCCCCCGAACTCAATCCGGTTGAGCGTGTCTGGCTCTACCTCAAAGAGCGGTTCCTCTCGCATCGCTTGCACGCGGACTACGAGGCAATCGCCGACGCCGCCAGCGTCGCATGGAACCGGCTCTGTGCAGAGGTCGGCCGTATCCGCTCACTGTCATCCTATCCTTGGATTCCAAAGGTCAGAGGTTAGGCGGGCGGGTATAACGCGGCAACTGCGGCGCAAACAGGTTCTTGAATTTTTCGGCAAGCTCGCGCCTTGCTTGGTCGGCATGGAAGCCTGCGGCACAGCCCACTACTGGGCGCGCGAGCTGGCCAAGCTCGGCCATACCGTTCGGATGATGCCGCCGAGCTATGTCAAGGGCTACGTCAAGCGGTCCAAGAATGACGCCGCCGACGCTGCCGCCATTTGCGAGGCTGTGACGCGTCCATCAATGCGGTTTGTGCCGGTCAAGACGGCAGAACAACAAGCGGCGCTGATGCTGCATCGAACGCGGGATCTATTAATTCGCCAACGTACGCAGCTCATCAATGCACTCCGTGCGCATCTGGCTGAGTTCGGCCTCGTCGCCGAAAAGGGTCGCGATGGGATTGCCGAACTCGCCGCCATCGTCACCGACGAAAGCAACAGCCATGAGCTTCCGGTGGCAATGAAGCAGGCGTTGCAGGCCCTTCTCGATCAGTTCGCAGCACTGCAGACCCAAATCGGCGAACTGGACCGAGGCATCCATGCGCAGCATCGTGCCAACGATGTGAGCCGGCGTCTTGAGACAATACCTGGGATTGGTATCATTGGAGCGACGGCGATTGCCGCCACGATCGCGGATCCAAGCGCGTTCAAAACGGGTCGCGATTTGGCGGCTTGGATCGGTCTTGTGCCCCGACAGTATTCAACGGGAGGCAAGGAAAAGCTCGGTGGCATCTCCAAGCAAGGTGATCGCTATCTCAGGCGGATGCTCGTCGTCGGTGCAACGGCCGTAATTCAGCAGGCGCGACGACATCCGGAGAGGCACCGTTGGATCATAACTTTGTTGGCCAAAAAGCCGGCCAAGCTGGTCGCTGTAGCCGTCGCCAACAAAATGGCGCGCATTGCCTGGGCCGTGATGGCCAAGGGAGGAATCTATCGAGCGCCGGAGCTTGCCGCAGCCGCCTGAAGGGGCTTGGCAATAAGAATGCGCGGCACTGCCGGAGCACGATAATCGAATTGCGAGGGTGATGATGATGTGATGCGAAACGGTCGAGCCGTCGATCGGGAAAACCCGTTTATGGTCACGTGCGGTCGAGCACGTCGATTTGATTGGGACCCGATCAGCGGACTACATCAGGGCCAGCGGTCATGCGCCGCGCAAATAGGCCGGACACATGACTTGCACCCGACCGCAAGCCGCACTTCAGATTCCTCTTGCAACGCGGGCGTCGTCCACACATGACCATAAGGTTGACCTTACGGTTGACCACAAGGGCGATGAGCTTCGGCGGGTCGAGGTGATCACTGGCGTTGGCCGACGACGGAACTGGCCGCCTGATTTCAAGGCGATGGTGGTGGCTGAGAGCGCTGAGCCTGGCGCAGTGATCTCAGCGGTTGCCCGTCGTCACGGGCTGA
>JANLXZ010000476.1:0-2838 GCA_031365375.1 Hyphomicrobiaceae bacterium | reverse complement strand
ACAACGAGTTCGACAGACTTCATCAACTCGTCCGTGCTGTCCTTGGTGACAGGTGCTGGTAGAATTTGCACCAGGTCGGCTGGCAGTCCGATCCGCTCCAGTTCAGCGCGCATATAGTCGACGGCGAGCTTGGTTGTGTCGTAGCCCAGGGGCGAGGGCGCGACGATCACTGCGTTCCGGCCCTTGATCGCCATCATCGCCTTGTTCACGGGGGTGGCACCGGGATTGGTCGATGGGGTAACGGCCGCAACGATACCCATCGGCTTTGCGTACTTGACGAGCCCGCGTGCCTTATCTTCTTCGATGATCCCGACGCTCGGTGCCCGCAGCAGATCGCGCAATGTGCCAAACGTCTTACGCTGTTTCTTGATAATCTTGTCGGGCACGTTGCCGAGGCCGGTGTCTTTCACGGCCAACTCGGCGAGAGCACGCGCATGGCGCGGCTGGTAAATCGACCATGCCAACGCGCGGACGGCATCGTCCGTCGTCACCTGGCTTGCGGTCGCAAATCCGCTTTGGGCGACACGTGCGCGGGCAACCACCTGGGCGATGCTGGCCCGCATGGCTTCGTGCCCATCGACTGCGGGACGTTGTGCAAGGGTCGTCATGGGCGTCTCCAGATCGTTATCCCGGTTCGGCTATTCACGCCGCGCGCGAGGATTTTCAGCAGTCGATGCGGCGTGAGTGGTGCTGAATTGCCGTGTAGCCCAAAACAGCCAGGCGGCACAATCGTGCAGCAATCGTTATCCGTCAATGTGAAGCCGTCGAGCGATTGCGTGGGCCTCTCGTGTTGTTGTTCTTGCCGGTTGGCGCGCGAATGGTATCTGTCAGTCGGTACGGCCGCGAGGGCTGGGGAAGGGATTCAGATATGTCCAATATTGACATCCGCCTCGGGAAGATACGGCTCGGCTTGGTCGATCTCACGCTTTGCCTATTCGCGATATTTCTGCTCGGCACGTCATCGGCGATTGCAGCGGGCGACGGGCTTGAACGTGCGGTCGAGCAAGCAGCGCGCATGGTGGTTCCGGATGGTACGGTTGTGCTGGCGGCATCTGCCTCGCAAGAGGGCCATTGGACATTTGTCAACGCCAAAGGCGAGCGCTTCACGGCGGCTTCGCCCGACGAGATGAAACGGATGCTCGGCGTGCTGGCGTCCGGTGCCAAGGAACCCGAGACGCGGCTGGTTCTCGTGTTGGCGGAGGACACCGTGTTTTCGCAAGGTAAGGCCTTCAACGTGTTGCCACGCTCGGCAAGTCTGCGTCTTTCTACGGCGACCGGTGTCTATACGCTTCAAGATGGCCCGCCACGCACCGCGCAAGTGAGCCCCAAAGTCAGGGTGGAGATTGATGAGCGCGCCGCGTTCGATGAGGTCCTGACCCAACTTGACCGCTCTCTCGCGCGAGGCGGTATCCGCGTGGTAGCGCTCGAACCTAGTGCACCGGCTATACTGAGCGCTCGACCTGCGTTGGACAAATCCGGCAAGGGCGATCTGATCGAGCGCATCGATCCGTATCGATTGAAGGATGCACTGGCAGGCCTGCGCGGACAGACCGTTCTGATCACCGGGCGATTGGCCGATGGGCTGCTGAATTTTAAGGTGCCGAGCGGACCCGATCGTAGCCTCATCGCGTTGGATTTGGTCACCGCCGCCGAACAACACGATGTCAATCTGATCATCCTCGACGCGACGGCTGGCCGCCAACCGGGCGCGCGCAATTGGCTTTGGCTTAGAGCCGAGTTGAGCGGCGCGGATGGGTTGACGGCCGACTCCGGCCTCGATGCGCTGCTGGGGACGATTGCCACCGAAACGCGGCCCCTCACGGTGCGATTGACAAAGGCGTCGGCGGAACGCGTGACAATGGTCGCTGTCCCCAGTGTAGCCGCAGCCTCGGCAACCAGCAGCATTGTCGATGCCCTGACACGGGCGGCGGCGGGCGTGTCCAACGACGTTACCGGTCGCATCGAGCCGACGGCGATCCACATGTACTTGGTGAGTGCAGCCCGTAGACGAGAACTCGATCGAAGGCTGTTCTCGAGCGTGCCGTCAAGCTTTACCTGGGGCTATTTGGCGCTCGTTTTTCTTGGAGCGTTGGGCAGCCCGATCTCATGGCGTTGGTGGAACAAGTTGTGGCCACCAGAGAACCGCGGCGAGTACGCAAGTGCGTTCGGTTATCAGGCGGCGGGCGCGGTGAAGCTTGCGATCTACGTCATCACGGTCATGCCGGCGACTGCGATTGTCGCCGCGCCGGTTGCTTTGCTGTCGCGGCTGAAGGGTGCGCCTCACGCCACCTGATCGGCAAGCCGGGCCAACGTTTCATCGCGCCCCAGAACCGCCATCACGCCAAAGATCGGAGGCGAAACCGATGAGCCGGTGAGCGCAGCACGAAGCGGCTGCGCGACCTTGCCAAGTTTGAGCGCTTTGGCCTCGGCGTAAACGCGCACTTCGTCTTCAAGCGATTTTGCTTCCCACGAATTGAGCGCTGCGAAGCGATCGTGCAATGCCTTGATATGCCCCTTGGCTTCGGCGTCGAGGAGTTTCGCCGCCTTGTCGTCAACCTTGAGTGGCCGCTCGGCGAAGATGCATGCAGCGGCATCGACAATCTCGTGCAGGGTCTGAGCGCGTGGCTTTAGATCCGGCATCAGCGCTAGCATCTGTGTTCGCTGAGCCGCATTGAATGCCTTTGGTGCAACTTCAGATCCAAGCTGCGGCAATACCGTCTCGATACGCGAGAGCAGTTCCTCATCCGGCGTCTCGCGAATGTAGTGCGCGTTGGTATCGGCGAGCTTTTTGAAGTCCATGCGGGCGGCCGATTTACCGAGCGACGTCAGGTCGAACCA